>DAORDI010000187.1:0-11158 GCA_035345895.1 Leptospiraceae bacterium
GATATGGACAGAAATCTCCAAATAGAAATCGACAAAACTCTTCGGAAAAGCCTGGCTCTTTCCTGGGGGAATCCGGAAAAAGCACAGAAATACATTTTGGAGAACTCGCAGGAAAAAAACCTGGAGGTGGTTCAGGCGCATATCAATCTCTATGTGAACTCCTTTACCGATGATCTGGGTGCCGAGGGCAAAAAGGCCGTTCTGGAACTGCAGAAACAGGCTGTTCAGGCAGGCATTCTGCCTTCTGAGAGAAATGACCTTTTCCTGGAGGAATAGTGTGGATATTTAAGCATCAAACAATCCGCTGTCAATGAGAACAGCTTTCCTTTCAAATGTCAGATCTGCGAGATTTTTACTTATACTCTGACCATATGTCTACTAATTTTCATTAGTGGACATATGGGATAAGAGAAAAACCGACTTTTTCCCAAAATTCATATTCCTCCTTCTCCCGCACACATCCTGCGAATATATAAAAACAAGGAGATGAGAAAAAATCCTTCCTGTGTCGGGCTGGAATCGCGCACCGTAAGCAGAAATTTGTTGCAAAGTTGTGATGACTAATTTCTGATTGACCATTTGCAGAAGACAATGAACATTACTCTATGTTTTTTTTGACAGGCGCAAAATGCTCAGGCTGATTTTAATCCTAATCAGTTTCGGTCTGTTTTTCTGCAAGTCTGATCCGGTTCCGAAAGTTCCGCTTGAAGCCAAAAAAGGCATTCTGGATCTGAAGAACTGGGATTTCCAAAAGGACGGAAATGTTTATCTGGACGGGGAATGGACATTTTCCTTCGAGAAAAATTCAAAAGGATTCACTACAGTTCCTTCTCAGTGGCAGGACCATGGTTTTCCTCTATATGGAACTGCAGAGTACGGTCTGAAAATTCTTCTTCCGGAAAAGGATGGAAATGAAGAACTAGCTATCCTGCTTCCCGATATTTCAATGTCTTATGATCTGTATGCTGACGGGATACATATTCTTTCCACTGGGAAAACCGGGAATTCAAAAGAAGACTCATCTCCTTTTTTAAGGCACAGATTTTCTGCTCTGAAAAAAAAATCCGCTGAAATGGAACTGCGGATTCGGGTCTCCAATTTTCACAGCACAAAGTCCGGCATACTGGGTAAAATTAAATTAGGTTCATTGAATACTCTTCGCGGACAGACGGAAAGAAGCAGGTCGCTTGACTATATTGTTTTCGGGTGCCTGCTGATTATGGCAGTGCATAATATCAGCATTTATCTTTTCCGTAAAAAGGACAAGGTGCCTCTTTTTTTCGGAATGTTCTGCATTCTGATTGCTCTTCGTACTGTATCCGTAAATGAATGCTGCATTTTGGACTACTTTCCGGATCTGCCCTTCCTTCTGATATACAAACTGGAGTACGCCCCTTTTTATATGGGTGTTCCTCTGTTTGCAATGTTTCTGTATTCCCTTTTTCCAAGAGAGTTTACATCAAGAGCACTGCGTATTTTTAAATATTCAGGCATCCCTCTCACCGCTGCTGCCGCCTCCTCCCCTATCGAAATCTATATCCGACTGCTGCCCGTTTTTGAACTTACTGCATTCCTGTTTGCTGTGTATTCCTCGGTCACTGTCTTCCTGGCAATGATTCGCAGAAGGCCGGGGGCAAAACTTTTCTGTGCCGGAGGATTTCCCTTTTTCTGGACAATCATCAATGATCTTCTTCTGAATATGCAGATCATTTACACTTTTTATATGGGCAGTTACGGTTTCCTGATTTTCATCTATTTCCACTCAGTTGCTCTTTCCAAAAGATTTTCGAGAAATATCACTTTCGCGGAAATGCAGAGCGAGGAACTGCAGGGCAAGACGGCTGCCCTTGAGGAGAGTAATTCAGAACTGTTTGAACTGAAGGAGAATCTCGAGAAGAAGGTGCAGGAGAGAACGCTCGAACTCGAAAAGGCCAGACAGATTACTGAAGAAGCAAATCAGGAACTTCAGGATCTGAACAAGTTTACAAAACTGATCAATTCCGCAAAGGATCTGGATTACATTCTGAATCAGATTTACGATTACATCCGTAAGAATATGGAACTGGGAATATTCTGGCTCATTCTGTATAATAATGAAAAAAATGAACTTTATAATTACAAATGGATACTCCCGGAGGATAATGACTGGGACGAGGATCAGAAAAGATTTCTGACAGATTTCAGGATTTCTGTGAATCCGGGAATCGGAACTCTTTACCAGACATTTGCATCCAGAGAGATTTTTTATCTGCCGGACATTTACAAATCCGTTTCCGGAAGCAAAAATCATTTCATCAATGAGTTCAATGGAAAAATCTACTTTTCCAAAAGGCTGGATCTGAAAATACTCACTGTCGGAAAATTTGAATCCTTCGTTCAGATCCCACTGACTGTAAACGACCGGACGATCGGCATACTGAATCTTGCCCCGATCGACAGAAAAACTTCCCTGGAAAGAAGGGAACTTTTCAGCCTGATTCAGTTCGGAGAGCAGATTGCAGGAGTGATTCAAAATATGCATCTTCTTGAAGAAACAGAAAAGGCCAGACAGGAATCTGCTCTGCAGAAGCAGCTTGCAGAAAAAACCAAGGAGGAACTGGAAGTCCTGAACAGTTTCAACAGGATGATCAATGAGCTTTCAGATCTGGATCATATATTCACAGAGATTTCAAAATACATATATCAAAGATACAATATAGAGGATGTATGGCTTCTGCTTGCCGATGAAAAAAAGAAGGAGCTTTTTCCACTGAGAAGCTTTGAAAGAACTCTGCTCTCCGAAGCAAAAATGAATTTCAAGAATGAATTCAGGATCCCGCTGAATGAAAACGGAGGACTCAATTACATTCAGTACAGAAGACAGAAGCCTCTTTATGTGCAGAAGATAAAAAATATCCCCCACCCTACTGACAGATTCATCATTGAAAACCTCGAAGTAAAGTCCTTTCTGAACGTGCCTATGCTGATTCAGGGAAATACTGTGGGCATAGTTTATTTCAGCAATTCCACAAAGGAGTTTCATCTTTCTAAGAAGGAAATATCCAGCATCAGCGGGTTCTGTCAGCAGATTGCGGGAGTCATTCACAACTCTCATCTTCTGAAAGAAACGGAAGATGCCAAAAAGGAAGCAGAAAAGGAAAGAGAAAAATCGGACAGACTTCTTCTGAACATTCTGCCGATTCAGGTTGCAGAGGAACTTAAGAATAAAGGAAGAGCAGAGCCTGTATTCTATGAATCAGTGACAGTATTGTTCACTGATTTTAAGGGATTTACTGTAATCGCAGAGAAGATGTCTCCTGCTGAGCTCATTAAGGAACTGGACGGATGTTTCAGCCAGTTTGATAAAATTACAGAAAGATACAAACTTGAAAAACTGAAGACTATCGGAGACAGCTATATGTGTGCCGGAGGAATACCCGCAGTCAATTCCACTCATGCTGCAGATTCAGTTCTTGCTGCACTGGAGATACAGAATTTTATGAATATGATGAAAGCACTTAAGGAAGAAAAGGGATTTCCTTACTGGGAGCTTCGACTTGGCATTCACAGCGGTCCCTTGGTAGCAGGAGTCATAGGTGAAAAAAAATTTGCTTATGATGTCTGGGGCGACACAGTGAACACTGCAAGCCGGATGGAATCGAGCGGCACTCCGGGCAGAATCAATATCAGCGGCGAGACATACAGGCTTGTGCGGGAACTTTTTGACTGCTCTTACCGGGGCAGGATCAATGCCAAAAACAAAGGCGAGGTGGAAATGTACTATGTGAACGGGATTATTCGGGATCTCTCCAAGGACGGCGACGGAAAAACCCCGAATGAAAGTTTCTGGAACAGGTATTCCATTATTTCTTCTTAAACAAACCTAAAATCTTCCCGACTGCCCACCAGATGAGAAGAGGCACTGTCAGATTCAGAAGGAATGCAGACCACCATCCGATGAAAGCTCCTTTCATATCGTGAGGATCAAAACTGTGCATCAGATGAATCAGTATCGGATGAATCAAAAACACTCCTAGACTGTTTTTCCCAATGTATGCAAATGTCCGAAAAACTGATTTCGGAAAAAATGATTCTTTTTCTTCCAGGTAGAATCCAAGTCTGTACAGCATTAATGCCGCTATCATAGGATAAAAAAGAAGATGATTGCTGATTCCATGCTCCCATCTGAAAGTCTGATATATAATATATCCCACATAGAGAAGAAGAAAGAAAAGAGGAAATACTCTTGATGCCTGACTTCTGAAAACTGCCTGAATTCTCTTTTTATCAGTGAGAGTTTTCTTGGCAAGGAGCCCAAGACAGAAGAAGAAAATAAAATTTGTAAAGCTGATATTTTCTATCTTCATCAGCAGATCTGTTTTTTTAGACAGAAAATGATTTGACAGGAAATTAAGAAGAAGTGAACCGGCGAGAAGCACGGCAGTTGTCCTCGGATTGGAAAGACTCAGTTTTCTGAGAACCAGAGCAAACAGAATATAAAAACCGAAAAGGAGCGGCACAAAATAGTAAGGCTGAAAAACCCTTCCCAAAAAAAGTCTTTCACCAAGATCAAGAACCCATCCGTCTGCCTTAGGATACTTCAGAAAATATCCGACTGCACTTAATATCAGGTACGGTATGAGGATTCCTGTAATCTTAGACGACCAGTAGTTTTTTCCCTCATCTTTCCAGCTGATGAACATTCCGGCAGATATGATGAAGGCAGGAACAGAAAAGCGGCTCAGATTTGCCAGAACCCTTGTCCAGACTGAACCGTCATGCGGATGAAAATAATGGAAATAGGAATCGACATGAATAATTACGATCCCTGTCATCGCAAGACCTTTCACAAAATCAACAGAATAACTTCTCTCTTTTGTGTCCAAATGTCTGGAATAGGAAAAATCCAGGAGCTTGCGGACGAAGGGAAAAATGACTGCAAGAAATGCAAGTCCTACTAGTTCTAGATGATAATTAAACTGCCATTCAGAAGGAGCCATAGACTGTCAAATGTAACCGACAAGGATTTTAGCTCAACAAGAATTCTTTTAAGCAGTCCGTCAGGTTCTCGGAATTTCAATCAGCCTGCTCCTGATCGTAATTTCGGGAGATGGACTGAGCAGATTTCTGTTCCATCAGATAATACAGGACCGGAAGAACAAACAGTGTGATTGCAGTCCCGGTAATCAGTCCATATACAATGACTGTTGCCAAAGGTCTCTGCACATCGCTTCCTATTCCTGTGGCGAGAGAGGCAGGAAGAAGTCCAAGAGCTGCGACAGCAGCAGTCATCAGAATTGGACGCAGACGTTTTACTGCGCCGGTAATGACCGCTTCTTTCAGCGGAATCTCCTGCTTCACAAGATCATTGAGATAGGAAACCATGATGACTCCGTTTTGAATGGCAACTCCGAAGAGTGCAATGAATCCTACTGAACTGGAAACATTCAGAGTCATTCCTCTTAAAATCAGAGCAATAAGTCCTCCAAGAAGAGCAAGAGGAACAATCATAATCAAAAGAACAGCCTGTCTGAAATTTCCAAATGCAATGTAAAGCAGGATAAACATAACGGCAATGACAAGAGGAACAATCACAGCAAGTTTCCTGTTCGCCCTCTCCTGATTCTCCAGCTGCCCTCCCCATACGATCTGATATTTCTGATGGTCATAACTGATCTGAGATTCCAGATTGTCCTTTGCCTCTCTGATAAATGAAGAAAGATCTCTTCCGTTCAGATTGACCTTAACTGTAAGATGTCTTCTGTTGGACTCCCTCGTAATCGTGCTCTCACCTGTTGTCAGCTTGACATCTGCCACCTGAGAGACCGGGATTTTTGCTCCTGTCGGAGTAGTCAGAGTCAGATTGCCGATAGCTTCCGGTGAATTTCTGTACTTTTCGCCGTATCTTACTGTAATGTCATATTTCCTCTCTCCAAGAAAGAGATTGGAAACTGCCTCTCCTCCGATTGCAGTCTCGACAAGATCGGAAATGTCCGCCGCATTCAGACTGTAACGAGCTGAAGCCTCTCTGTCTATCTTGACCTGAATCTGAGGAAGAGGCGGTTCCTGATCGATTGCAACGTCTGCTGAACCAGGCGTATTCCGAATGACTGTCATGACCTGCTTAGTGAGCTCTCTCGTCTGCCGGAACTCGTCTCCGTAAACCTTGATGACAAGCTCACTGTGGGCTCCGGATATTTTATCATTAACATTATCTATCATTGGCTGAGAAAAACTTACAATATATCCCGGTATTCTTTCATAATGCTCTCTGAGATCATTAATCAGATCTTTTTTTGTCCGACCGTTCTTCCACTCTCCGTAAGGCTTGAGTCCGATGGACGCTTCTATATGCGAAGGTGTCCAGGAATCAGTTCCGTCATCGTTTCTTCCTACCTGAGTGACTGCATAGGAGACCTCTTCATATTTCAATGTCTCTTTCCGCAGATCATCTGCCATTTCAGAGCCCTTTTGAAGTGAAATTCCGGGAGGGAGCTGCACCTGCAGCCAGATTGACCCTTCATCCAGTTCAGGAAGATAGTCTTTTCCTATAAAAGCCGTCAGAACAATGCAGAGAACCAATGCAAAGGCAAGAAATTTATAAACTTTTTTAGGACTTTCAAGAATCTTCTCAAGTCTTTTCTGATATGCTTCTGTAACTCTTTCGAGCCAGACATTATGAAAAATCTTCTGAGGTCTTCTGTAGGCAAGGAAAGCCAGTCCGGGAGTAAGGATCAGTGCCGTAATCAGTGCCCCGCCGAGAGCATACCCGATTGTATATGCCATTGGGGTGAAAAGCTTTTTTTCCACTCTTTCAAACGCAAACAATGGAAAATATGCCGTAATGATAATAATAGTTGCAAAAAAAATAGGCTTTGCAACGGCTGATGCAGTGTCTCCGATTCCGGAAAGAGTCAGCTCCCCTTCTTCATTTTCTTCTCTGACCTTGAGAATGCTTTCCATCATCACGATGGCTCCGTCAACAATGATCCCGAAATCTATTGCTCCCAGAGAAAGAAGATTTGCCGGTATTTTTGTAAAATTCATGAATATAAATGAAATAAGAAGAGCAATCGGTATTGTAAGTGCTGATATTAAAGATCCTTTTACATTTCCCAGAAAAATCCCGAGAACAACGGTCACAAGAATAATTCCTTCAAGCAGAGTCTTCAGCACAGTATTCAAAGTTGTATTTACAAGCTCTGTTCTGTCCATATAGGGAATAATCTTTACGCTCGCAGGAAGAATTCCGCTGTTCAGTTCATTTACCTTTTTGTGAATTTCATCAAGCACTGCAGAAGGATTCTGATACCGGAGAAGCAGAACAACACCGGATACGACGTCTTTTTTTTCATCCCGGCCGCAGATACCTTTTCTTTCCAGAACGCCAAGTTTGAGTTCACCCAGATCTTCCAGAAATACAGGTACACCTTTGTGGGAAGTAACAACGATCTTTCCCAGATCTTCAAGCGAGCGGATCAGACCGATGCCCCGGACGACATATCCCAGATCTCCCATTTTCAGCATACTTCCGCCTGCATTAATATTGTTCTTCTGAATAGTCTCCGTTACCTGCGAAAGGGAAATATTAAACTGAGTGAGTTTTTCCGGATCAAGTTCAAGCTGAAACTGAGTTGTAATGCCTCCAAAATTTGTAACGTCTGCAACACCCGAGACCTGCTTCAATTTTGGAATAATAACCCATCTCTGAAGTTCTCTGAGTTCCCTTACATCCAGGCTGTCTGATTCAACAGTGTATCTGAGCACCTCCCCTATCGGTGAAGTAAGAGGATCCAAATCGGGCTTGGCTCCGCCGGGAAGAACAACGCCCTCAATTCTTTCCTTGATTCGCTGTCTTGCCCAATAATCTTCTATCCCGTCCTGAAAGACGAGAGTGATAATGGAAAGTCCGAATGTACTCTTGCTTCTCATTACGGAAAGACCCGGTATCCCGTTCAGTGCTCTTTCCAGAGGAATGGTAATCTGTTCCTCCATTTCCTCTGCCGCTCTGCCGGGAAGCTGCGTAATTACCTGGGAGGAAACATCTGCTATGTCAGGATATGCTTCCACAGAAAGCTGAAGCCAGGAATAGTATCCGAAAAAGCATACCATTATGAAAACAGCAAAAATCAGAATCCGTTTTTCCAGAGCAACAGATACAAGCCGCCGAATCATACTGTTATTTTCCCGCCTTGAGCATAAGACTTCATTTTACCTTAAGAAGATAAAAGCTTCCTTCCATAATGATAAAATCTCCCTCTTTCAGTCCGTCAGTAATTACGATATCCTCATCCACAGAATCTGAATCATCAGTATTGACTTCTCTTTTCTCAAAACTGCCGTCATCCTGTCTTACAAAGACAAATTTTTTATCATTCTCCTGTATGATCGCCTTGGAGGGAATCAGGATTGCCTTCTGAGACTTGTCCTTGAAAATGACAGTCGCGTACATTCCCGGCTTTAATTTTTTATCAGAATTGGAAAATTCTACTCTGACCTTTACTGTCCTTGTATCGAGGTCAAGAAGATCATCCACAAAAAGCACTTTCCCTTCAAAGCGGGTTTCCGGGTAGGCTGAAATTCTTGCCAGAACATATTCTTCCTGTGAGATGAAACGGATATCCTTTTCCCTTACATTGGCCGTAATCCACACAGTGGAAAGGTCTGCAACGATAATCAGCGTCTGGTTCGGGTCATTATGATATTCTCCAGCAGCGGCATTCAGAGATACGACCCTTCCCTTGATTGGGGAATATACCTTGAGCGGTTCACCGAGAACTGTTTTCTCGGGATCAATGCTGTGCATCTTCAGCCTTGTAACAGTCTGCTTCATCTGGCTTTTTGTCACTTCAAAATTTGTTCTTGCCAGTTCCACTTCTTTCTGCATCCCTACGCCGTTGGCCAGTAAATCAATCTGTCTGTTCAGATTCTTTTCAGCCTGAAGCATTTCTGCCTTTGCACTCAGATACTCTTTCTGTGCAAGAGCCAAATCAGGAGAGTCAATGCTGAACAGAATCTGTCCCGGTTCCACCTTGCTTCCGAGACTGACATATATTTTCACAATCCTTCCGACCAGGGGAGGAGTCACCTTCACCATTTTTGTAGGATCGGCTTCAATGGATGCGGGTGCAGTCACTTCCTTCACAAAATCCTTATACTCGACTTTTCCTATCTTCAGTCTGCCCTTGAGAGGAGAGTCAGGAGGTATTACAATTCGTCCCTTGTCCAGAATGAAATCTTCAACAGGAGCTTTTGGTGCAGGCTTCCTGCATTCATTAAAAAATAATGACAAAACAATGATAGAAGCTGTCTGAGTCAGTGAAAACTTGTTATTGAGGCACTTTTCAGGAAACATTTTCATATTTGGATTTCCCAGATCCCTGAAGATCTTTGCAGTTCCACCATTTTGATCACATACTCTCTTAAATCTTGATAATATGTATAATATACATTATTCAGCGTTTTCTGCGCAGCAAGAACATCCAAAAGAGTAGAACTTCCCCTTTTATAACTGTAAAGTTTTCCCTGAAAAACTCTTTCTGCATCAGCCAAAATGCTTGTCTGATAGATTTTCAGCTGCTCACTTGCCAGCTGGTACTGCATATATGCTTTTTTGACTTCCACTTCTGCCTTGAGTTTAGTCATCTCATAATCCACCTCAGATTTGCTGATCCTGTATTTTGCCTGCTCCAGATCGCCTTTCCAGTAATTTGAGAGAGGCAGTGTAACTCCAAAGAAATAAGTAACTGCATAGTACGAAGGCGAAGGGCCGGTTGCATTTGTCGCCCTTGTATAAAAATTATTCGCCACTTCAAAGTTGAAATTCGGTGTTCTGTTTGCCTCAGTGAGTTTTTCATTCTGCTTGGAAACAACCTTGTCATAAGAGGCAGCAATGACATCGGGTCTTCTCTGAAGAGCATATTTTATAAGTTTTTCTACATCGTATTTTTTAGGCGCGATGTTCAGATCTCCGGAAGGATAATAAAGAACACTAGTATCCTTTCGGCTCATGAACAGTATGATGTTTAACGCGGCTCCTTTCAGGTCAGACTCCGAAGACAGAAGTTCGTTTTTCATCAGATTCGCCTCTACCCTTGCCTGAGTCACATCCAGTTCAGATACATCTCCTGACAGAAGTCTCTTGGCAGTGGACTCTGAAAGCTGCTGAAGTGTGGCATAGGATGCTTCCTTTCTTTTTGTAATCAGTCTGATTGCAAGAGTATTAACAAATGTAATTGTGGCATCTGCCCTGAGCTGAAGAAGATAGTCGGCAAACATGGCTCTGGAGTGATCGGCAAGACTTGTCTGGTAGTCAATCCTGGCTGCCCTTTTTCCGAAAAGTTCCACTGTTCCCTGAAATCCAAGGTACCACTGCTGAGGCATATGTTTGCCGGAAATATCCGAGGACTGATTTCCCATCACAAGATTAGGATTGGGGATTTTTTTGGCTATTTCAATCTCCGTTTCCGCAATATTTACATTGTATTTTTTTGATGCAAGTTCATAATTATTATTCAGAACTTCTTCCAGATACGTCCTGAAGTCAAGCTCCTTGATCGGATAACTTGCAATGTCCCTGCGGTCCTGCTCAGAGAATATGGAAAATGAAATTATAAATACAGAAAAACAGATAAGATTTCCTGCAGAAATCCTCCATACTCTGAATTTTCTGATGCTAGGAATAATGATTCTGTTTTTTATCCGGGATGACAGAGAAATCTGATTCATTTTTCCCTCCTTCAAAACTGTATCGGGCAGAATAACATAAAAGTAAAAGCTGCGAGCTCATAACGGAAATTTTGCCCATTGGTAAAACTTGGAACCGTGAACGAAATTTTCCCCTTCAGACTGTAAAATGTCGGAGTTTCCAGAAACACTGTGTATGCTCCTGCATTCTGTCCGAATGCATTAACTTTTGTCTTGGGCCGGAAACTGGCAAGAACTGCCTCCGCCGGACTTACTCCGCTGTTCGTCAGAACAGTGAATGTGAGCATATCAATCTTGGCTCCGTTATAGTGTCCAGCAGCCAGAGCAGCAATCAGAATATTCCTGTCTCCATTCTGAGCATACGCAAAAGAAGCAGCCGCTGTCAGAGGGTCAGTAATCCCTGATGCAAGATTGTACAATGCAAAGTCGTTCAGATACTGCCGAGAATTGAAATGTCCGGCACTGTCGATAT
>DAORDI010000188.1:0-11111 GCA_035345895.1 Leptospiraceae bacterium
CAGAAAATCTGGATATGGATGAAAAAAAGAAATTTATGGAAAAACTCGAAGCAGAAGAAGAAGCCCGTCTAGCAAATGAAACACAAGAAGGTTCGGAATGGATCGAACGCCCGGAAAATGAGCAGATCAGTCCTTGGGCAAATGCAGGCTTAGGTCTGATTCCAGGGTATTCAGGAATGTACAGGACAGGAAACAATGTATCTGGAATCAATTTTTCAATGGCAGAGGTCGGATTATTGTCAGTCATAGCATACAGCCGTTTGGCAAATAAGGCAAAGCACAATATCGTAGGAGAAGAAATCAATAAGTCCAATCTACAAAATCTCAGAAATGCAGCAAATATTGCAGGAGCCGCATTAATTGGGATACTTTCTCTGGATGCTTATCTGTCTTATGACAATGCTGTTCAATGGAATACAGGAACCTATATTGGAGAAAAATATCCTATAAAACCTAGTTCACCGCTCTCTCGCTTATGGAGATCTGCAATATTTCCTGGATGGGGCCAGATCTATGCCAAAGAGAATGCCAAAGGCAGTCTTTTTCTAGGATCATCCATTCTGCTGATTTCAACGCAGATATATATGCAGAATAATGTAAATATACTGAAAAATGAGTCTGCAACTTATTCTTTTAATTCGTGGTTAGTAACTAATTATGTACTTCAAAGCATAGGAATATATGATATTTCCGTTCTATACTCAAGCAAGGCCAGTACAAGAACAGAATTAAAATCAGCTCAGACACAATTGAGCACATTTACATCTGTCTTCCTTATCCTTTACACCTATAATCTGATTGATGCATATTTTAATTCCGGCGTCAATCCTGACGACAAGGAAGAAGAAACCGCAATTCAGTTTAAACCTAACTTTTCTGTGCAGCCCGTGCTCGACAACGGAATCTCCAAGCTCGAATCTTTTTACGGAGGAAGTCTGGACTTTCGCTGGTAAGTCTGTGCTGGTGTAAGGATGTCTGAGTACAGATCAAATCCAGAGATTCCCGACGGGAATTTTAAAACAAGAAACAGTCATTATAAATTTTCTTTTGGACCACCTTGCTCGCAAAGTCGGAAGCTGTCGCAAAAACTTACAGACCAATCTTATTGGTATTCTTCGCTGAAGGCTTCCCTGAAGCCCCCCTTTGCGCTGTAAGCGCAAACCAGGCAAGCGGACGCTCTGCGAGCTATATTTTCTCACGCCGACGGCTTCAGAAAATGCCTCTAAACCGCAATATAATTGATTAGGGATGCTTTCTTTTCCATTGTCCAGGTCTTGAAATCGCTTCCCTTTCTTTTTACAAAAAGTCCCGCTTTCATTAGAGCCGACTCGACTGTCTTTTCTGAAAAAAAATTCTGTACATGTATTTCTGATTTCTTTTCTACACCCGATGCAGTCAGTTTTGTAAAATTAAGCGTGGAAATGATCTGAGTTCTGACCGGATCATATTCATTTTCCCACTCCAGAAAAGTATTTCCTTCCGAGTGCCTGATTGTTTTTTTGTGAAAGTTTTCAGAAAGGTTGTATTCGGAACTGATATCAAAGAAATAAACTCCCCCGCGCGAAAGCATTTTACGGATCAGAATGAAATGATTTTCCAGTTCATGCTCATTCTTAAAATAATTCAGACTGTCGTGAGTGCATGTAATTAAATCATACCGTTCCGACGGCCTGAATGTGCGAATATCCGACTGTATCAGAACAGCTTCAGGACAGTTGGCTCCTGCAATTTTCAGCATTTCCGAAGAAATGTCCACTCCTGTTTTTGCCGCTTCTGCCGGAAAAAATTTCAGAAGCAGTCCTGTTCCGCAGGCCAGATCCAGAATATTTCTGGGATAAGGCGGAGAAACTGCATCGAGAATAAATCTGCTCCATGCCCTGAAGTTTACATGATTCATTACACTGTCATAAATTTCCGCAAATTCAGAATAAGGAGGAGTCTCCTTGAATTCAGTATTTTTTCTGTTCAATTATTTCTTCTTGAAAGAGTCCGAAAGATTTTTTGCAAGCGTAATGAAATCTGAAGGCATCATAATTATTGTAGTAGTGTTCTGCTCTGCCCCGACTTCCGATATCATCTGCATTCTTCTCAGTTCGAGGGATGAAGGATTTTCCTCTATGATTCTTGCCGCCTCGCTCAGCTTCACTGATGCTTCCTTCTCTCCTTCCGCTTTGATAATCCTTGCCCTCTTCTCTCTCATGGCTTCCGCTTCCTTTGCCATGGCTCTCTGCATTGCGAGGGGAATTTCCACATCCTTCATTTCCACCCGTTCAATTCGAAGTCCCCACTGTTCTGTAATTTTATCCACAATGGTCTTGATGGCAGTATTGATCATATCTCTGTCTTTCAGCACCTGATCGAGGACATGCTGACCGATGACATTTCTCATTGCAGTAAGAGCAGACTGATAGATTGCGGAACGGAAGTCGGCTACATCGATAATTGCTTTTTCAGGATGAATCACTTTATAAAAAAGAACTGCATTGATTTTGATGGTTACACTGTCCCCGGTTACAGTTTCCTGAGATTCTACATCCACAGTATTTGTACGGATGTCGACTCTTACGCGTCTGTCTACAAAGGGAATAATCCAGTAAATGCCCGGACCCTTTACGCTTGAAAACTTTCCGAGACGGAATACAATTCCTCTCGTATACTCCTGCTCGACATTAATTCCTAATGCCAAAATAATGAAAAATATTACAGCAAATACGGTAAACAGTTCCAAGACAGCCTCCATCGCATATATGCACAGATCTGTGTATAGCCTGAATGAAACCTGCAGGAAGTAAAGAGTTTTTTAATAAAATTTTCGTGTATCTCTTTTTTTACGTATAGGTGTGTCTCAAATCAAAAAAATCCGATTCAGTTCAAAGCCAGTGCAAAAAGCCGCACCACTATGCGGCTTTTTATTCAGGTCAGAATGATGCTGTGTCGTCCGTTGTCCATTTAGCCTCAGAAGGAAGGCCGGTACCTGTCGCAAAATCCATAGTGGCCAGACTTGCAGCAGTGAAGTTCGCATTGTACCCGTCTCCAGGATCTCCGTTTCTGACTTTGGACTGAAGTTTTGCAGTGACTGTATCCCAGGTTGTATCTCTGGCAGTTTCAGTGGCATCCAAAAATACATTCGTTCCGGAAACTGAATAGAATGCAGGATTCAGGATTCTGGTAATGTATACAACATCTTTGATCCCTGAATTCGCCGGATATGCTTTGTAAAGGGCATCGATGCAGGTCTTAAATTCAGAAGCAGTTGAACCGCTGTTTGTCTGAGGATTGTCAGTGCTCGGTGCTGTAAGACTGGAACATGAAGAACTTAAACTCTTGATAGATGAAAGCTGGGACTGCGCATTCAGACTGTAAAGAATCCAGTCAGTCCATACCTCAGGTAGATTGGCCACTGACCCTGTGTCCCATACAGTAACATCAGTACTGTCTATTCTAGGAAAAGCAATTTTTACTGCTCCTCTGGCTGCTGTACCTGCAGCTGTAAATAAATAAGCTCTGCTGAAAGCTGTTACACCTGTAATACTGGGATTGTAATTTGTCAGGGTGAATCCTCCGTCCAGACTTGCCAGATTATTCTCTTCCTTAATGTAATAATAACCGTTTTCAGGAAGTTTTGTGTACCCGCTGTAAAAACCTTTCATTGCAACTGCAGTTGTTTTTTTGCCGGTGCTTGTATCTGCAGAAAACTTAACATACACAGTGGCCAGTGTTGCATTGTCTGAATTCAGAGTTCTTGCCCAGAGATATCCTGTAACAGAATTTCCTTCTTCCTTGAAATTGATCTCAAACGCCTTTTTTGTACCGTAAATTGCAGAACTTGTATTCCACCATACTTCCAATCTTTTTCCCCCGGAAACGGCAGTAGATTTGGCATAGCGGTATTTAGCTGCCTGCTTTCCCCAGTCATTTGTTGATCCGGTTACAGCAGTATCTGAAACAGTCACTGATCTGAGAGAGACGATCAGATCTGAAATGGATTTAACGATCTCCCTATTCAGTTTTACTGTAGCCCGTACCGGCTCATATACATCTTTGATTTTAGTATAGAGATCATTGTCGAGCACAATTTCCTTTGTAGAAACTTTTGACGTTGCCGCAATACTGTCGGGTATGCAGGCGATTCCGCTGTAGGAAACATTTCCGCAGTTTGCTGATGACAGAGAATTTGCAGAACTTGCCACAGCTGCTGCAAGAAGAAGGAATTTATTCTTGTCTTTGTTCTTATCATCCTTCTGGAACATAGAACAGCTCAGGAGAAACAGACATACACTGAAAAAAGAAAATAGTTTCTTCATAGATTACCTCTTTTAATTAAAACAGATCACTCAATCGAATTTCTCTCAATTGAGTGATCTTTTTCATTATTGGACTGCCACTCATTCAGGGAAGGAAAAGTTTTTCAGCTCGCCTGATTTTTTACTATCGCTTCCACCAGAGATTTTTCCATATTCAGTTTCTCTGCAATTGTCTCGGTCGACCAGTCATATGTTCTGTACAGACTTAAGACGGTAGCTCTTCTTCTCTTGATGAGATCCTGATTTGCCTCTCTGCCTGCAACTGATGCAGATTTAGAAGATCTCGAGGACTTCGCAGATGACAGTTCTGTTACAGTTTCCGCCTGATTCAGAATTTCTGAAAACTTCTGAAATTTCTCCTCAGCATGTTCGAGAATTTCTTCCAGACCCATCCTCATTTCCTCTGTCTCAGTCTTCAGTGAATCCACCCTTTTCTGCATTGTGGAAATCTGCTTGTGTTTGGTGGAGAGATCCATCATCAGATTTTCCACTTTGTCAAACTTAGACTCGATAGACTTGAAATCATAATTCCTTGCTGCAAGCTCAGATGCCTTCACTTCAACGGAATTGATCTGATTCTGAAGTTCATCTTCCTTGGATTCCAGTTTGGAAAGTTCCTTGTGAAGCTGCATTAATTTTTCATTAAGATCACTTCCCATTCTTCCGGTATTATGAACTGCCTGAGTAATCTCATTCATCTTTCCTGCAAGAGACTTGACTTCGGTCAGCTTGGAATCCATCTCCTCCTGCATTCTGGACATCTCCACAAGCTTGATGTCAATGGAAGTTACTGTGCTGATTTTATCATGAAGTTCTTCCGTTCTTTCATTAATCTTATCACAGAGACTTGTCGCACGGGAAAGTTCATTTTCCACCTGCTCAATTCTGAGTTTCTGAGTTTCGAGCATTCTCATTTCAGTCTCTATTTCCTTCTTGGAATTCTTCAGGAAATCCAGATTCTTCATATAGACATGAACAGAATCACCTTCTATCTTCAGCCTTTCGAGGAGCGCTGTCATTGAATGCACAGTCAGTTCAGATTCACGGATTACTTTTTCCGTGTTCGTAAAGAGCTCTGCATAGGATTCGATCTCTGAAATTCTTCCAGTGAGTTTCTGAAGTGTATTCTTGATTCTGGACTCTTCCGACTGGAATTCACTCAGAAGAAGACCTTTCAGTCTTGCCACTTTTTCAGCTTCCGATTCCACATTTCTTCTGAACTTCTCAAAATCTTCTTTTGCCTTCTCAAACTCAGCCCTGTTGGAATCAATGAAATCGCGGTTGTCCTTCTCTATTTCACGGAAATTTTTCTGAATCTGACTGTTGAAAGCGGCTATCTGACGGTCACTGTCTTCCTTGGAATTCTTAAGATTCGCTTCAATGTTTGTCTTCACTTCATGGACATAGGAAGCAATTCTGTTTTCAAGCTGATCGAGCTGAAGCTGTCCCTTGTCCAGAAGAACAGTGAGCTGTCTGGATATCCTGTCGTCTATCGTAGTGTTCAGTCGGTCAATTTTTTCTTCCTGCTTTTCAAGCAGATTCATTCCGGCTTTCTGAATATCTTCCAGCAGTTCTTCCGATTCAAATCTGACCTTTTCCAGTTTTGTCTGCAGATCCTTGTACAGTCGCTCACCGTAATCAGAGAGAAGGGACTCCTGTTTCTCATAAAGATTGATCCCTGCTTTCTGAAGTCTGCCCAGGAGCATCTCTACTTCATCCTGAGATTTTTTGACCTTGCTCTGAATCTCTTCAGCTATGGAATCAATATGGACATTCAGACTTTCTTCGGCCTTTTTCACTATGATATCGAGCTGTGTTCTTCCGTTGCTGAATTCTGTTCGGATGGAATCAGAAACTTCCTTTCCTTCCACATGAATATCCTTCAGTCTCTGAACAAGCACATCCACATCTTTGGCTGTTCTGGACTTGATTCTTTCCAGTTCCAGATTCCAGTTTTCTGCATAGAATTCAAGCTTCTGATCTGTTCTGGATTTTTCTGCATCAATGCTGACTGTTATTTTAGCAGCCTCGTTTTCCACTTGGGCCATAATGTCTTTTGAGCTTTCGAACAGAGCATTCTTGAGATCATAAAAATGATCATCCACATTCTTGATCTTGTTTGCAGTATCTCTTGCAAGTTCTTTTATCTTCAGATCAATTGCAGATATCTCAGAAAGAAATTCACTCTTCTTTCTTCCGTGAAGAGAGATGAAGCTTTCTTCAAGTTCTTCCCGAAGAGAGTTAAAGCGTTCTCTGGTATTGTGTTCTATGGAGGAAGTTGCCTTGTTCAGATCGCTTTCAAAATTCTGCAGGTCTTTCATTACAGAATTCTTGATCATATCTGCATCTGAATAAAATGATTCACTTGTATGTCTGAAATCATTTTCAAATCTGTGAATTTCCTTAAGGATCTCTCCTTTTTTGAGTTCAGCTGTTTTCAGAAGACGGTTTTCTGCATCGATTGATTTCTCAAAGAAGGAATTGATGTTCTGCAGTACAGTTTCAGACTGCCGTCTGGCTTCAGTCAGAATCTCGTCTCTTCGAGTCATTGTTTCGAGACTCATACTTTCTATTTCAGTCCGCACAAGATCAATCTCCATTTTGACTCCGGAAAGAAATGCTTCCTTGTTCTGAGAGAGCTGTTCAAATATGGATTCAAATCTTTCCTGAAATTTTTTCTCAAATGAAGAAAGTCTGGCCTGAACAGCTTCACCTACACTGTCCGCTTTCTCTTCCAGTCTGAGATCAAGCCTCTCTATTCTTTCTGAGATGGAATCTGTATTGTCCTTGTATCTTGTAAGTCTCATCTCTAAAGACTTCTCAGCATCCCTCACAAAGCTGTTGAAGTCATCGAGTTTGACGTTGGCCAGTTCCACTTTCCCTACCGTCTCATCCACCATCGACTCGACTTCTTCCTTGAGCTGGACCTTGTATCCTTCTGCAATTGCCTTCAGAGACTCATCCACTTTCTCCGCCTTCACTTCCAGAAGACTTTCGATATCTACGATTTTTGCAGCAAGGGATTCCAGTATATTTGTCGTGCGTACATCCAGCTTGTCCTGAAATTTGTGCACAAGCTCTTTTACTTCGCTCTGAATCAGACTCACATCCCTGTTTACATTGGAAAGCTCTGCCTTCTGATTCTGTATGATGTCCATCCCGTCCTGAATGAATCTTGCTTCCTCACGGATCTCATTTGTGAGTTTGACAACATCCTTCAGTTCAAGAAGGATAGTATCAAGATAGTCCTTATTGTTTTTCAGCGAATGCAGAAGTTCATTTGTCTCGTCGGTTTTCGACTGAAGATCCAGAATCAGTTTTTTGGCCTGTTTATTGGTAACTTCCAGATCAATAGTGGCATCTTTTACTGACTGAATTCCGTCCAAAGCAGTCTGATTGATGTCCTCGTTCAGCTTGGATGTCAGTTTTTTTACCTGACTCAGACGAAAACTCGAACTGTCCAGCTTTCTGAATACAAGAAATATGATTACACTGGCGAAAAAAGGTATAAGTAGTTCGATGCCCATATTAACTATGTGACAGTATTTTTATTATGTCACATGCTCCCGGATAATCAGAATCAGAATAAATGTTTTTTTTGCAAGTTTTTTTTAATAAATTTCAATTAGGTACAAATTTTTTTGTCAGCCCAGCCTTCTGACATCTTCCCCAATGGTGTAATATGCATTATGACCGCCGATCAGTTCCGTAATTCTCTGAAAAAGCTCCCTGGAAGGTTCAACAAAATAATGATTATGCACTCGGATTACCTTTTTTGGATTGTCCCGCGAAATCAGATGAAAAAAGACCGGTGACTTTCCCTTGAAGGAAGTCAGAATCTGGTAGAGCTGCGTGATGATCGAAATATCTTCACCGTAAATCCCTCTGTCGATCACAATATGAACAGATTTTTCCAGTTTCTGTTCAATCACTTCCTCATTCAGTATCTCAATCGTATTTACGAGTATCTGTCCCCTGAGTTCGGCTTCGCCGATTTCCACCTTGTCCAGTATCCCGTGCAGAATCACAGCCTGATCTTCTTTCACATACTCTTTATATTTCTGATATGCCTTTGGAAAGACAGTGCAGTCTATATCTCCGGTATAATCTTCCAGTTTGAAGTTTACAAACTCTTCCTTCTTTTTAGTGAACTTATGCTCAGGACTCGTGATAATTCCGAATATTTCCACTTTCGCACCTGAAGGAAGAGAGTCGATCCTCTCCACTGTCACTGAAGACTTGAAGAATTTAAGACGGTTCTTGTATTTATCGAGAGGATGACCCGACAGAAAAAGACCTGAAACCATTTTTTCCCTTTTCAGCCTTTCATCAGTATCCCATTCCTCTGCTTCCTTGGGAAGATGCAGCGGGTACCTTGTTTCGGATGATGAACCCCCGAAAAAAAGATCTCCCTGACCTTCTTTTTTTCTAGTCTGCTCTCTCGACGAATAGTTCAACAGAACATCCACCGATTCAAAAAGACATTTTCTAGTGTATCCGAATGAATCGAGTGCGCCTGCCTGAATGAGAGCCTCGAATATCTTTTTATTGATAGTATGTGTATCTATATTCAGAAGAAAGTCTTCAAGATCCTGAAATCCGCCGGCCTTTTCCCTGGCAGAAATGATTGCATTTGCTGCAGCAAGTCCGACTCCCTTGAATGCTGAAAGACCGAACCGGATTGTATTGTCTTCAGGAATGCTGAAGGAAGCCATGGAAGTCCTTACATCAGGGTTCAGTATCTTGATTCCCATTTCACGGCTGTTGTTGATGAATTTTACAATCGAGGACGTATTGTTGTCATCAGAAGACAGGAGTGCCGTCATGTACTCAGTCGGATAATTTGCCTTGAAGTATGCTGTCTGATATGTGACCAGTGCATATGCCACTGAATGCGACTTGTTGAACCCGTAACCTCCGAATTTTTCAAGCTGATCAAAAAGTTCCTGAGAAAACTTTTCCGAATGACCCTTTAGGGCAGCTCCCTCAATAAATTTTTTACGAAGAGGATCCATCAGTTCCTGCTTCTTTTTGGCCATGGCTTTTCTCAGCTGATCCGATTCACCCATTGTGAATCCGCCGACCACCCTGGAAATGCTCATCACCTGTTCCTGATACACCGCCACCCCGTAGGTTTCCTTGAGTATGGATTCACAGGATTCGTGAGGGTATGTGACTTTCTGCTTGCCGCTTTTCCTGTCGAGGTAGTCCTGAAGCATTCCTGAATCCATCGGGCCAGGTCTGTAGAGTGCAATGAGGGCTACGATCTCTTCGAATGTGCTCACCTGGGACTTCGCGACAAGATCAGTGATTCCGGCGGATTCCAGCTGAAATATTCCCAATGTATTTGCCTTTTTGAGAAGGGAATATGTTTTGGGATCATCAAGAGGGAGAGAATCCAGATCAATTTTTCTGCTGTGTCTTTCTTCTATGATCTTGACAGCTCTGTCGAGAGTCGTCAGGTTCTTCAGACCCAGTATATCCATCTTGATCAGTCCTACACTTTCGAGCTGATCCTTGTCAAACTGAGTGACGATGGCTCTTGTCCCCTTTTCCTTGTCTGCCACAGTGGCCAGAGGAACAATTTCTTCCATCCTCAGAGGAGAAATGACTACGCCCGCAGCGTGACGTCCAGTCTGTCTGATATTTCCTTCCAGCTTTTCCGCAATAGTGAAGAGTTTCTTATTTGTTTCATTCCTTCCTTCAATCTCCTGAAGTTCCTTGGAAAACTCCATTGCTTCAGAAATGGAATTGACCTTGGGAGGAAATGCCTTAGTGATCTCATTGGACTCTGCAAAACTGATGTTCAGAACTCTGGCAACATCCTTCAGTGCGGCCTTTCCTGCAAGAGAACTGAATGTGACAATCTGCCCTACCTTGTCCTCACCGTATTTCTGCTTGATATAGTTGATGACCTCTTCTCTTTTTTCCACGCAGAAATCGGTGTCCACATCGGGCATATCCTTTCTGTCCGGATTGAGAAACCTTTCAAAGAGCAGACCGTATCGGAGAGGCTCCACATTTGTGATCCCAAGTGCATAAGCTGCAATGGAACCTGCAGCAGAACCTCTTCCCGGTCCGACAGGAATTCCTGTCCTGCGTGCAAAATTGATATAATCCTGTACAATCAGAAAGTATCCTGCAAAATTCATCTTTCGGATTGTGTCCATTTCGAAATCGAGTCTCGTCCGAACCTCTTCAGTGATCTCAGGATATCTTTTCCTTATCCCTTCTTCCACAAGGAGGCTCAGATAGGATTCTGTATCGTACCCTTCGGGTACCTGAAAATCAGGGAGAAGGTGATTTCCAAATTTGAAATTCAGCTCGCATTTGTCCCGGATGGCAAGTGTATTTCTGAAAGCATCTGGGATTTCCGGAAAAAGAAGAGACATCTCCTCAGGAGTCTTTACATAGAACTCCTGATTGAACCCGAATCTGAGTTCATCATCAATTTTTTTCTGCATGGCAATTCTGAGCAGAATGTCCTGTGCAGACTGATCATCTTTTTTCAGAAAATGGGAATCATTGGTCAGAACCAATGGGATTCCAGTTTTTCTGCTGATCTCAAAATTTCCCTTGGCTGCTGTATTCTGCTCTGGGATACCATGATTCTGAATTTCCAGATAAAAATCTTCCTTTCGGAACATTTCATTGAGTTCATTTGCGAGACGCAGTGCACTTGCTTCATTTCCTTCCAGAATTTTTCTCTGTACTTCGCCTGCAAGACAGGCCGTGAGAGCAATGACTCCTTCACAGTTTCTGGAAAGCAGATCATAGTCTATTCTGGGTTTTCTGTAAAATCCTTCC
>DAORDI010000189.1:0-11086 GCA_035345895.1 Leptospiraceae bacterium
TTACACAGACGGTCTTGTTGAGCACAAGAACAGGCAGGGGCAGGAATTCGGGCTGGACAGATTCATTGAATGTCTGAAAAGAACTTCAGGGGACAGTCTTGGGGAACAGATAACGGAGTGTGTCAGATCTCTGGAAAAATTTATGGACGGCGCTCCGGTAAGAGATGATGTTTCCATGCTGGTTCTTGAACTTGAAACCTCCTGGACCAGGTTCATAGAGGTCTATAACGCGGGAATAAAGCTTCTCCGGTCGAGAAACCTGACGGAGGCGCAGGATATGTTATGGAAAGCATATAATATCATCCCTTCCTATATAAATCTTTATTTTCATCTTGCCTTCGTTTTTTATCATCTCAATGACCTTGTGAGAGCAGAGGAAATGATCAGGAACTTTCTGAAGGAAAAGCCGAAAGACCGTGCAGGGCTTCAGCTGGCTATCAATATCCTGTCCAAGCTCGGCAGGGACTCTGAGGCAGAGAACTACAATAATGTTCTGAAGGAGATTTCACCTGATGACGTCAAAGGCTGATAAATCAAATGCAGTCGTTCTGTTTTCAGGGGGACTGGATTCAACAGTCTGCCTGTACTATGCTTTGAAGAAAAGGAAAAGGCCGATTGCACTTTCTTTTGACTATTCACAGAGACACAGAGTAGAGCTGAAAAGAGCAGCTGCGATTACGTATAGACTCGGAGTGGAACACAGGGTTATTCGGCTTGACACGGAAGTTTTCCTGGGAAGCTCACTTACCGAAAAACAGCTCAAGGTTCCGAAGGGCTCTGTGTCGGATGGAAAGATTCCGAATACATATGTTCCCGGGAGAAATATGCTTTTTCTTTCTTTTGCAGTGTCTGTCGCAGAAGGCAGGGGGTGCAGGGAAATTTACATAGGAGTGAATGCTCTGGACTATTCCGGTTATCCTGACTGCAGGCCCGAGTTTATCTCTGCATTTCAGAATGCGGCAGACATAGGAACCAAGGCAGGAAATTCCGGCAGAAAAATAAAGATCATCACACCCCTTCAGGAAATGACCAAGAAGGATATCATACTGCTTGGAAAAAAACTGAATGTCCCCTTTGATATGACTCATTCCTGCTATGATCCGGACAGAAATGGCAGGCCCTGCGGAAAATGCGAGAGCTGCCTGCTTCGCGAAAAGGGTTTTAAGGAGGCCCTCGGTGATGAATCTTAATGAAGATGAAATTAAAAATATATACGGCAGAGAAGAACTTGCGGCAGGTGCAGAAAGGATTTTCGGTGCCTCCGCTGAGTTCTTTTTATCATTAAAAACAGAAGATTTTTTCAAGAATTTTAACGGTTCATGGTCGGCTGAAAAAAATCTGAGACATCTGATCAAATCCACTCTTCCCATTTATCTGGGAATCAAGTCTCCCAAGTTTCTTCTGCAGCTCCTGTTTGGAAAAGGCAGGGCAAAATCCAGAACGTACAGTGAAATCAGAGAAGACTATCTTTCCAGACTTGCCTCAGGAAGCGGTGCAGGAATATTTGAACCTCTGTTCAATTCTGCCGGTAAACCGGAAGAGCAGAAAAGACTTGTCGATGACTGGACGGAGCTCGGCAGAAACTATGTGACAGCTTTCAAGGCTCTCTCTGAGGAACAGCTGGACGGTCTGAATATGCCTCATCCGATTCTGGGTAATATTACTGTCAGAGAAATGATTCTCTTTTCACTGATGCACGTATTTCATCATGTGAAGAAATACATCGAGAAAACGGCTCGTTGATTTGAGCAGTGTTGACGAATTTCTGAAAAAACATCCTTCATGGCAGATCAGAGAAGGAAAACTGATTTCGGAATTTGTATTTTCGGAATACCGCAAGGCAGTCTCTTTTTTCATAAGACTGTCCGAACTTGCGGAGAGAAAAAATCATCATCCCGAAGTGACTGTCGGTTTTCGCAAGGTAACTGTAATTCTGCATACTTTTGACGTGAATGAAATTACAGAAAAGGATATTGAATCTGCCGAGGAAACTGAGAAGATATATCATACATTACGATTCCCGAATTCCGGGAAAGAGATGTAAGGCAAAAGATAATGATATTTTCATGCAATTATTCACTGATTGTCTGAAATTCTGAATGCAATGACGGTTGACTTTCCGTTCAGGATATTTTTTCCTACTGAAGCTCTTCTTCAATTTCGTTTACCGGCATATGGATTAAACAGGTCTTCATAAATGATTGTACTTTTTCCGGTTGGCAGACTTGATTTTACTGAGCCGTGAATAAGTAGACAGGCAAAGACTTTTGAAAACTATTACTCAAATTTCTAATGAAATTTCATAAAGTCAATTCATCATTGACTGCATTAAATTTGCAGATTTCCTTCAGTTCATAACTCACCTTACGCAAAAAGAATACAATGAATAGAACCTATAATTTTTACGAAACACTAATCCGGCAGTTTAAAAGCCTGCGATGAAACAAAAAGAACTTGAGTTTAGCCAGCTTCTGAATATTGGCGGCCTCCTGCAGGCGTTCCTCCCTTATACGGTGTTCCTTATCCGGCAGGGAGTTCTGTCTGTACTTTGAAAAATGGGCTTATGTCAGCCATTCCGGACTGAAATGTTTTCACATTTTCTTTTTCAGAATTGAATGAACTAATTCTTGACAGAAATAAAAAAGTCTGATCCAATTATAAAAATGCGATTCAGATTTTTTTTTCAGATTTTTCTTTTTTTCAGTCCAGTTCTTATAACGCTCAGCTGCAGAGACAGGGACCGGATAGTCGAGCTGGAAAAAGAAAGAGAAAATGAAATCGGATATATGGAGTTTCCTGCAGGGCTCGACTGGATCAATGCAGACAAACCTGTAAAGATGAAGGATTTGAAAGGAAGAATTTCCATACTGTATTTCTGGACATACAGCTGCACGAAATGCAGTGATATTCCGGAAGAACTGACAGAATTCTCGGAAAAATGGAAGGATGTGGTCACTGTCATCGGAATTCATTCAGGAAAATTTCCGAATGAAAAAGATTCGGCAAATGTCAGGACAGCAGTCAGAAGAGAAGGGATCGGTTTCCCAGTAGTCAATGATCCTAATCTGGTGCTTTGGAGAGCTTATGGACTGAACTCCTGGCCTGCATTCATACTGATCGGTGCCGACGGAAAACTCATCGGCAGAAACACCGGCCGAAACTTCAGAGAACAGTTTGACAGTATTTTTGAGGATATTGTCAGAGAATCCGAAAAAAAAGGGGAACTTAAGAGAAATGCTGTCTCGCTTCCCGTATCGGCTTCTGCAAAGACCGAGCCCGCACTTCTTTTTCCGTCCAGCCTCCATCTGGCGAAGGATCATAAGACTCTTTATATTTCAGATACAAATCATCATCGAGTAATTATATTCGATCTGGAAAAAAATGAAATACAGTCTGTCATTGGAACAGGCCGAAGAGGGAACAGGAACGGCAAGTTTTCAGAGGCGGAGTTCAGTCATCCTTCCGGTCTTGTACTGAAGGATGATATGCTTTATATAGCGGACAGAAAAAACAGATCCATAAGAAGAGCAGACCTGAAGAAAAAAGAGGTCTCTGTCATTCTTGGCGGAGGAAAAAAAAATGATGAACCTGCCGTTAGAGGATCAGGCACGAATGCTTTCATTGGCTCTCCCTCTGAACTGCTTGCCGCAGATTCCAGGCTTTTCATCTCTGTACCGGAAGCAGATATTGTGTATTCAATGAATCTGAAGGAGCACTGGATCGAAAGATTTGCATCCGGAACTTCAGAGAAACCCGGAAAGACTAATCCGATTCAGACGTTTTCTCCTTCAGGCATTTCTTATCTGGATAAAAAGATTTATATTTCCGAGAGTGAGTCAAACATCATCCGGACTGCAGATTCTTCCGGAAAAGGAAAATCCGCAGTAATTGCCGGGCTGGGATCGCATGACCCTGGGGATTCTGACGGAACCTTAAAGTCGGCAAAATTTCAGTTTCCGACAGGACTGACGTCAGGAAAGGACAGACTTTATATTTCTGACAGTTTTAACCAGAAGATTAAGGTACTTGATATAAAAAAGAATATGGTATATTCTCTATCAGGAACAGGCAGGCCGGGAATGAAGGACGGCAGTCTTAAAGAAGCTTCCTTTTCGGAACCGGCAGGAATTGCAGGCGATGATACAGTACTGTATATTGCGGATCAGAACAACCATTCTGTAAGAAAGGCTGATCTGAAGACAGGGAAGGTAAGTACACTCGTCATACAGGAAAAGAAAGCGGAGATTCTGAAAAAAGGGGAAATAGGCAGTTTTAAAGGGGAATTTACAGATTGGAAAGAAATTTCTGTTTCTCCTGATCTGACCGCACTGGAGTTTGAAATTGTGCTCCCTGAAAAATACGTATGGAACAGGAATGCATCATCCTCATTTGTTCTTCATATTTCCGGTGAAACAGTTCATTCTGCAGAAAAAAAAGTTTCACAGGCGGGAAAATTTTCCATTCCTGTGGATCTGAAAAAGGAGAAGGAGGCAGTTATGGAGCTCCTTGCCTATATTTCTCTCGGAGAAAAAGAAAGACCCGCCCTGTACATTCCGTTCCGGATCGGGTTTCGGCAGAAATTAAAAGTTGACCCGAAAGTCCCGAAAAGGACTGTAATTACATATACAGTAAAACCGGAGCAGATATGAGACTGGACAGAAAAACAAAAGTATTCATTCTTTTAAATCTTCTTTTTGTGACATTTCTTCTGATGGCGGAAATGACCGGAAGCAAGCTCATTCTGTTTCTTGGGTTCACTATGACGATAGGGGTTATTCCGTTTCCAGCAACTTTCATCATCACTGACACGCTGAATGAGTTTTACGGAGCCGATGCAGTCAGGAGAACTACTCTACTCGGAATGCTTATGGTCATTATAGCATATGTCATTATATATATAGATCTGCAGATTCCTGCAATTCCCTCGTCCATGGTGGATGACAGATCATTCGAAACAGTATTTGCCGGATCAGCCAGAATCATTGCCGGATCAATCGCCGCCTATCTGATCGGTCAGCTCCTAGACATTCAGGTATTCACTTATCTGAAAAAACTGACCGGGGGCAGGCATATCTGGCTCCGTGCAACGGGTTCCACAATCATTTCTCAGCTCATTGATTCTTATGTAGTCATTCAGATAGCCTATTACGGCAAAATTTCTCAGGCAGAGATCTATTCCATTTCCATATCCAATTTTGTATACAAACTCATCATTGCTGTTCTTCTGACACCGGTCATTTATATAGTTCATTATTATATCGAAAAGTATTTTGAAGAGGAGGAGATCAAATCTGCAGATGAACTCTTCATTCCCGACTGATTTTTCATTTTCTGAAAAGCCAGATCCTGTTTCCGTATCTGTCCAAAATGGAGATGTATTCTTTTCCTTCGGGTCTCTGTTCGAACTGAAAAAAATCACTCAGTTCAGGTTCTATCGTGTCTGAAACTACTGTGATGCTTCCTTTTTCGACTCTGCAATTCTTATTTGATCTGCTGAAAATGATCTTTTCTCCTGAATCCGTCAAAAGTTCTGAGTGATTATTGCTGGATTGAGTGATTTTCCATCCAAAAAACTGACAATATTCGTCTGCTGATTCGATGCAGTTTTCAGAATACAGGTTCGATGCATAAAACTTAAAATTGTTCATATTTTCTCAGTTTTTCAGTTTTGCTCTTGACAGAAAATTCTTTTTCTTCGATAATTATTCTAAGAGCAGGAATCATTATGAACAAGAGACTTACCAGACACAGGCAGACAATTCTCGAAAATATGAAATCGAGAATGGATCATCCGACTGCAAAAATGGTCTTCGAATCTCTTCACAGTTCCAGCAGGCTCAGTTTTGCTACAGTCTACAATTCACTTGAGTATCTGGTGAATCAGGGCTATATCAAAAAACTGGACATCAATTCTGACTCTTCCAGATATGATGCTGTTATGTCTGCTCATGCACATATGGTATGTGACCATTGCAGAACAGTCTATGATTCCCCAGGTCAGGACGCTGCAAAGATTCTGTTCGAAAATATCACAGATTTTCAGATTGAGGATATTTCCATCACCATTCATGGAAAATGTGCGGCTTGCATTAGGCTGAATGTCTAAGATTCACGAGCTTTCTGAAGACTTAATCAATAAAATCGCAGCCGGTGAGGTGATCGAATCCCCGGCCTCTGTTGTAAAGGAACTCATAGAAAATTCAATTGATTCCGGTGCGGATGAGATTTATATTTCCTCCGAATCCGGCGGTCTCAAAAAAATGATTATTTCAGACAACGGTTCAGGTTTTGATGAAGATGATATTTCCATTGCATTTCAAAGACATACTACAAGCAAGATCAGCAGTTTCAGAGATCTGGAAAAAATCAGAAGTTACGGATTCAGAGGAGAGGCTCTTTCCTCTGTCGCAGCCGTTTCCAGAATAACACTCAATACAGGCGTTTCCTCCGATCAGACTTCAGTAACCGCAGAAATAGAAGGGTCAGTTCTGAAAAAGAAGGAATATTCCGGCCCCCGAAGGGGAAGCAGACTGGAAGTAAGCGATCTGTTTTACAATACACCGGTCAGAAAAAAATTTCTGAAATCGGAAAAGGCCGAGGAAAAAAAAATAAAGGATAAGGTCGTATCCATTTCTCTTGCGAAGCCTGAGATACGATTCCAGTACATTCAGAACGGAAGGGAAATCTTTGATTTGAAAAAATCAGATATTTCCGGAAGAATCCGGCAGATTTTCGGGGACAACACGGCGGATCACCTGATGGAAGCAGCTCTGGAAAAAAGAGGAATATCGGCATTCGGATTCATCAGTGATTCAGAGTTTTACAGATCAAACAGATTCGGTCAGTATTTTTTCATCAACGGCAGACCGGTTGAACTCAGGCAGAGTTCCTATCTTCTGAAGAAAGCCTATGATGAACTTCTTCCTCCGGGTGCACATCCTTGGTGTTTTATTTATTTCAGCATTGATCCTGCATTTATCGATGTAAATGTTCATCCTGCCAAGAAGGAAATACGGTTTCTGGATGAGGAAGGCTTTACAGGCTTCTTCCTGGAACTTGTCAGGAATGTGCTCTATTCAAAAACTCCTGTGGGTTTTCTGGAAATGAAAAGACGAATGTCTTCACCGATTGTGCCATACAGCTCACAGCCCTCGGCAAATGCAGTTCAGCAGAAAGAATCATTTTTCCAGAGCATACTTCATGAGAATATTTTTCCCGAAGTTTCCCGGCAGGAAGGATTTGCAACGACTGACGTCGGATCGGGTGTACGGCTGGAAACTCTTTCAGAGACGGGAAGGTCATCAAGAGACTTTATACTGAAAAAGCATTATGGAGTCATTTTCGGAACATTCATTCTTGCGGAGGCAGAGGATGGACTGTATATCATCGATCAGCACACTGCGCATGAAAGAATACGCTATGAAGAGATACTCAATTCTCTGAAAAACAAAACCTACAGCTCACAGATTCTGCTTTCACCGATTCGAATTGATCTGAGCATAGAGGAGGCAGAGTCTGTACTGTCTCTTCAGAAAGAGTTTGCACAGATCGGTCTTTCGATTGAAGAGTTCGGGGAAGGAACAGTGATTGTCAGAGAACTTCCTTCTTACATTGAACCTGGAACGGAGAGAGAGGTCCTTCTTGACTTTCTCCAGAAGTTTCAGGAAAATTCCTTTGAGGTCCGAAATGTATACGATCTGATGGCAAAATGTTCCGCCTGCAGAACTGCAGTGAAAAAAGGCGATCAGGTTTCGGACACAATTCTGGCTGAGCTTCTGAACAGACTCAGCTACTGCGAAAATCCTTCCAGATGTCCTCATGGAAGACCGACCATGATCAAACTGACCAGAGATGATCTGGAAAAAATGTTTCACCGAAAATAGTCTGCTTGACTTGAACAGCACATTCTTTCGATGCTGGATTATCTTTTACTGGGCACGGTTATGGAATCAGATCTGAAGAAACTTCTCTGGAAAACGCTCTTAGGCATTGTCATATTGGTTGTACTGATTGGAATTCTTTCTCATTTTCTGAAAGGGCCGATCACTCAGTTTTCCGGCTGGTTCATAGAGTACCTTGGAGTCTACGGCGTAGGACTCGGAATTCTGATCAGCGATGCTCTTCCGGCATTTATGATTCCGGATGCTTTTCTTGTATTTGCAGTTGCTGGCAAGCTGGATGATTTTCCTGTAATTTTTTATTCCTGCGTCGGAAGCATGATCGGCGGGTCAATTTCCTATCTGCTCGGAATGTATGTATTCCCAAAGATGGAGTTTGCTAAAAACTTCATAGACAGACATGAAGAAAATCTGAAACCCTATGTGGAAAAGTACGGTGTCTGGGCGGTCGTGCTGGCTGCTACAACGCCTCTTCCTTATTCCTGGATGGCAATCCTTGTAGGCACCCTGAAAATGCCTTACAGAGAGTTTATTGCTGCGAGTCTTGCCAGAATTCCCAGATTCGTATTTTACTATTATGCTATCAAACTCGGGTGGGTGGTTTCCTGATCTTCTTTGTTCATCCTCCGGGAACAGCAAACTTACTTTTTCCCGATCTGCTGCTTTTACAGGAATTGCAGCTCCATCATTTTTATCCTGTTCGTCCTAAAAATCCTGTTGTGTCCAGTGTTGTCTTTTTCAGTTTCGCAGTATAAAAAAAGTATTGATTTTTTTTTCAATTTTCTTTGATATTTTGGACACTCGGCTGTCACCAGTGATAAATTAATGATCCTTTCATTGCAGTTTCATTTTTCAGAGTTCCGGAATCTTTTACTTTTTCTGTATTGATTTCCGGTCTGAAGGAGAGAGATTTTTCTTTTTCCGAACTTTCTGCCGAATTTCTTCCACTGAAAAAATAGGCATCAATCATACTGATGACCCAGACAGCGCCAAGGACTGTGCTGAATCTGTTCTGATCGAACCTGTAAAAGTCAATCTGAGATTTAGCACCAAATCTGTCTGTCAGCCAAATCCTGGTGATATCAGCATCGGCAATCTGCTGTATCGAATATCTGTCAGAATATGGATATGCGAACGCTGCATATTCAATGTCTGATTCCTTCATTTCCTTTTTATAGGATTTTATCACAGAGGGATCAGCAATCTGGGATATGAATCCCGAAATAAAAAATACAGTCATCATAAATCCTCCCTTGAAAGTATTCCCTGCATAGATCTGTCCCCAGCCCGGAATCAGAGCTGATCTCCAGAGTCTCGAAAGCGGGGCAGTCGGCGGATAATAATCAGGCGCTTTTTCTCCCTGAAACTTTCCTTCCACATTCCAGTTTTCCGTCCTGAAATAGGTGAATGCAAAATCTGCCAGAAGGACAGCCCCGAGCATATTGGAATATGAGCGGAAATCATTCTGTATGTACTGCCTTGTCAGCCAGTCTGTTCTGCGTATGACGCTGGATCCAAGCACTGTTTTCAGCAGTCCAAGTTCCATAAAAGTAAACAGTGCTCCTCCAAAATAATTTTCTGTACGGTACAGTCCGCTGAAGCTGGGGATTAGACTCAGTGCAGCATTTCCTGCCGGTGATATTTTTTCCTCTTCCGACAACTGAACCCATTCATTTCCTTTCTTTGCTTCTATGGAAAGCCTTTTCTCTTCCGGAAATTCATTCTTTTCTGAATCCGATTCTTTTTTCCAGTGAACCGCCTCGAATTTCACTTTCAGAACATCCTTTTTGTCGTATACCTTCTGTTTTCCGTCTTCCTCATTTACCCGGATGAAATCCTGTCCGACAGCAGCTTTGACTGAGGAATTTTCTCTACCGGTTCTGAAGATTACAGTATCTGCATAAATGGCGTGTAATAAAAAATATAATATAATTATGATATACAGTTTCATGGAATTTTTCCCTTTGTTTACAAGGCCGGATATTCAGTCTTTTTATTTATGTCATTTCTGCAATGTTTTTTATCAAATCAGCTGTCAGGGAACAGTGACATCCATTTATGCAGGATCAGGAAGGTCCTCCAGTCCAGGAATCAGCTCCATCACTGCAGTTCTGTGAAGGCACAGTGATGACCTGCACCTATACAGTCGGAGCGGGTTCTGGGCAGGATGTGTCTCCTTTGGATGTGACGTCGGTCAATACCACGCTGTGTTCTGCCGGGTGGACCCAGCAGAGCATTGCCGGTCTGAATACAACGGCTTCAGTCCATACGAGAGTGTATTCTTCGGCATCGATCCATAAAGCCGGAAAGAATTATATCTGCTTTTCTACAGGGATCGGGGTAGGAGGAACACCTTTCAAGGTGTTCAGACAGATAGATACAGGATCCCCTGACAAAGAAGAAATGATCGGACCGGACAGTCCGATCATTTCCATATATTCAAAAAGCACATGACTGAATGTTATACTCATTTTCAAAAGTCTTTGCGCATTTATTCATTCACGACTCAATAGAATTGGGGCAGTCAGCAAGAAAAAGCGCAATTATTTTTGGAAAGCAGTATAAATGCTGTCTGAAAAATCTCAAACGGATGGAGGATATTTTTTCATTACATCCCAATGAATGCTGTGCAGAAACGGCTGAGTTGAATCTGAAATTCAGGAACCAGGCAGTTAAAGAATCAGGAGTTTATACTGTGTTAATTGAATCGTTCGTAATGAAGATATAATGCTATTAATGAATCAGCAGAACAGATGTACTCAAGCCGGGGGGGAAGCAGCCGTAAAAAACCGACTGCTTGAATCAGGAATACTGTCTGAGTCTGTGCGGACGAAGAGGATTGTCCCAGTTTACAAAGGATTCTTTAATAATTCTGCTGTCGAGAGGGATGTGATGAAATTCCACATGAACGCCTGAATTATTCAATTCCACAGTGGCATATTCGGATCTGTTCATAATGACAGGTTCTTTTCCCGTGACGAATTCCTCAAACGGCAGACCCACACTTCCGGAATTGACGACCAGATTTCCCTTGTAGGGAACCATCATTTGAACATGAGTATGCCCGCCGACGAATACATTAAAGTTCAGATTTTGAAAGCAGTCATCATAAACGCTTGCAGGTGTGTCAGGAAGCAGATTGAAGGTATTGGAAGTCGGCGTCCCGTGATAAAACAAGACTTTCTTGT
>DAORDI010000190.1:0-11069 GCA_035345895.1 Leptospiraceae bacterium
TCAGTCCCATTCTTGCAGCCCCGAAAATCAGGTCAAAATCTCCGAATGGATCAAATTCCCCAAAATAACTTCTATTTTTGGATAGCAGGATATAGTTTTCACGGGTAAGCACTTTTGTTCCGCAGAGAGTATCCTTGAACCTCTGACCTAAAACAAAGGAAAATGCCATTGCAAAGAATTTATTTCCCAAGAGATTGAAAAACCGCATTGCTTCCTTTTCCATTGGATATACTAGGCGGCTCCCGTTGATGAATTCGCCTTTTCCTTTCACAATTGCACTGTAAAAACGAGGAAGATCTTCTGGAGGAACTGTCATATCCGCATCCAGAATCATCAGAATATCCTTTTCCGCGTTTGAAAAGCCTTTTCGGACAGCGTCGCCTTTCCCTTTTCCCTCCTGCTGAAAAATTCGGATATTCTTTTCATTTTTGTATTTGGCGGCGTATTCCTGAATTTTCTGCCAGGTGTCATCAGTAGAATTTCCTTCCACGAAAATCAGTTCATCATCGGGTCCCATTTTAGGGAGTCGCTCAATAATCTTTTCAATGTTCCCTGATTCATTTCTGGCTGGCACAACCACTGATACACTCAGCTTTTTCCTTTTCTCGTCCTGAAATAAAGGTCTCGCAATGAGTATATTCACCAGGGTAAAATTTCTAAAAAAAGGCAGAGGGGCCAAATACCTGTTCAGAAAATGGCTGATGAGCGGAATATAAATGGGAAACAGGATTTTACCCTCCCTTCGGATTATTTCGAAATCAGAAAGCAGGAGAAGATTTGCAATGTCTTCATGTGTCACCCAGTTTGATTCTTCTGTTTTTCTTCTCAGTCGCAGAAATGTGGCCAGACGCAGTACGGGCTTCCAAAGAGTGGAAAAATAAGTCACGGCCACTCTTGTTTCTGAACTGCACACTGAATGGATACTGTTCAGAAAAGTTTCAATGTCTCTTTCATAGTGAACATTTCCATTCAGTAAAATATAGGAATATGCTTTATTTTTTACTGAAGAAAGACTGCTTTCACCTGTCCTGTGGTGCACAATATCTTTATGGGAATGTTCAGAAAAAAGCTTTTCATCTTCCGGATCAACGACAAGAAGACTGTCTTCAGGACGAATGAATACCTGCAGATATTTGTTCAGAGTCTTATAAAAAAAACCTCTCATTTAAAATTCCTGAATGATTTGAATGAAAAGACTGATGATTCCGGAAAAAACGTAAAACAGTATCATTCCATAAAACAGATAAGGCAGAAGTTTGGGAGCCCCTACCGCCACACCGGCAAGAACCGCAACCAAGGACCCTACCATAAAAATAAGTTTCCCCTTGGAAAACTTCCCTCTCATTGCCACCTGAGGTTTGGAATATCTGATTGTGGAAACCATCAGCCAGGCAATGACCACAAATCCTGTAACAGTAAGAATGTCGGCAATCTGACTGTTAGGAAAGGTAATCGGGAAAAAAGCCACAATTACTCCGGCTATCGGTGAAGGCAGACCGGTAAATGAAGAAGGATCATGTGCAACTGTGAATCTGGCAAGTCTGTATGCGGCACAGATCGGAAAAAGAGCGGCAATAAACATCCCTACGTGAAAATAATTTCCTGTATTAAAAAGATCGAGCTGATACTTCTGCAGAATCATTTTATACATCAGAAATCCGGGAGCAATTCCGAATGTGGTCAGATCGGCAAGAGTGTCCAGTTCAGCACCAAGGTCACTTGTAGCATTCAGCGCTCTGGCCACCATCCCGTCAAATCCGTCAAAAACGGCCGCCAGAATGATAAAAACGCCGGAAAGAAAAAACAGTTTAGAATTTTCTGGACTCCCGATCACCGCGCTCGAAGATACAAGGATAGAAATGAACCCGAATGTAAGATTTCCCAAAGAAAGTGTATTCGGTACCCAGTTTAACTTTAGTTTCATGTTTCCTCTCTGTAAGGACTGACTGCAAAATCCAGCCCTGAAATTTTTTTGGCCTGAAATAAATAATACCCCAGACAGGCTGTCATTGCCCCGTTATCAGTACAAAGCAATTTTTTTTTCGGATAAATCAATTGAAATCTCTTTTTCACGGAAAGTTTTTCCAGCCGTTCCCGCAGGAAAGTATTGGCAAGAACACCTCCTGCTGCGACTACCCGGTGAATTCCGGTATCCGACACGAGTTTTGATATGTTTTTTTCTACAAGTTCAAATGCAGAATTTTGATAGTGCCAGCATACTTCAGGAATTCTGCTGATGTAATCAGGATTTTTTCTGGTAAAATAGAGAAGACTGGTTTTCAGGCCTGAATAGGAAAAGAAACGGTTATTTCCTCCTGTATTTACTTTGGGAAAAAGGGCACCTTTTCTCTCACCCTGAAATTCTGCGGCCTTTTTTTCAATGAGAGGTCCTCCCGGGTATCCAAGACCAAGCAGGATTGCTGCCTTGTCCAAAGCCTCGCCCAAAGCGTCATCCCTGGTATCTGCCAGAACTGTCATTTTCCCAGGTTCATCCACTTTGAATACAGCAGAATTTCCTCCTGACAGAAGCAGGCCAAGGAAAGGATACTCCAGAATATTTCCTTCCAGCTGCACGGCAGAAAGATGAGATTCCAGATGATCAACTGCAATGACAGGGATTCTCAGACATAAAGATAGGACCTTTGCCAACTGCGCTCCGATCATCAGTGACCCGAGAAGTCCCGGTCTGTTTGCCACTGCAATGTAATTTAAGTTTGAAAGAGAAATTCGGGCATCGGAAAGAGCCGCATCCAGAAGATAATTTATCTTTTCCAAATGCGCCCTTGAAGCGATTTCGGGAACAACCCCGTGAAAACGGGAATGGAGTTCAGTCTGACTGAATATCCTCAGACTTCTTTCAATTTTCCCGTCCTGCACTATCCCGACAGATGTCTCATCACAGCTGCTCTCTATGCCAAGACCAAGTATCATTTATTCTGTGATAAAACCTCTATCGCCTTATTGAGCTGAACGTCAAACTCTCTGTCAAATATCGGAAGCTTTTCCCCGACAGAATACTCTCTTTTCAGCAGATATCTGGCAAGTTCCGGCCGGATTCTGATACTTTTTTTCTGAAGAATTTCGATAAACAAATCCAGATTTCTTTCATTAAAACCGGGATGTTCTTTTACAAAAGCGGGAAGAAGATTGGCCTTGTGCATTTTATCCAGATAAAACTTTTCGTCCTCATCCGGTCCGAATGCTTCAGTGGCGATATCAGGAGTAATTCCCTTTTTATGAATGGATACTCCGCTGGGAGTGTAGTATTTCTGAATAGTCAGTGCAATCCCCGTTTTATAGGACAAAGGATAAATATTCTGAACAGAGCCTTTTCCGAAGGACTGGGTTCCAAGGATAGATGCTCTTTTATGATCCTGCATCGCACCAGCAAAAATTTCGGATGCACTTGCAGATCCTCCGTTCATCAAAACAATCATCGGAATGTCAGTATACTTGTCCTGTCTTCCTGTAGATTTAAAAACTCGGATCAGTTTTTCTCCCCTTCCTTTGACTGAAACAATATCCTTGTTTTCCGGAAGGAACAGGTCGGAAAGCTCAATTGCAAGATCCAAAAGTCCACCGGGATTGGATCTTAAATCTACAATGAGTCCCTTCATATTCTTAGCCTTAAGTTCTCCAAGAATTTTCTTGAACTCATTTAAAGTACCTTCCTTCCCCATAAACTGAGACAGACGAATATATCCCAGTTTTTCATTCTCAAGGAATGCTTTTTTCAAAAATTGAATCCTGATCTGTTCACGCACCAAAGAAAGAGAAACCGGATCTTTTACTGACTTTCTTCTGATTTTTAAATTTACACTGGTGCCGGGTGCACCTCTCATAATCTTGATAGCATCCTGAATCGACATTTTTTCAGTGCTCTGACCGTTAATCTCAATGATTTTATCCTGAGGCTGAACACCTGCTCTCTGCGCAGGAGTGTCATCAATTGGAGCAACGACAAGAATCCCGCCTTCCGTAGGAGCCACTTCCATCCCCACTCCCCCGAAACTTCCGCGTGTTTCTTCCTGAAGCTGCTTGAATTCCTCCTCATCCATAAATCGGGTATGAGGATCTCCAAGAGTGGAAATCATTCCTTTAATTGCACCTTGATATAAATTCTTGTCCTCCGAAGTTTCCACGAAATCGGAATCAATCAGTGCAGAAATTTCATGAAATACCTGCAGGAATTTTTCTCCCTCCAGCGAAATTGCTTTTGCTTTTTCAAAGGGGAAAAAGGAATACGCTGCAAGCAGCATTGTACTGAACAGCCAGAATAGTCTTTCTTTATTTTTCATTCTCTAGTCTCTTAGACAGAATTGGATATTTGGATTTAATTTTTTCCAGTACTTTGGGGCAGGAATACCTGTACTGGGAGCAGATTTCCTGGAGTATTTTACGGTCGGATGGGCGCATATCAGGATCTTCCATCTCCAATGACTGATGGAAACGGTACATTGCAAATTTTTCCAATACGCTTTCCATATCCTTGTCTGCAATTTCAGTCTTGCTGTTGGAACAGTGAAACGAAAGAACAGACAAAAGCAGTAAACTGAAAAACCTGCGCATCCTGTTCAAAAGATTATCAGGCAGGCCTCTTTTCGGTAAAAACATTCTAAAAGGACTATCTTTACCGGTAAGAGGTTTGTCAATTAGTAAACTCTATAGAGTCCTATGAGTTTTCCTAAAATTTCCACCTTTTTTGCCTTAATGGGTTTATATGCTTTGTTTCTCGCTTCCAGTCGGACATGGTCTGTCTCTTTGTAGTAAGCTTTCAATGTAGCTTCATTTTCAATCATTGCCACAACAAGCTCTCCGTTTTTCGCAGTTTCCTTTTTCTGAATGATGGCGATATCTCCGTCATTGATGCCTGCACCAATCATGGAATCCCCTACTACACGGAGGGCATAGACTGTTCCTTTCTTTGCAAGTTCGTCCGATACGGGAATGTAGTCTTCAATATTTTCTTCAGCCAGAATAGGAAGACCTGCAGCAACTCTTCCTACAAGAGGAACACTCATAACATGCACAGGTATCTTGTCTTCCGATTTCTGCCTGAGGAGTTCAAGGCCTCTGGACTGATTTTTGGAAGTTTTGATATATCCCTTTTTTTCAAGTGCCTTCAGATGATCATATGCACCTTTTGCCGTAATCTCAAAACCTAGAGCCACTTCACGGATAGTGGGAGGATAACCTTTTTCCATTATAAAATCAGTGATAAAGCTGATGATCAGCTGCTGTTTGTCTGTTAAGTCCTTCATACTAAACAACAATTACTTAATATTTGTTTATGTCAACTCATGAAAAAAAAAGTTGAAAAAAAAAGAGGGTTTTAGGTTAATGCAACTGAACTGCAAATGCAACTCTATTGCATTACAGAAAAAGGAGAAGAAATTGAGATACCATATTGTAATACTTACATTCATCTTAGGAATGATATCCGACTGTGAAGTTTTCAAAGCCAAGAAAAAATCGGACAACAGTTCCGCATTGGCAGCAGCATTTCTCGCATCGCAGGGAGGCTGCACAAGCTCGACCGCGTCCTCGATCGGCGGGAGCACAAGAACCTCGTTCAATGTCAGCGGGACATCCTGTGCCTCAGGACTTGCAGCCATCGGATTTACCGGCGAGGGGCTGACGGCAGGACTCACCGGATCAGGGACAGGCAGCAGACTTGCAAGCACAGGAACTTTCAGTGCAGGCGGAGAAAAGAAAATGAATATCGAAGTGACTTTTCTGCTGACTGATTCTTCCGGCTATCTGGATGTGATCGGAAATGCTTCCGTCTCCGGCGCTCAGGCGACAGGACCTGCAATCAGATTGAAATCATCAGGAACAGATGTGCTTGCATCAGGTTCATCGACAGGATCCGCACCGGACTCCGGCGGAAATACGGCTGCAGGAACAGGATCTGAAAAAACATACTGTCTGGAGTTCCATGAAGAAAACGGAACTCATCTGTTCGGATGGCCAAAGTCCTGCGCCTCTCTTTCCGACTCGGAGAAAGGAAGTTATACAATCAATAAGGAAGGACTGACGAGCGCAAATCCCGGAAGCAGGATGGGATTTATTCTGAACAAGGCCGTCCTGAAAAGTTTCATTGTCACATCAGGAAAGATAGGCACTGCAGGAAGCCTTCAGTAAAAAGACTGGGATGCTGAGGCATACCAGGACGAAAAGGGTATGGCTCAAAATTCATTAAGGAGTTTGATTGAAAAAATATAAAAAATTATTCTATATTTTGTCTGTATTTTTTGCAGTATTTCTGTATGCGGAAGAAAGCGGACTTCCTGCAAAAAAGGGAAATCAGAAGAAAATCCCTGTCAAAAACAGCCCTCCTGTCAGACCGGAAACCTCAAATAATCCGGAGTCGCCCGAAAAAAAAGGGAACGTCAATTCGGAAAAGGAAGACTGGGAAAAAGACATAGACGCTCTTGAAACAAAAAAAAATGAAAACGGACCGGCAGAGGACGATGATTGGGAAAAGGATCTGGAAAAAGATCTGAAAGAACAGGAAAACAGCAGGAAAGGATTTCAGGACTCTAGAGGGACAGCTTCTCCGATCCAATCCCAGAATCAGATGAACAGATCTGCTCAAAATCTGATGATGGACATTGCCGCATCCGTAGACATAGTAGGTGTGTATGACAAGAACCGTCCCAATACTACCGACAATAAACTGAACATCAGGACAGCAGAATTCGGAATGAAGGGAGCTGTAGATCAGTGGCTCCGCGGCTATCTTCTTGGAGCAGCCCACGGAGAAGACGGGAAATACTTCTTTGAAGTCCATGAAGCATGGGTGCAGCTTCCGTTCCTTCCATTGAATACTTCATTGAAAGTCGGACAGATGTTCATGGATGTAGGAAGACTCAACAGGATACACGGTCATGACAGACCTTTCACCTGGGCACCGATCGTTCACGAAAAGTTTATTGGATGGGAATCCATTTTTGATACCGGTGCAGAATTCAGTATGCTCTTTCCCTGGAAATTCCTTACGACGGAACTCGTGCTCGGAAGCACGAACGGGAAAAAATGGGGACATGCTCATACGGAAGGAGCCAAAAAGAACAATCCTCTGTTTTATGGGCATCTTAAGAATTTTTACTATTTCGGGAACAATGTAGGAACTCAGTTTGGGTTTTCTGCAATCCGTTTTGAACCGACTGAGGACAGGAAAAACCAGAGGTACATGTACGGAATGGACTGGGTGCTCAGATGGTATCAGTCCAATCTGAGGGAACTGATGATCATGTCCGAGCTTTGGTACAACAAGGAAATTTTTCCTGACTCATTCAGCTGGAATGGTCCGGTGAGTCCTGAAAATCTGCAGTATTCCAATCCTCCAAACCAGATCCAGTGGGGATGGTACGCCTTTGCAGAGTATAAATTTCATCAGCTCTGGTCTATCGGATACAGATATGATTTTTTTACTGATAAAAGCATGAAAAATAAATATAATGCAGATGCAGAAAACTACACAGAGGCAAACAGCCTCCAGCTTGCATTTCACTCTTCCGAATATGGAGTCATCCGCACTACGTTCGAAAGAAGATTTATTCTGGACAAATCTCATGATCAGGATCAGCAGAAGGTTGACCAGAGATACTGGATTCAGGCAGTGTTTATTTTGGGGTCACATCCCGCCCACACATATTAAGGAGATTATATGCTGAGAATTCTTTTTCTTTCCGCTTTTATTTTTACGGCTGCCGAAGCCAAGGTGTCGCTTGTTACAAGTACCACTGTTCTGAAAAACATTGCGGATCAGATAGGGAAAGACAGAGTGGAAACATTTTCCATGATACGCGGCTTTGACGACCCTCATTTCGTGATGACAAGACCGGATTTTCTTGTCCGTCTGAACACTGCAGACATTGTCTGCCTGATCGGCCTGGATCTTGAAATCGGGTGGATGCCTCTTCTTCTCCAGCAGTCCAGAAATATGAGAATACAGAAAGGACAGCCGGGATACTGTGATGCTTCTGTCGGCATCAAAATTCTCGGTGAACCTACAGTGATGGTAGACAGGTCAATGGGAGATATGCATATTTATGGAAATCCTCACTACTGGCTCGATCCGGTGAACGGGATTCAGATAGGAGCAAACATTCTTGCTGCTCTAGTCCGCGTAGATCCGGCCAATTCTGCCTTCTACGAAAAAAACTATCAGGATTTCAAAAAAAGAATCACTGCCCTTCTAAAAGAAGAAATGAAAAACTTTCAGCCGTATTTCGGATCCAGAGTTGCCGTGTTTCATGATCAGTTTGTCTACCTTGCTTCCCGTTTCAAGTTCACAGCAAATCTGACTCTCGAGGAAAGACCCGGAGTCCCCCCTTCAAACAGATATCTGGAACAGGTAATCAACTCAATGAATTCACAGAATATCAGGGTAATCCTCATCAGCACTTATCACAACAGAACTTATGCTGAATTTGTATCTTCGAAGGTTCCATCATCGACAATATTGACAATGCCGGAGTCTCCGGGAGCTTCTGAATCAGTCGTCTCCTATGAAGACAGCATCCGAACAATGCTTAAAATGATCCGGGACGGAATTGAAAAAACCAGGAAAAAACAATGACCCTTCTGGTTTCCGCGAAGAATCTTACAATAGGATATTCCAAAAACTATCCAGTGATTTCCGGCATAAATCTGGATATACGGACTGGCGACAGAATTGCAGTGACCGGGGGAAACGGATCAGGAAAGACTACTCTGATCAAAACCATATCCGGGCTTCTTGAAAAAATCTCAGGTGAACTTTTCATCTCAAAGAAAAAAAGAGTATCAATGGTTCCGCAGATCAAAAATGTCCGTCTGCATTTTCCGGTAACAGTGAAAGACGCAATACTTATGCCTGAAGAAAATTTTTTCTGGAAAAACAGAAAATTCTCAGAAACAGAAATGGTTCTTCTCGAAAAACTGGGACTGAACGGACTGCTGAAAAAACAGCTGAAAGAATGCAGCGGCGGACAGATTCAGAAGACTCTCCTGGCAAGATCTGTGATTTCAAGACCCTCGCTGATCATTCTGGATGAGCCCCTCGACGCCCTTGACATATCGTCTCAGAAAACAGTCTATTCCGTTCTGGAAGATGCAGATATAACGAAAGACACAGCAGTCATCACTATAACTCACAATATTTACAGTGAAAATATGAGTTTTTATAAAAAAATATATGAAGCATCCGAAGGACTGCTCAGGGAGAAATGATATGGAAAATCTGACTGGCAGTCTTGCCCTTTTCTGGCCGCAGCTGATTCTCGGTGCAGTTTTGGGTGCACTTCTTTCTTCATTCGGAATAATTCTTCTCCTGAGAAATATGTCCTTTTACAGCATTACACTTGCACAGATTACAACTTTCGGATTTGCAGCAGCGCTTTTTTTCAGGCTTCCTGCAGAAATTTTCACTCCTGTGTTTACATCAGTGATTATGCTGCTTTCAGTGTATCTTACTGCAAAGACTTCTTACAGGACAGAATCGGTCCTTGCAATACTTTTTGTAAGCTTTGGGGCAATGTCGCAGGCACTTCTTGCGTTCGGCGGGAATGTGCAGAATCATATACTGTCTGCATACTTCGGAGACATACTCACAAGTCAGGTCAGACTGGACTCGCCGGTAATCTTCATTACTCTCGGCTGTGCAGCAGTTTTTTTCATTTCCTTCAGGATGATCTATTTTTATTCTTTTGATAGAGAGGAATACATTCTTCAAAATTACAGTAAAGGAATTTATATTATTTTTCTTCTTCTGCTTTCCACTGTTCTTTCATTTTCCGTAAATCTGCTGGGGTCATTTTACAGTGCAGCTCAGCTTCTGATTCCAGGATTTCTTGCACTTAGTCTTTTCCAGGAAATTCATGCCGTCATTCTGTTCTCAGTGCTGTTCAGCATTTTCTCCACAGCGGCAGGATTCACACTTTCCTTGACGGGAATAAAAACCGGACAGGAAACTGTCTTCCTGCCCACATCTTCCACAATCATCATTGTTCTCAGCATTGTATGCGGTATGGGAATTATTCTGAAAAAAATAATTAAAAAATAATGTCTTTGCATTTTAAAGAAAACAAATTCTGTTTCGGAAAAGGGAAAATTCGAATAGTGCCTTCTGCCTGCTGAACAGAAGCTTAGCCTGCAGCTCCCTTTTTCGTCAGCTTCAGGAGCATTTCGAGTATTCTGTTCAGGCAGATATCTTCATACGAAATGAAGATCAAACGGCTGTCGGCAAATATTCATCTGCTGCATCCGATACTGGACAGTCCGGTTTATTTTCTTTTTTCCTTTTTTCTTATGTAGACTGCGCCTTCTGGACTGTCCGGATTCTTGATTTCGATCCTGTGCTCATTCAGCATTCTGAGCTCCTTTTTTGCTCCAGACTGAATAAAATAGTACAAAACTCGAAATTTCATCTCCAAAGGAATGCTTTCACCGTTTATCTGAATCTGCCTGCCCTCAAAATCCACATCCACACATTCCATCGGAGTCACCATCATTCTGCAGAAGGTTCCTTTTTTAGGATAACGTTTATCCAGATCGCAGCTGATGATCATAAACACAGCAAGACATATCAGTTTTTTCATAAATTCAGTTTTTAAAAACTGCGCACAGTGTCATTTGATTTTCAGCAGCAGTGAAATCGTACTTTCCGGGGATTCGATTGGTTCCGAAAACAACTGTTTCAGAACTGAAATAGAAAATAGGCAGAGAGAAACAGATCTTTTCTATAGATCCCCGCTTCTTCGAGTTATCCTCAGTATTCTCCGGCTTTACATAACATTTAGGCAGAGTCATTTCCTGAAGATGCAAATTTCACGAGACTCAGTCATTACTTATTCACTCACGTAACGCTAATACGATATGCCGTCTAAACACAGTAATTTTCAGAAAACATTAGGGAAATCTAATAAATCAGTAACAACAGTGTCTTCCAAGCTTGCGGGAGTTTAGCCATCTTTTTGGCGAGGGCGGCAGCAGCTTCCCTACCTTGCGAGCCCTCAAGCCGTCGGCAGGCCAATGCTGTACAATTAACAGTAGACGTTCAAAGATGTTATGAGGAATGATGC
>DAORDI010000191.1:0-11016 GCA_035345895.1 Leptospiraceae bacterium
AAATCTTTGAGCCGGGAACAGGAAGCTCTCTTGCAATTTTTTTCTGGAAGAATTCCAGAGAAGTATAGGGCAGTCCGCTCCATACATGCTCCGAATTGATTCCTATGGAAGAGAAAGGGTGAAGCATATCTGAGGGATTTGACTCCCTAAGTTTATCCATTACCAAGGTGAGTACCCTGGAAAGTTCAGCAGGATTTTTTTCACTGACCTGTATCCTGCCAGGATTTATAATTACTCCCGCCTGGGGGGGCGGGCTGAACTGTTTAGTAATCAGATATCCTTCGGGAGTCAGCCCGCAGGTTGTGCTGTACGGATCTCCGAAAAGATCCAGTGCAAATCTTCTGTCGAATTCCTGAATATTCAGAAACGGTTTTTCCCATACTCCTACAAAGGTGCAGGAAAGCAGATCATATCTCATTTTTTCTCCGGGGCGGATTCTGTAATGACCTTTCCGTCTTCAAGAATCATTCGAATGAGTCTTGACATTTCCACAGAGTACTCAACATTCAGTTCCTTGACTATGCTTTCGCAGAATCCGTTGACGATGAGAAGTTTTGCATCATCCTCGCTGATCCCTCTGCTCTGCAGATAGAAAAGCTGGTCCTCATCGAGTCTGGAGACTGTGGCTTCGTAATTGAGAGAACCTCCTATGCCCGAGGTATCATTGTAGGGATAGGCCATTGAGGAGGAATGATCGTCCATAATCAGTCCGTCGCATTTTACATGACTGAAAGAATTTTCGGAGGAAGGTTCAAATTTGACGAGTCCCCTGTAGGAGTTGATTCCGCCGTCAAGGGAAATCCCTTTCGCCAGAACATTGCTTCTCGTATTCTTTCCGGCATGAATGATCCTGGCTCCGGTGTCCTGAATCTGTCCCTTTCCTGCAAAAGCGAGCGAGAGAACGCTTCCTGTGGAATTGTCTCCCTGAAGAATGATACCAGGATACTTTATTGTATTTGCACCTATATTACAGTCCGTCCAGGTAATATGTGCGTTCTCCATGCACAGACCTCTTTTGACAGTCCAGTTGTACATGTTCTTTTTCCAGTTCTGGATTGTAGTATAATTGATTTTTGAATTTCTGTGCGCTATGAGTTCTACGACGGCTGTATGAAAATTTGTGCCCTTGTCCTGAACTGAACTGCATCCTTCGCTGTACTCAATTTCAGCTCCTTCATCAGCGATCAGAAGCGTTCTCTCATACTGACCTGAAGAGGCAGCAGTGACTTTAAAATATGCCTGAAGAGGCATAGGAGTCTTCACTCCCTTGGGAACAAATGCAAATGATCCCCCGCTGAATACACAGCTGTTCAGTGCAGAAAACTTATTGTCTCCGACTGTTACTACTGTTCCGAGATATTTCCGCACTATTTCGGGATATTCCTTAATTGCGGTATCTATATCGCAGAATATGATTCCCAGATCCGTGAGTTCCTTTTTGACATTGGCATAGACAGTCTCTGAATCATTCATTGCTTCAATGCCCGCAAGGTACTTTCTCTCATGTTCCGGGATTCCGAGTTTTTCAAAACTCCTGAGCACCTCGGGGTCTACATCTTCCCAGGATTTTTTCTTTTTCTGATTGGAACCTACATAGTGCACATAGTCGTCAATGTTGACATTGAAGGAATTCAGAAAACCCCACTTCGGCATTTCTTTCTGGGAATATACTTCAAAAGCTTCCAGTCTGAATTCTGTCAGCCAGGCAGGTTCATTTTTAATATGAGAAATGGATTCAACGACTTTTCGAGTGAGTCCTTTCGGAAAGCTTTCTGCCGTATAGTATTTTTCCTGTTCTGTAAGAGTCTCTTTTGCCATAGGTTCCTCGAAAATGCAAGTCGCAGAGAAACTCAAAAAAATTCTTTGAGATCTCCGCGTTTAATTTTATGTATTCAACATGAAATAGATATGTATGTTTCACGTTTTTTACTGACTGAAAACTGACAAGGATTTACTTGTTTACAGCGCTGAAGTATTCCTTGGACTTTTCTACATCTGCTTTCATAGTCTTTGATCCTTCATTCCAGTTCGCAGGACACACTTCACCGTGTTTTTCTGCAAATTGGAAAGCTTTCACAAGGCGAATCGCTTCATCAATGTTTCTTCCCACAGGAAGATCATTTACAGTTGCCTGACGGATGATTCCTTTCGGATCAATGATAAATGTACCTCTGAGAGCGATTCCGTCATCGAGAAGAACTCCATAGTCTCTTGCAATCGACTTTGTGATGTCGGAGATCAGAGGATACTTGATATCGCCGATCCCTCCGTCTTTTCTTGCAGTATTTTTCCATGCCAGGTGAGAGAATGTGCTGTCGATAGACACTCCCAATACTTCTGCACCGATCTTTTTGAACTCATCAAGTTTTGCATCGTACTCTACAATTTCTGTAGGACATACGAAAGTGAAGTCTAGAGGATAAAAGAAAAGAACAACCCATTTTCCCTTATAATCTGAAAGTTTGATTTTTTTGAATTCTTTGCCGATCACAGCTTCTGCTTCGAAACCGGGTGCAATTGATGTTACTTGTGGCATATACAATTCTCCATTGTGAAATATTTTAAGACAAGTTTTTTAGGATCGCTGAATTTTTGCGAGCTAATTTTTATAATCATTCTAAAAATTTAAGCGGCCTCCCGGCCTTGACTTGATTCCTGCAGATCAAGCATAGAAAACCTGTTCAAATGGACAGATGAGTGAGAAAACTGCAGCAGGGATAAGGAGCCTTTTCGGTACGGTCTAAGTGAATATACCTATGTTCTATGATATTATGGCAGACAGATCATTCTCTGACGGCTTTGCTGTCGGGATCATAGGGAATTCTTCTGTAAAAGGATTCTGATCTTTCTCATTCCGGTATTTTTCAGATTGCAGGATTTATCAGGAAAAAAATTGAGTCTAATAGACAGAAAGACAGACGAAGACTGATTTCGAATTTATTTTTCATAAAAATATACTCTGCATTTCTTCTGAATGACTTCCGCAAAAAGGAAGAATTTCGAAAGAAATTTCATAAGATGAGGTAAACACTGAACGATCCAGTTGAAACTGAAAAATTAAAAATGGAGCTTTCTGAAGCGCGTTCCATTATTTCTGCATGGGAAAAACTTTTTGATGTGCTGAGACAGGAAAAGCAGGAGGCCAGAATGATCATTCAGGCTCATGAGAATCTCAGCGATCTTGTGAAGCTCGAAAAAAAAGAAAGCAGGAATGCAATCGAAGCACTGATTGAACATCAGAGAATTTCACAGGATGAGATTCAGCAGAAGACTGTCACTCTCAAAAACATTCTGAATATAAACAGAGATATTATATCTGTTCCCGGGGGAGATGTTCTTCTAGGTAAAATTGTAGAATCCATACTGCATGTTCTGAATGCGCAGAGGGGACTCCTCTGGATGAAAAAAGAGAATGGAATGAAATTTTCCAGCCTTGTAAATATTTCCGAATCAGAGTTGCAGGATACTTCCTTTCAGGCAAGTCTGCGTGTAATGACTGATGCAGTAGATGAAAAAAAGACTCAGATCAGAAGATTTTCCGAATTCCGTTACGGGAAGGATAAGGAATTCATCATCGTAATCGCATCTCCTCTGATGATACAGAATTCCATAGTCGGCGTGTTTTATATGGACTCTTCGTATCTCAGCAGTTCACTTGACGCGATAGACATTGACACTGTGGAAATATTCAGTTCTCAGATTGCTCTTGCAATTGAAAGCGGGGTTCTGTATGAGCAGCTCGAAACTGAATTCAAGAACAAGACAAAGGAACTGAATTATACGAATGAAAGACTGAACAGTATCATCCGTGAAATAAAGAGTGATATGCGTCTTGCAAAAAAAATTCAGACCAAACTTCTTCCTGAAAGCGGAATTCAGTTCCAGGGAATTCAGTGTGAAATAGTGTACGCCCCTATGTTTGAGATCGGAGGGGACATTTACGATATTTTTCAGATCAGGGACGGACTGATCCGCGTGTTTCTCGCAGATGCGACAGGTCACGGGATTCAGGCTGCACTGATGACGACCCTGATCAAGGGCGAGTTTGACAAGGTGAAAAAGCAGTATTCCAGTCCTGCTGAAATATTGAGAATTCTGAACAGGAATTTTCTCGACAGCTTCCGTTCACTGAATGTATTTTTTTCCTGCATCATCTGCGACATCAATCTGAATCTGAGAGAGATTGTATATTCTTCCGGAGGCCATCCCGAGCAGGCAGTTCTCAGTCAGTCCGGATTGACTCTGCTCCCGAAAAACGGAACAGTGATTGGGATACGGGATAATGCTCAGTTCAAGGATGACAGAATCAGTTTCAGACCCGGATCAAAGCTGATCCTTTTTACAGACGGACTTTTCGAACAGTTTGACAGAGAGATGCAGATGTTCGGAGAAGACAGACTCAGCAGGATTTTTGAAGAAATGAAAGACAGCAATGTAAACGCCATCCGTGAAAAGTGTTTTTCGGAATTGAAAGGTTTCCTTGAATTCGAAAACAAATTTCATGATGACATTACATTCATCGGAATAGAATCGCTCTGATTCTCAGTGTTTCTTCTCTGCCGGAAGCGCAGGGAATCCTGATTCACTGAAGATTTTGTCGGAAATGTTTACATTCAGAGGAAGTCCGTCTTTCCCTACCGGAACGAAAATAAGTTTGGCATTCGGACTTTCCAGCGCCTTCATGCTGGCTTCCACCGTCTTCAGTTTCAGATAGGCAGGAGTGATGTGCACATTTGTAAGCCTCTGAGTTTTGGCCTTTGCTTCAGCAGCAATGATTTCCACTTCCGCATCTCTTTTGGCTTTCATCTTTGCTATCTCGTCTTCCTTTTCTGCAATTTTCTGATTGTACTTCATTGTTTCGAGTTCCTGTTCTCTTTTAAGTTTCTCAGCAATTGCATTCATAATTCCAGGATCAAGCTTTGTCTCATCAATATTGACATCCTCAATGAGCACATGTCTGTTCTTGATTCTTGCAGCCAGTGTTTCCAGGATTTCCTGTTCCAGTTCTGCAGACTTCTTGGGAATCTGAATCATCTTGTATCTCGCAAGAACATTCTTGATGGAAGCTCTGAAATCCTCTCTCACTATTTTTTCATAGTATTTTTCACCGAATTCCAGATGCAGTGCGGTGATTTCATTTCCGTTTGCACCGTAAATGATAGATGCCTGCACCTCTACCTGAAGATCATCCTGTGTTGTGACTACAACAGTTTCATGTCTCGTTTCTTTCCGGGTGGAATACAGATATACTGTATCATACATTCCCCAGAGCATATATCTGCCTTTTTTCAATGGAGTCAGCTTGCCTGCGGAAGACTCCCAGAGCAGTCCTACCTGATCCTCCCTCACTTCTACGGAAGAGCAGGTTTGCAATATCGAAAATACAATCGGGATAAATATAAGTCTATACATGACTCTTTGACATAATTGGAAGAGTTTTTGTTCAAATATTTTTTCAGGCCTTGACAGAAGAATTTTTGACCGGCTCTTGCATCCCGGCAACGCTGAGACTGAGGTTATTTCTTAGGATGCAGATGCTGAGGTCTTAAAATATTTGGAGCAGCGGTAAATTCTTTATGATAGCTGATTTGATCAAGTGAGAGCGTCGGAACAGCTCATTCGGAATATTATCCAAAGGGATGAGATTGGGGGCAAAATATTCGACTCTATAATTCTGAAAGAACTGGAGGAATTTTGAAGCATATGAAAAGTATTTTCATAATGATAATGAAAATACTTATATACAAAATATTCCTTCCGGCATCTTTGCAGAAGCTGCTTTAAAAATGTTCACTCCGCTCCTTTTGAATTAACTTCAAATGATGAAAATGCATACCTGAATCTTCCTCTTTCACTGTTAAATTTGGCTTTACACAGTTTCAGTCCATTTTCCTGAATCCGCTCCGTGTTCCTGAAATGAGAGGAATTTGGCTGTCTTTACATGCTTGACACAAGCTCTGTATCTGTATGATAAGCCATTATGGCAATATTAGGCAGAGAACAGGCAGAAATCAGCAAGGATGAGTTTGAGAATCTGGAAAAGGACTATCAGGAGAGGCTGTATCTGATTCAGAGTGAGGCGGCAAGTCAGAAGAAGGCAATTCTTATTCTTTTGGACGGATTTGCAGGATCAGGGAAGGGCGATGTGATGAAGTCCATTACAGGAAGACTTGATCCGAGAAAAGTGAGAGTGCATTCCTATGAAAAGGGAAATCTGGAATATATGAATTTCGGATTCCATTTTGAATTCTGGAGAAAACTTCCGAGTTACAGTCAGATCAGCATTTTTGACGGCTCCTGGTACAAGAAGATGGTGTATGAGAGAGTTTTGGGAGATCTTTCCAAAAAGGATTTTTATAAGAAGCTGGAAAGAACAGAGAAAATTGAAAGAATGCTCATTAAGGACAGATACTTTATATCCAAAATATTTCTGCATATCAGTTCTGATTTTCAGAAAAAGAAATTCAAAAAAGCGATTGAGTCAGGAAAAAAATGGATGGTGACGGAACAGGACGAACTCGAAAAGGAAAATTATAAAGAATTTGATAAAACATACGGTAAGATACTGGACGCCTATTCGGAAACTCCCTGGAAGATATTCCGTGCTGAGGACAAGGTTCTTGCCAGAAAGATGATCCTTGAGAGTCTCATCGGAGATCTGGAAAATTTTCTCGGATTTGATTCAGATAAAATGCTTCAGACAATGAAGGACAAGGAAGGAGCAGCCGCATGAGAACAATATTCAGATTATCAGATGTCATACAGCCCGCACCGATTGAAAAATGGGTGTACAAAAAGGAAATCGACAGTCTTCAGGAGAGAGCAAAGCTCATCTCTCATTATGCGGACAAGAAAAAGCACAATATCATTCTTGTATTTGAAGGCTGGGATGCCGCAGGGAAAGGCGGGGCTATCCGGAGACTGACTTCTCTTTTTGACCCCAGACTGTATTCGGTCATTTCCATTGCCGCTCCGAACTCTGAAGAAAAAAATCATCACTATCTCTGGAGGTTCTGGACTCAGCTTCCCAAGAAAGGAAGGATTGCCATTTTTGACAGATCCTGGTACGGAAGGGTTCTTGTGGAGAGAGTCGAAAAATTTGCGAAGGAAGAGGACTGGAAAAGAGCCTATGATGAAATTGTTCTTTTCGAAGAGGAACTCAGCTCGGACGACTGCACTGTAATCAAATTCTGGCTTCATATTACAAGCGAAGAGCAGCTCGAAAGATTCAATGCAAGAAAAGACGATCCTCTCAAAAGATGGAAGCTCACTGACGAGGACTGGAGAAACAGGGACAAATGGGGACTCTATGAGGAAGCGTGTGAAGAGATGATTCTCCGCACTCATACAGAAGAAAGCCCCTGGATTGTGGTTCCTGCAAATGAAAAGTATCATGCAAGGATCACTGTGCTGAAATCATTCTGTGAAGTAATGGAGAAAAGACTCGGGATGCCCGACAAGTTCAAGTGATGAGAGAAGAAGAATACCTTAGTGTCAGAAAAAAAATCAGGGAAAGAGAGCTTCTGGATTCCAATCTGGACGATGCGGAAAAAGAACTTCTTTCTCTTTCGGAAAAATATCCTTCAGAGGGAAGGATATACGGTATCCTTTCTGAGATATATTACTGGAGGGGAGAATACTCTCTCGGTGACAAGCTGGAGATTTATGAGAAGGGAGCCGCATACGGGGAAAAGGGAGTCAAACTGAGTCCCGGTTCAGTGGAGGCAAATTTCTGGCTCGGAGTGAACTACGGATTTCTCGGTCTGGAAAAGGGTATGCTTCAGAGTTATATGCTCCTTGATCCGATTGAAAAGCATTTCAAAAAAGCGGTGGAGATTGACGAGACATTCTTTCACGGGGCTCCTCACCGTTCCTTCGGATGGTTTTTTCATCAGATTCCTCCCTGGCCGATCTCGAAAGGGGACAATAAAAAAGCAATAGATCACCTGAAAAAATCATTAAAATTCGGACCGGAGTTTCCTCTGACGCATCTTTATATCGGTCAGGTGTTTCTTGCAGTGAAGGACTGGAAAAATGCGAGATATCATCTGGAATGGACTGTAAACAGAGTGGGCAATCCTCTCTATCTGAAGGAGGAGGCAAGATACAAAGATCTGGCATCGTCTCTTCTGAAAAAACTTTAGGAGACTTGAATGAATCCCGGACTTGAAAAATTCGACATTTCCGAATATAAAGGCGTTGAAAATAAAAATTTTTATGAAATGGACTCCGGACTGCAGAGAGTCCTTGACCGGTATACCCGAGATTTTTCTGAAGATCACAGATCTGCTCTGAAAAAGCATATATCAGACTACGGATCTCTCTGCGGAGGGATTCTGAATGAACTCACTCTGGCCTCTCATAAGGAAGGAAAATACGGGGAACTTGTAAAATACGACAGGGCAGGAAACAGGATTGATGAAATCGTATACTGCAGGGAGCAGACTGAAAGCAGAAGAATTTCCTATGAACACGGTGTGGTCAATCTGGATTTTCATAAAGACTGGAAGTTTTCATTTGCTGCAGTCCACAGATATGCTCTTGCCTATCTGATGAATATGAACGGGGAAGGGGGAGTGTCCTGTCCTTTGGCAATGACGGACGGGATGATCCTTGCACTGAAGGCGATAGGAACAGAAGAGCAGAAGAAAAAATATCTTCCTCTCGTCGCGGGAGAAGGCAGCAGATCTCATTTTATGGCGGGGCAGTACGTCACAGAACGAGTGGGCGGAAGCAATGTGGCCGCCAACAGAACAGTTGCTGTTCCGAAGGGTGACGGGAAATGGATTCTCACAGGTGAAAAATGGTTCTGTTCCAATCCCGGCGATCTCTGGGTGACTACAGCAAAAGTCTCAGGCACGAATACTGTAGGACTTTTTCTTGTGCCCCGTTTCAAAGATGACGGAACTCTGAATCATCATAATATCATTAGAAAAAAAGATATTATAGGTTCTCGCGGAAAGGTGACGACAGAAATCATCTATGAGGGAGTCGAGGCCGAAGAGTTCGGAAGAACAGGGCACGGACTTGCCAATCTGATGAAATATGTAATCCGTATTTCCAGGCTTCATGTGGGGATAGGTGCAGCAGGGAACAGTGCAAGGGCAGTGTTTGAGGCGCTCGAATATGCGAGGTTCCGTTCTGCATACGGAAAAAATCTGACTGAATTTCCGATCTATGCAAGGGAGCTTTCTGAAATGAGAACCCACAGTACAGCACTTCTGCACTGCAATTTCCGATCCATAGATGAACAGGAAAAAGAGACGCTTGCCTCTGCAGTTACTCTTCCTCTGATGAAGTACATCAGTTCAAAGCTTGCAGCAGAACTTTCTCACAGGGCAGTTCTCTGTCTTGGAGGAAACGGCATCCTCGGTGACTTTTCAGTGATCCCCAGAATGCTGAATGATTCAGTCATCAATGAAACCTGGGAGGGAACACATTTTCTGATGGGAGATCATATCCTTCACGCACTCGAAAGAAAAAAATCAGGAGAGGCTTTTCTGGCACTGGTTTCTTCCAATGCAGATAAAGGAAAAGAATTCAAGGAACTGTCTTCTGCAGCGGAATGTTTCAGTAAAAAGTTCTCTGCGCTGAAAGGTTTTCTCTCTTCTGAAAGAGAATTCAGAGAGATGAACAGGATGGCAATAGCCGATACCGCTTATGAATGTTTTTCACTTTCTGAAATGATCCTGGAAGCCTCGGATGATTTTAAGAAAGGAAAGCAGGATTCCGTATATGCAGATTTTGCCTCAGGGCTTGCTGACATTTACGGAAGACAGAATGGAGCAGTGTCTGCAGACAGTCCTTATCTTTCTTCTGAAAAAAGAAAGAGGATGATTCATTTTTAAAGAATCCGGGCAGTGTAAAAAGATCGTTATCACGCGGAGACGCGAAGATGCAGAGAAAAAAGAACCGCAGATTTTGAAGCCGCCGCAAATTTGGAAGCTGCTGCAAGCCTGCACTGAGTTTATTGAACAGCAGAACGTGTCATACCTCCGCAACTCCGCGCGAGCCTTCTTTTTCTTTGTTTTTACACAGTCCCGGAATTCTGTTCATTCAGTTTTTTATTCACCTTGTAGAGACTCGAGAAGTCCTCTTCCCCGAGTCCTGAATTCATCCCTGCACTGTATACCGTCTTAAGTGCAGATGCAAGGGGAGTGACTGTCTCTGTCTTCATTGCAAGACGGAGAGCATGGTTCAGATCCTTGTTCATGTTTTTTAATGAAAAATGCGGGAAAAAATCATTATTCAGAATGTATTTCAGCTTGAAGTCGGAGATTCCGGATCTGGCTGCAGAACTGCTGATCACCTCATACATCAGCTCTTCGTCAATTCCTGCATTTCTCGCAAGCATCAGTCCTTCAATGTAAGACTGCAGAACAGAGGCCTGAATCATGTTCAGTGCAATCTTTGTTCTCTGACCGGATCCTGCACTTCCGCACCGGATGATTTTTTTCCCTGTCGATTCCCAGAAAAACCGGCAGAATTCAAAAGCTTCCTCTGAGTCACTTCCTATCATATAGATGATTTCACCGGCTTCCGCTGCAAGTCTGCTTCCTGTCATCGGCGAATCCATGAACACTTTGCCGTGTCTGTCCGAAAAAAGTTTCATTTCTTCAGTCAGTTCTGGAGATGTTGTTCCTATATCGATAATGAATCTGCATCCTGATTCCAGAAGACCGTTGTAAAGAAATGCATTTCTGACAGTGGAATCCTCAGTCAGACAGAGGACTGCAATGTCTGAATTTTTCCAGCAGTCGGAAATGCTTCTGCAAATTTCCGTTTTTTCATTCTGAAACTTGGAAATCTTTTCACTGTTCCTGGCATATATCTTCAGACGGATTCCTTTTTTCTGAAGATTTCTGACAATCCCGCTTCCCATGATGCCCACGCCGATAAAGCTGATTTTCGGATATTCCATAAATATAGAGATCCTTTCCCTGTTCTTCTGTGTCAAGCATATGGCGAATGGCGAATGGCGAATGGCGAATGGCGAATGGCGAATGGCGAATGGCG
>DAORDI010000192.1:0-7987 GCA_035345895.1 Leptospiraceae bacterium
ATTTTTTTTCCTGAAAGAAATTTTATCTTATCCTCCATCTCCCTGGATGCAGAATCGGGCTCCATCCTGAGATATTTCCTGCATCCTGCAGAAAGAGCAAGAATCATAAAAAGTATTACAGTTTTTTTCATATCCTCTATCTTACCCGATCATTCCGGGAATGCAATAGAGGATATCCCTAAATGCGGAAACTCCCTAAGAACTCATCTTCTTCAGAAAGTCTTCCTGCACTCTCGACTCAATTGCCCTTCTCGATCTGCAGGATCTGACAGTTTCAAATGCCCTTTTCCAGCTGAACTTATAATGATGAATTAAATACGCTCCTGCCATGAGTCCGGATCTGCCCAGGCCTCCCACACAGTGAATGAGCAGATTTCCGTCAGAGAGAACTTTCTCCATCCATTCCAGTACAGGCAGAGCCGATTCCATCGTAGGCACGGCCTGATCGAGGATCGGAAAGAATCTGCATTCAATTCCGGCACTGCTGTAATTTTCGAGAAGGTCGGATACCCCGTAATATTCCAGTTCATCCCTCGTCACAAGAGTCAGCACATGGGTGATTCCGTGTTCCTTGACTGTGGCAATATCTGCATCAATGTCCCTGTCTCTGTCCTTTCTGCCGGGAAGGATCGTAAGTCCCATCTTTCCTTTTTCTTTTCTTTCCTGAAATTCAATCCAGTCGATTCTGAGTTTTCCCGAGGCTCGAAGAACACGTCCGATTTTTTCGGAAAGCCTTGCTCCTGAATAAAGTGCCAGCTTTTTCTGCCAGAGACTGCTCTCATCAAAAGACAGTGTGTGCATTGCATATCTCATCAGTCCTGTATACAGCTGGTACGGGTCTCTGTCTGTTTCAATCAGTTCAGGATAATAACTTCTGAGCAGAGATACGGTGTCGAAAGCCCGGATGATTCTGTCCGTCTTCAGTCTGTCTCTGACTGTTTTTTCCGGCATCATCCAGAGATCAGGTACGTCAATCAGTGCATCGATGAGAAGCACCGCCTCATGGAATTCATCCTCTGTCTCCAGTTTCATAAAAATAAATACTATATCATTTTCCAGTTTCAGAAGGTCTTTCAGTATATGCCCCTCATGGGTGTGGAAGAAGTCTATGATCCAGATATTTTCGAGAGAATCCACAATGATGTTTGCTCCGTTCAGGTCCCCGTGCACATACGAGACAAATCTGGGCACGGAAGTCCTTTCCTTCAGTGTTTTCAGATCGTTTTCATAGAATCTGCATACATTCGGAATCTTATGACCGTGCAGATCGATACTGTCTCCTGAAGGATCAGATCCGAGAATTTTAGTCACTCTCTCTCGGACTCCCGGCGAATACTTGCTCTGAAAATCGTAATACTGAAGCAGATTCAGCTTTTCCTTTTCCTTGGCTGCATAAAGCCTGCCGAGCTGCTTATTGAATACAGTGTCCAGAACATGGCTGATTTTTTCCTGACTCTCTCCCGATCCGTAATATCCCTGGAACGTTCTCACATTTCCGTCCAGCATGGAAGCGTATCTGTACTTGATGCCTGCACGGTCTTCAAACTCTGCAAAGTCCACGATATGAGGTGCATTGTTTCCCAGCACTTCCTGTATTTTTTCGAAGGACATTCTCTCGAGGGATATCGGTTCTCTTTTGCCTATCTTCACCACGTAAGGAGCCTGAATATGACCGAACTTGTCAGTGACATTCGCCTTCAGCACAAGGTTTCCCGAAAACCCTCCGTCGAGACTTTTCAATGAAGCAGCTTTCCCATCCCGAAAAAGATACTGCAGAATTTTTCTGTCCGTGTCTGTAATGATAAATTCATTTTCTTTCTTTATGGAGACAAATTCTCCCCCCCGTATTCTGTGTTCCAGCCGGACGGAACTCCCGTTCAGAAATCCTGTAAACTCGCTGAGTGAAGTGCAGATCCTTATCCCTAAGATCTTCTGAATGGAATCGAGCGAAATAAAATGGGCATTTCTGGAAGAACTTGCAGTAAGCAGACTGCAGACAGCAATTTCAAATTCAGGGTATCTTGTCTTCAGATCATAACACAGGAAGAAAATTTTTGCTTCAGTCCAGACACCTGCCACACCTACCCTGCATTTTTTTCCCTTATGCGGTTTCAGTATCTCTTCAAGACCAGTGTCCACGAAATCATTCAGTCCGCTTGCATTTACAATAAAATGTTCTCTTCCAGGCTTGATATAATTGGAAAAAACAAAATCTGCGCCTGCTGTATTCTTTATGCAGTGTTCTCCAAACTGATTCAGATGATCCTTCTGCAGAGGATCTTCCCTGTCATGCCAGTCCCTGATATGAATGAGCTTCAGGGAAAAACTGCTCTCCTCATAAGCCCACTGCATCACTGTGTTCACAGGACCTTCTTCAATCTTTTCTCCTAGAAGTCTTCTTGCTTCCTCATAACCCACATGGAGCTGGTTCGGGATGGGATCATATTTGTCCAGAAGCTGCACGAAGTCGTTCTGCAGACACTGAGTGATAAGAATGGATTCTGTCAAAGCGTACCCCCGAGAGAATGATAATTTCTGTTAAAATAAAGAATGGGACTTTTTGACTCATCTGTGGATGCGGAGATTACACAGGATACAAAAATCGTATGGTCTCCTCCGTCGTACAGATGTTCCTTTCTGCAGACAAGCACGCTCTGTGCACCGGAAAAAACAGGCGCTCCTTCGATGAGTTCCGGCTTCAGGGTTCGGAGAAGTTCATTCTTGTCTGTCTTAGCGGAAGCAAATCCGTTTGAGATGTCTTTCTGCGAGGAAGAAAGAATATGGACTGCATAGGATTCGGCCAAACTCAGTTTTTCATGACTTTGTGTATTTTTTATAATGCTGAAGAGCACAAGAGGAGGATCGAGAGAAAGAGAAGTGAAACTCGATACTGTCACTCCTCCGAACTCATCGCCGATTTTATATGTCACGACTGTGACTCCTGAAGGGAAATGTCCCAGACTTTTCTTAAATTCATCCTGCAGATTCATATCCGCAGTCTATTTTTGATTTACCCTGAGTCAAGGATTTTTAGTCTGGATGAGAAAGGTGGGAGTATGTCGTCGTCTTTTATTCGAGTACGCGGAGCCAGAGCTCATAATCTGAAAAACATCAATGTGGACATTCCTAGAGACAGGCTGACTGTCATTACAGGTCTTTCCGGTTCAGGCAAGTCCTCACTTGCATTCGACACGATTTATGCAGAAGGACAGAGAAGGTACGTGGAAAGTCTTTCGAGTTATGCGAGGCAGTTCCTTGGACAGATGGACAAGCCTGACGTGGATCTTATAGAAGGTTTAAGTCCAGCCATTTCCATTGAACAGAAGACGACTCACAGAAATCCCAGATCCACAGTAGGCACTGTCACTGAAATATATGACTATCTCCGGCTTCTCTATGCAAGAACGGGCAAACCTCACTGTCATATCTGCGGAACTCCGATTTCCTCCATGTCAGTAGACCAGATCGTGGACAGGATCATGCTTTTCCAGGAAGGAACCAAACTCCAGATTCTCTCTCCAGTTGTGCGTGCACAGAAAGGAGAGCACAAGGATACAATTGAAAAAATCCGCAAGGAAGGTTTTACGAGGATCAGGCTGAACGGAGAAGCCTTGAGTCTTGACGAAAACATTGAACTGAAAAAAAACATCAAGTCGAGCATAGACATCGTAGTGGACAGACTTGTGATGAAGCCTGAAATCAGGACAAGGCTTGCTGATTCTGTGGAGACAGCACTGAAACATTCCTCCGGAAATCTTACTGTAAATGATTCCGAAACAGATCACACATTTTCCAGAACACTTTCCTGTCCGAACTGCGACAATGTATCCATTCCTGAACTGGAACCCAGAATATTTTCCTTCAATTCTCCGGAAGGAGCCTGTCCTTCCTGCGACGGAATCGGCAGTCTTCTGGAATTTGACGAGAACCTGATTGTAAATGATCCGGAAAGTTCGCTCATCGACGGATGTCTGGAAGTCTGGGGAAAGACAGGAAGCTACTGGTACCTGGCCACTGTCCACGCACTTGCCAAGACTCTGAAATTCGACTACAATACCCCCTGGAAATCACTTCCTGCGAATATTAAAAAAATTATATTATATGGTGATAAGAAAATCAAGATTGAATATGATTTTCGGAAGGAAGACTCTCATTATGAATTTGCCCGTGAATTCGAAGGAGTGATCCCGAATCTTAAGAGAAGATACAGGGAGACAAAATCAGATTCGATGAGGCAGTGGATGGAATCCTATATGACGAATCATGCCTGCCCTGCCTGCAGGGGAAGAAGACTCCGTCCCGAAAGTCTTGCAGTGAAAGTCAACGGACTGAACATCCATGAATTCTGTTCTCTCTCCATTGAAAAGTCTCTGAAACTTTCCAATGAACTCCCCCTTTCCGGATCTGAAGAAATCATTGCAAAACCGATCATGAAGGAAATCATTCAGAGACTCCGTTTTCTGAATGATGTGGGCGTAGGCTATCTGAATCTTGAAAGAAGTGCAGGAACACTTTCCGGAGGAGAGGCTCAGAGAATCAGGCTTGCCACTCAGATAGGTTCCAAGCTGATGGGAGTTCTTTACATCCTGGATGAACCGTCTATAGGACTTCATCAGAAGGACAATACAAAACTTATCTCCACTCTGAAGGAACTGAAGGAACTGGGAAACACTGTCATTGTAATTGAACATGATGAAGAGACAATGCAGGAGGCGGATTTTATTCTGGATCTGGGCCCCGGTGCAGGAGTTCACGGAGGAAATGTGACTTCTGCAGGAAGTCCTGAAGAAATCAAAAAGGATAAGAATTCTCTCACAGGCAAATTTCTCTCCGGGAAGGAAAAAATTGAAGTTCCCAAGACAAGACGAAAAGGAAACGGAGAATTTCTGAAGCTGACCGGGGCTGTGGAAAACAATCTGAAAAATGTGAATGTGAATTTCCCTCTCGGATGTTTCATCACTGTGACAGGGGTTTCCGGAAGCGGAAAGTCCACGCTGGTCAATGACATACTTTATAATGAACTTGCATCTAAAATCATGCACGCCAAGCTCATCTCCGGAAAACATAAAAAAATTGAAGGTCTGAAAAACATAGACAAGGTCATCAATATAGACCAGTCTCCCATAGGCAGGACTCCCCGTTCCAATCCGGCGACATATACTGGACTCTTTGCTCCGATCAGGGATCTTTTTGCCGGACTGGAAGAGGCAAAACTCAGAGGTTACGGCCCGGGGCGTTTCAGCTTCAACGTGGCAGGAGGAAGATGTGAAAAATGCGAGGGAGACGGGATACTGAAAATTGAAATGCATTTTCTTCCCGATGTATATGTGACCTGCGATGTGTGCGGAGGGAAAAGATACAATAAGGAAACCCTCGAAGTGAAATTCAAGGGGATGAGCATTTTTGATGTGCTCGAAATGACAGTAGAAGATGCCTGCAAGTTCTTTGAAAACATTCCGTCTGTCAGAAGAAAACTCGAAACACTGATGGATGTCGGTTTGGGATACATCCGTCTCGGTCAGGCAGCCACCACTTTCTCAGGAGGAGAAGCACAGAGGATCAAACTGTCTACGGAGCTTTCCAGAAGGGCAACAGGAAAGACACTCTATATTCTGGATGAACCCACTACAGGGCTGCATTTTGAAGATGTGAGAAAGCTCCTCCGGGTTCTGCAGGATCTTGTGGAAAAAGGAAACTCAATGATCGTAATTGAGCACAATCTGGATGTGATCAAATGTGCAGACTGGATCATAGATATGGGGCCGGAGGGCGGTGACGGGGGCGGAACGGTGATTGCAGAAGGCACGCCGGAAGAAATTGCGAAATCCAAAGTTTCCTACACAGGTCAGTATCTCAAAAAAATGCTGAAATCATGATAGTTACAGCTTTTATCGGACTGCTTCAAATGATCTTTGTCATTCCCGGTCAGGGCGACAACAGGGAAAAGAACCGTTATACTTTCAGCATAAAGCCGATTGCACCGTCCATAGGGGTCTCTTTTCAGAGAAACACTAGGATTTTTTCCTACGGGACAGAGATCGAAAGATACGGAATAAATTCTTCCCAGAAACTGAACTTTCCAGGAATAGAATACGATGAAAATATTAACCCTCCCGGCGGACTGTCACGAAACTATTCTTACTACAGTAATGGAGTAAGATTTCCTTTTGCCTCGATAAACACATCCTCTGGAAATGATGTAAATGCGGGGATATTTTTTAAATATTTTCCATTCGAAAAAAGTCCAGGCTATCTGAATGTAAAATTCAGAAGAAATCTGTACGGAAATACTCAGAAAATTCAGGAAGTGCTGAGTTCAGATATGAATTTCTTTTTCCCGAATGTCGGATCAGGAGCTGTTCAGCAGTCTCCCAATATGACGACTGAAATCAATATCAAGCCGACAAATCAGGCTCTTTTGGGTTTCGGATATCAGTACTTTGGAAAATCAGGATTTTCTCTGGATCTGAATGTTTCTGGAAGAGTGACAAGAATGGAAAAAAATATCATTGTATATAATGATCTCAGACATTTTGTAAACCCTTCCGGTGACGTAAGTTTAAGAGATCTGATTGCAAATAAGGAACAGTTCAAAAATTTGTTCAGAAGCACAAAAGAATTATATTTTGGATTCTCCATAGGATTTTCTTTCCCTGTCGATGTTCCGGAACAGAAGACTGAAGTCAGACCGGAAAGCGAAAAGACAGAGGAAAAATCGGAAAAGGAATGATGAAAGAAATGAAATTGTATCCTTTTTTATATAAGGAGTAAAAAAGATTTTTATTCACTTCTCTGTTTTTCGTCCAGGATTTCCAGTTCAGAAATGGCTTCAAAGTCCGCCTGCATTTTTCAGTTCTTCAAATGTTCTTAAAAGTCTCTGCAGTTTTTCCACACGCTCTGTAAATCTCAGCTCTCAGTCTTGAAATACCAGCCGACAGACAGGGCAGACAGAACGGAAAAAGCTGCAAAGAGATAGAGGTTAGGTGAAAAACCGTAGTCTGATTTTTCAATAAAATCGGAAAAGATTTTAGAAGGAAAAAGAAGCCCTGCAGAAAAAAGAAGAATATTCAGTCCCTGAAGAATTCCGAGAATCATCTTCTTCCATTTATCATGATAAAATACTGATGTGCAGAATGCACCGATGGACAGAAGGACAAAATACAGATTCAGTTTGGCAGAAACCCTGATCGTTTCGGCTTCCCCTGTAAAATTGATTTTGTATACAAGCCAGGGACGAAGGCTGAAAAACATCTGCAGGAATAGAAAGACAAAGAGAGCTTTTTCCACTCTTCCGAGAGACGACCAGTACATCCCAAGTCTGGAGAGACCCCGCAGAAGCACCTTAAACCATCCGAAAATAAGGATCGGAAATAGCTTAAAGTAAAAGATTACGGGGTAGATAAATTTCATTCAAACTCTGCAGTCAGTTCCAGTTCCACGCAGGCGTCGAGAGGAAGGGAAACCACGCCGATGGCAAATCTGGCATGTCTTCCTTTTTCACCGAAAAGTTCGAGCAGAAAATCACTCGCATAATTGGCTACCTTGTGCTGTTCCACAAAAGAGGAAGCAGACGCCACATACACGCCGACCTTCACTATCTGTCTCACTCTCGAAATTCCGCCGATCTTGCTGTGAACGGCTGCAATTGCGTTCAGACAGGCAATTTTAGCGCATTCTCCGGCCTCTTCCAGGGTGATATTGACCCCTACCTTGCCGGGTTTTTGCAGCGTTCCTGCCAGAAGAGGGAGCTGACCGGATGTAAAAACCAGATTTCCCGCAGTCTGTGCAGGAATATACGATGCAATCGCCTTCGGTGCTTCCGGAAGACGAATCCCAAGTTTTTCCAGATTCTTTTCTACACTCATTCTGATTCCAGAATTTTTACTTCCGGTATATTGGAAATTAGTTTTTGTGCAGAATGCCAAAAAGATTTACGGATTTCGGGGCACAGCCCTTCATTTCTTATTTAAAAACTCCACAAGATAAT
>DAORDI010000192.1:8087-10826 GCA_035345895.1 Leptospiraceae bacterium
CCGACTGTGCACCCTGAAAAAATATGCAGAAATATAAAAATCAATATACTCAATACTTTTATCATAGAAAACCCTGACACGTTCTGCTGCTGCACCGCTGCGTTTCTTTGCAGTTTTAAAAAATGTTCCGCAGACATTTTATCAGTTTACAAAATACGGCAGATTCTGTATACCAAAATCATGAAACCGTCGGAAACAGAAATTATCAGGAAAGAGATTCGGGAAGACATTCTTCTCTGCGATACAAAGGGCTGTCTGAATTCTGAGGCAGTAGGATGGTCTCGGTTTCCTTACCAGATCGGGAATCTGAAGGGAAGACTCGGAAGAAAAAAGAAATGGGACTACTGGGCTGTGACCACTCAGGATCTGCTGTTCTCGATGACTGTGGCAGATCTGGACTATGCAAACACCGGGTTCTGTTATTTCTTCGATAAAAAAACAGGCAGGTTTGCAGAAAAGACAGTGATGAATCTTTTTCCGAGAGGTTTCGAAATGCCTCTGACTCCGATCGGTAAAATCAGTCTGAATCATCCCGATATGCCGATTGAATTCCAAGCAGAAAAGAACAGAGTTCATCTGAAGACATCATCCAAAAACTTCGGAGGGAAAGCACTGGAAGCAGAATTCAGAGTGGAGCGCCCTCCTCTGCTGGAATCACTCAATGTCGTTGTGCCCTGGGACAGAAGAACATTTCAGTACACATCCAAGCAGCACTGTATGCCCACGGAAGGAACTGTAAAATGGGGAGACGAAATATTTCAGTTCAAAACAGAAGAAGCGTTCTCTGTTCTGGACTTTGGCCGAGGCATCTGGCCCTATCAGTCTTCCTGGAACTGGGCAGCTTTTTCAGGCAGATCAGGCAAGGATATCATCGGACTCAATATGGGTTCCAAATGGACTGACGGGACAGGGATGAATGAAAACGGGATACTTCTGAACGGAAGACTGCACAAAATATTTGAAGAAATTCTATTTGACTATGATCCGTCCAATTTTATGAAACCCTGGAATTTCCGCACAGAAAATTCAGACACAGTCAGTCTTCAGTTCCGTCCGCTGTACGACAGGAAAGCAGAAACAAATGCTCTCATCATCAGATCAAGCGTGCATCAGCTCTTCGGAGAGTATTTCGGGACACTGAATGCAGAAGGCAGAACTGTCCGCATAGAGGGACTGTTCGGCTGGGCAGAAGAACATTATGCCAGATGGTGATTACTGTAAAATATTCTGCATTATTTATCATGATAAATAAGTATATCTTCTCTCTAAGGGAATTCTCCTGTGAATAGTCCTGTTTCAGGCTGAATATGAGAGTTTCCCTCGAACAATGCACTGAATGCAGCACGAGACCCAGAATCACATTCGCAAGATACAATGACCCGGCAAATAATGCAGAAAACGCAAAACTGACTGAGGGACTCATCCGGCTTGATCTGAGAAAATATCTTTATCTGGACTTTTATAAATGTCCTGACTGCGGAACTTATTACCGCACCTACAGCTCGAATTACAATCTGAGGCTTGTCCGAATCACTCCGGTCGAAGCCAGACTTACCTTCCGAGGAGGCGCTTCTGAGTCAGGTCCATTCGGCGAGGAATGCAGATACATAAAAAATCATTATAAAGATTTCATGAGAGAAATTCAGGCTGGTCTGAAAAGTTTCAATGAACTAGTGCGTGAATTTGCAGGCGAAACAAAAGCTGACCAGTATATCCATCTGAAACGGCATGAAAAAGTCAGAGAACTTCTGAGATGCAGTGACCGGGCTGTCCGCAAAGGAGCTCTCTGGGCCTTTGCGGAAAACCCTAGGGAAGAATACAAGGCCTCTACTCCCGGAATAAGGCTTATTTCCGGACTGGATAAAAAACCTTTCGTAAAAGGTGAAGTATTCCTCCGTTCATTCATTCTGCAGCTTCAGGACTTCGATTCCGAGTTCAGACGCTTTGCGGGAAGTTTTCTTTCCCATCTGAAATGGAATAAAAAATTCCTTCCCTTCATTTCCCAAATACCGAAACATCTTCATACGCCGGAGCTCACAGAATGTCTGATGGAAAGAATCTACGATCTGAAGGTTCTGACCGGGTATCTTTCAGATACTGAACCGGAAAAGAGAAGAATTGCACTTAGCAGAGTCTATGATTTATGTGATAATGAAGATACAATTCAAAAAATGATTTCAGAGATACAGAAGGTCAAGGGAGAAAAAACAGATGAAATGAATTCATTTCTGTCCAATCCGGAGGCAGGCATTCCTGAATATGACCCTTATGACTGAAGAGCAGTTCCAATGCTCTCAGCCCCGGGTCAATCCTTATCAGTGCAGAAAATCTCTGTCCTGCATTTTCTTTCGCATTCAGTGAGAGTTTCAGGATTCCAGAAACTTCCTTTCGTCCCGTCCCGAAATGTATTTCTGACCACTGCCCTTCCCCTGCTGTCAGTATTCCTGACCCATCTGCTTTCGGCACATTCAGAATAACAGTTTTTCAGCGCAGGACAGGAAGCTTCTCTATACACAGTTCTGTCCGCCTGCTTCTCTCTTTCTCTGTCAATATAATATTCATTCCAGTATCTTGGACTGCTTTTTTCACAGGCAGTAAGAAGACAGAAGAGTCCTGTGAAGAAAAGCCTGCTGTATTTTACCAGTTCCATGATATTCTCCCTCCGATATTTGTCTCCAAGCCTGCATTCATTACTCTGTTCATCCTGAATTCAGGCTGAAAAATCAGACGTTTTTCTGC
>DAORDI010000193.1:0-3963 GCA_035345895.1 Leptospiraceae bacterium
TATTTCCTTTATGTTACTCAAAACGTGCCGGATAAAACCATTTCAGTATAGAAATATTTTCATCTCTCGGATAATTATGAGAGAGATCCGGGATCTCCCTGTAAACGAGTTTCGCTCCTGACTTTTCGAGTGCGGAAGCAGTTTCACGCGCCTTCTGAACTGAAAACATCCAATCCTTTGTTCCGTGCACAAGGTAAACAGGCAGATCCTTTACTGGAACGGAAATGACCCCTGACCTGTTCAGAAGAACATGAGCCGCTGATGCAACCGGTGCAAAATGAGTGAATGGCGACTGACGTACTGTGGACAGAATCATGGAATACGTTCCCCCGTCGGAAAGACCTGTAAGAAGGATATGATTCGCATCGATATTGATTTTTGAGGATATCTCCGAGAGCATCCTGTTCAGATTCACTGCATCTGTGCCAGGCGTATGAAGCGACCAGGTTCTGTCGATTGAGGTAGGAGCGGCAAGGACAAAACCGAATGTTCTTGCATCCCGAAGCCAGCTCCAGAAAAAATCAGCCCCGTGTCCGGATCCCCCGTGCAGTGCAATGACGAGAGGCCAGGGACGTACTTCAGAATAATATTCCGGCACATACAGTGAATACCCTCCTCTCTGCCCTCTTTCATTTTCCGAATCCGCAATTCCATAAGAAATTTTACTGTCTGTATCTTTAATTATCAGTGAATCTAAGAGTCTGCGGTTTTCCTTCTCTGAAGGATGCAGAAAATGCGCACTGACCTCTTCGAACCGCCCTGCAAGCTGATACAGTATTTCTTCAGAACGGCAGACGGGGCGAAAGGACTGGTACACCTTGAATATTGCCTGTGCGTCTGTTCCCGCTGATTGAAACCGCTCTGCCCCAAGCAGGGCCTGAGACGCTGCCAGGGAGATAAGAGATTCAGGCGAATCCTTCTGCATAGAATATGCAGGCTTCAGATCATTCAGAAAGTTTTTGAGAGATTCAGATAAAGGATTCAGTCTGAGAGAATATTCCTTCAGTCTGACCGGATCAAGCCGGTCGGATATCTCACTGAAAACTTCGAGCAGATGAAAAAGGCTCTTCCAGACAGCAGTAATTTCCTTAGGCAGATCTTCATACATATTATTGTTCCTTAAAAAACAGGGACACCTTTTCCTTCAGTGATAAAACTGAACAGACTTTTTTTAATCAGCAGTCCCCAGGCATCAGAACAGCTTCCATAACATTGAAGAGAAGGAACAAGACCGAAATGCGTAAAAGCAAGTTTTGTTCTGTCTCCTTCCGAGCTGATATCAAACTGCACTCTTGTCCCAGTCCATTCATCCTTTCTCTCTGTAAAGCTGAGACTGCTTTCAGTGACAAGCCACCTTCCAATTAGGTTTCATCTCTGTTATTTTCTGCTTCGAGAAATGAACAGTTCCCATCCGATAGGTGAACTCATCATTGAGACTCTCAGTACTGCCGACAATCTCACCCTGCCACCACCCTCTTACATTATTGACAGCCTTAAATATTTCTTCCGGTCATTTGTCTGTCAATATGGATACTGTAAAATCATTCTGTTTCATTTTTTCTCCTGAGAATTAATTCCAGTTGTCAATTTTTAAATCATTCGGGGATGGTCTCCCTTTTCCAGTTTCTGCATATTCCCGCAGACTCAAAAGAAAAACAGCCCATTTCATACTGCAGTGCGCAGTCATCTCAACCGCTTCTCTCCAGTTTCTGTGACCGAACAGCACAATTGTCTGACCGTCTGCAGTTGAAAGATCAAATGTTATATCCGTATCAATCCATTCAGAAGGCCCTTCTATGCAGCTCCAGCGCACCTTTTTCTGATCATTCAGTTCCTTCACCTCCATAACCATTTTACCGATGAGCTCTCCGGTTTTAGAGCGGAATAAAAATTCGATTCTTCCTCCGGTCTTTGTCTCACCGCTTACTTCCTCAGTCCACCAACTGCCTAGACCTTCTAAAGTTGTCAGAGCCTTATAGACTTTCTCTGCAGGAGTTTTAATACCTATTCTGTGAATGATGTCAATCATATGAATCTCCAAAATTGTTTTTTTACAGTTTAAAAAATTTACTTGCAAATTGCAAGTAAATTTCCGAATACTAATGCAGAATATGAAAAAAGAAAAGAACAGACTTCGTTCACACTGTCCTGTAAATTTCGGACTGGAGGCTTTCGGAGACAGATGGGCACTGCTGATTCTTCGGGATATTATATTTCGAGGAAAGAGAACGTATGGAGAATTCCTGAAATCAGAAGAAGGTTTTGCTACAAATATTCTTGGATCCCGTCTGGATCATCTCACTGAAGAAGGCATACTTCAGCGTGATAAAGATGAGTCTGACGGAAGAAAGGATATTTTCTCACTGACTGAAAAGGGTCTCGATCTGATTCCTTTGATCTTTGAAATGGTTCTCTGGAGTTCCAAATATGACAGCGAATCCGAGGCGAAACGCATTCTGCCCCTTGTTGAACTCATAAAAAAAGACAACCGAAAGATCAGCAGTAAAGTGAGAGAAAAAGTAAAACGCGGTGAAGGAATTGTGCGTGATTATCTGACAAAGTAAAGAGGTCCGGTGCAGCCAAGACTGAGCTTACCGCAGAAAGATGCACTCTGCTGATTCATGCAAAAGAAAAGAGATATCCTGAACTGCTGTTCAGGATTCTGATTCTGCAACAAGGAATGCTTCTGCAATTCCGGCTCTGAGCCCGTCTGTGCGGTCTGCGAAATATCTTTGAAACAGATCTTCACCGGACACATACTGCGACTTGCTGAAACCGGCCTCTTTTGCCAGCTCCAGTATTTCGGGAGGTGAAAATAGACTCAGGAAAGGTGTACCTGCCTCGCCTGCTTTTTTCATTACAAATTCCATAACGGATCTTTCTTCAGGTCCAAGCAGATTCAGAGAAAGCATGAACGTCATTGCAAAAACAGAACCTTTCGCAAGCCCTGCTGTCTGTTTCAGAAGAGCAAGATTTGCCTCCTGGGTAAGATACATAGAGACTCCGGTCGAAACTGTGACAGAAGATTTCTTTGCATCAAATCCAGCCTGATTCAGAATATCCGGCCAGGATTCGCCTGCCTCAAAGTCCACCGGCACAAAATGGAGAGAATCAGGTACAGTAATGCCAAGTTCCTGCAGTCGCTTTCTTTTCCAGGCCTGCGGTCCAGGCTGATCCACTTCAAAGATCTGAATTCTCGAAGCGAGATCTTTCCTACGCAATGCAAATGTATCGAGTCCTGCACCTAAAATCACGTACTGCGTGATTCCCTCTTTCAGCTTTTCTTGCACCAGGTCCTCAATGAAACGGGCGCGTCCTGCTATGGAAGCACGCATCGCTTTTGAAAACTCTGGATTCATATCAGGTCGGTTCCGCCAATCCTTTTCACCGACAAGCTTCGCACCGATCTCATCTGTAAGTATATGGGGCTTGGGGTCAATCAGTACATGCAGTGCGCGCCACAGGGCTGTCCTGACTGCAGTATGTTCCGGTTTTGCAGTATGTCTATCAGCTGTCATTGTTTCCATTTTTCAGCCGACCTTTACTGATCAAGCAGAATAAAGCACGCTGTGCAGGGGTCCCAAAAGAATTGACAGCCGACTGTTCTGATTTTTTGCATTATATATGATCTATCATATCACAGACAGGGATTCCTGGAATAAAGCTCTGAGTTCAGGTCTCTATTCACCGGAATCGCTCTATTCCGACGGTTACATACACTGCTCTTTTTTTTCTCAAGTAAAATATACTAAAGAGAATTATTTTAGAGGAGTATACGGTCTGATCGTTCTCTGCATAGATGAGAACAGACTGAAAAGCGAATACAGAACAGAGAAAGGGAGCGGAAGCAGCGAATCTGATCTTTTCCCTCATATATACGGAACACTGAACACAGATGCAGTCTGCGATACTCTGGAACTGGACATCTGGACAGGCTGAATTCAGATTATCGTTTCTTTTTTA
>DAORDI010000193.1:4063-10793 GCA_035345895.1 Leptospiraceae bacterium
TACTCTGGAACTGGACATCTGGACAGGCTGAATTCAGATTATCGTTTCTTTTTTACCCCATCTACAAAGTACATATCCAGCTTTCCTTTATTCTTCGCCTGAATTTTTCCTCTGGCTCTGCATAGAAACTCATTTTTAATGATTTTATATGTAGAAAGGGATACATTAATTTTTCCTGATTCTCCGCTAGATTCCATTCTGCTCGCAGTATTCACTGTATCTCCCCAGACATCATACGCAAACTTTTTCTTTCCTACTATCCCTGCAACAAGGGGTCCTGTACTGATTCCGATCCGGATTTCAAAGAATGGAAGTTTCCTGCGGACTCGTTCCGCCTTGTGTTCCTCAATGAATGCTGCAATTTCGAGAGCAGCGAGCACCATATCACGCGCATGAGTCTCCGAAGGAGAAGGAACACCGGCAACGGCCATATAAGAATCACCGATTGTCTTCAGACGTTCAATCCCGTAACGGGTCATCACTGAGTCAAAATGCGAAAAGCAGCAGTCAAGCTCTTCAATCAGTTCAGAAGGCTTCATTCTTTCTGCAATCCGGGTAAACCCCGCAAAATCAGTGAACATTACAGTTGCACTTTGAAATTCACGGGGAAATGCAGTTCCATTGTCCTTCAGTTCATTGGCGATATCATGAGGAAGAATGTTTTCGAGAAGACTGTCCGATCTGTCTCTTTCCCGTATGAATGCAGTCTCCGCCTTATGGGATTCTCTGAGAACAAAATATGCCATTGAGAAAATAACCGCAGGAAGAGCAATGCCTGTAAGATTGTAAAAGACTTCCTTTACCTGAAAAGGAAGCTCGTATACCGGCAGATGCTGGAATGTCCAGAACCGGAGAAGAAAAAGGGCGGAAGAGACAAAAAAAAGAGTAAAGAACATGACTCTCGGCCTGTGCCACATCAGAAGCATTGCAGTGGTGCCTATCGGTACAGCTGCATATTCAAATGAAAAAATTCCCCCGAAATATATGCAGACGAGCACGATCAGGGAAAGAAGCATAATCCCGTGAATCCAGACAGAGAACATAGAAAGCTTTTCTCTTGATGTGAAATAATAAAAGGCGGTGTCAGCAGCAGTGACCAGGGCAAGCGGAGGAAATGCCCATATGTTTTCAAGATATCTGTGAAAGTCTATGAACAGCATCCAGGTATATGCAATTCCAAAGCATAAAAAAAGAAAAATCATCGTTGCAAATGTCAGAATAAATGTCTGGTTGTAAACAATCAGTCTCTTTCTTTCCAGAGGATGCACTGAATCCGGTATTTTAAAAAGGGAAAGCCTGTTCCATAAGGAATTGTTTTCTGTTCTGATATTCATCTGTCCGAATGTTTCTGAATGAAAAATAGAAACCTGATTCAGGAGGTCAAGCGGAAATTAAGAGTGCAGACAATGCAGCTTGCATATTCTGATTCACAGAATCAGAAGTTATACTATATTTTTCATTCTATAAAAATATAGTATAACTATATTATATTTATAAACTTCTCACTGCACAGTCCATACGAAAACTCTTTTATGCCGACAGCCATGATTCTATTGAGCCGAAAAAGAATATATGCGCAGGAACTTTTGAAAAATCGCATAAAATGAAGCATCTTCAAGAGATCTCATTTTTTCCTCCTGCTTCACGAAAAAGTTGGACTTTTGGAAACGCAGGAAACTTATACGAGTCTTCGAAGACCTTCCTTAAGCGAAACTGCAGGCCTGTATTCCAGATCCCTGACAGCCTTGTCTGAAGAGAATGCGGAATCTGAAAGGAGAGGTTTCAGGGGGAAATCTTTTCCTGACAGCAATTTATAAATTCCTTCAAACTTAAGAAAAAAGCCTGGGACAGGAGCTCTCCAGAGCTTTCTTCCTTGAATTTCTTCGAACAGTGCAAGAATTTCCGAAAAATCGGCCGCCTCCGGATGACAGATGTTCCAGATTCCTGAAATATTTTTATTTATATATGAAATCATGAAACAGGAAAGATCATCGGAATGTATGAAGCTTTTCCTGGTCTTTCCTGATCTGGGATAAGGAACAAATCCCCTGCGGGACATCCTGATAAGCTTATTCAGGAAACTTTTCCCGCCCTCGCCGTAAACCGATGCAATACGGAATATCCCGTATTTCAGACGCGAGGTAATAATGAGTTTTTCTGCCTCAATCTTGGATACTGCATAACCTGAGGTACCGAGCAGAGGAGACGATTCATCCGGTTTTCCTTCTGAGTTTCCGTAGACAGAGACCGAACTGGCAAAAAGTATCCTGGGAATTTCGTTTTTTTTCATATAGCTGAGAATGATTCTGACAGATTCCGTATTTCCAATCCTGTAATCGGAAATACTTCCCTCCTCGCCGAACGGAATTCCTGCCAGATGAATCAGTATGTCTCCGGAGACATTTTTTCTGGGAGGTTTTCCTGACAGTATATCCCAATATACATACTCTGTAATTTTTCCGGAAAGATCTTCAGGAAGACTTCTGCCTAAAAAAACAATTTCAGCTTTACCGGCAAGGTGACTGATCAGGTTTCTGCCGATGAAACCTGATCCGCCTGATACTAATATTCTCACAGTTCAGAGAGATTTTTTTCCGCTTTTGCCCTGATTTCCTCGTAACCTTTCTTTCCGAGAAGAGCAAACATATTGTTCTTGTAGTCCTCCACCCCGGGCTGATCAAAAGGGTTTACATCGAGCATATAGCCGGAAACACCGCAGGCATACTCAAACATGTACATAAGCTCGCCGATGGAATAGAGACTGAAATCCGCCAGACTGATTTCAATTGACGGAGTCCCTCCGGAAAGATGCGCCAGTTTTGTTCCCAGCACTGCCTTTTCATTGACCTCATACATTGTCTTTCCGGAAAGATAGTTCAGTCCGTCAGGATCTCCTGCCATATCAGTGATTGTCAGATCCTTTTCAGGTCTGCCCAGACTGACGACTGTTTCGAAGAGATGTCTTTCTCCGTCCTGAATGTACTGCCCCATGGAATGCAGATCCGTGGTAAAGCTGACTCCTGCCGGAAAAATCCCCTTCCTTTCCTTTCCTTCACTTTCGCCGTACAGCTGCTTCCACCATTCAGTCAGATAATAAAATTTCGGAGAATAACTGACCATAATTTCAGTAGACTTACCTTTTTTGTACAGATAATTTCTGAGAGCAGCATACAGAATTCCAGGATTGGCTGAAGGATCCTTTTCCCGGAAAAGAAAATCAGCGGCATCGGCTGCACCGTTCACAAGTTCTTTAATGTTCAGGCCTGCAGCTGCAATAGGGATCAGACCTACCGGAGTCAGAAAAGAATATCTTCCGCCCACATCATCAGGAATGACGAAAGTCTGAAATCCGTAACTGTCTGCCAGTTTTTTCAGGGCGCCTTTCCTTGCATCTGTGGTTGCAATGATCCTGTCTTTCAGACCGTCTCTTCCGTATTTTTTTTCTGCGAGAGAAAGAATGTATCTGAATGCAAGTGCAGGTTCAGTCGTTGTTCCAGATTTGGAAATCACATTGACTGCAAACTCTTTATCCTTCAGAAACTCAAGAAGTTCACTGTGATAGGATGCATCAAGATGATGACCCGCATACAGAATTTTCATTCCCTTCTTTTTTTCAAAGAAAGGACTCGCTGCTTCAATGACTGCTCTTGCACCCAGATAGGACCCGCCGATCCCAATCACTACAAGGTATTCCGCCTTTGCAGAAATTCGCTCCACTGCTTTTTCAATTTCTGAAATTTCCGATTTTATCTTTCCAGGAAGATCCAGCCAACCCAGAAACTCGGCTCCTTTTCCTTTCTTTTCCTGCAGTATGCGGCTTTTCTCGAATGCAGACTGAAGTTCTTTCTTTAATGCATCCCTGTCCGCATCCTTTCCTAAAAATTTATCACTTATCTTTAATCTCATATCTCCTCCTGTTTTTTTAGCGATTTCAGTATTATGACTTCTATTTTAAATCCGCAATGACCAGAGTCAGATCATCATCCATTGAACTGCTCTCAGTATATTTTTCAATCCTGTCCAGAATGAAATCACATGCGGCCTCTCCGTCCAAATCTTTCGATTCATTGAATATGGAATACAGTCTTTCTGAGTCAAGCAGGTTTCCTGAAGTTCTGTTCCTGGCTTCCGGCAGACCGTCAGTATAAAAGAAAATCCTGTCCCCTTTTTCCAGAATAATTTCCTTTTCTTCCAGTGGCACATCCCGGAAAACTCCCAGAAGCCTTCCTTTCATTTCAATCGATTCTGCCTTCCCGTTTTTTCTGATAATATAAGGAGGTATATGACCGGCACTCGACATCCGAAAGACTGTCTGATCCGCGTCTGATGAAGTATCAAATACGCCGGCAAGTGCTGTAATGAAATTGCCTGCCGTATTTTCAAGCAGATCGCTGTTCATTCTTTTCAGAATTTCACCGGGAAGAACGAGTTTTTCAATCGCATTTTTCCATGATATCTTTGTCATGGATGCAATGAATGCAGCCGGAATGCCGTGACCGGAAACGTCTGCAATCAGGAAGGCTGTCTTCTGCACTTTTTTTCCGGAGGACAGCTCGTCATTACACAGTAATGACGATATATCATAAAAATCCCCTCCTACTCCTGCCATAGGTCTGTACCTGGAATGAAATCTGAGCCTTGAATTGAGAGGAAATGACTTGGGAAGAAGATGCCTCTGGATTTTCTCAGCATGTCTGATCTCCTCTTCCACCTGTCTGTGATTCAGAAGAATCTCGTCCTTCAGTTTTCTTTCCGATCCCAGAAGCTCAGTCATCTTTGTTATGATTCTTTCATTTGCCAGATTGGAAATTTGGAGTGACTGACGTTCAATCAAGAGCGACGCAGAAATCAGAAATGCACTGTCTCCAAGATAATTCTTTCTGAGAGTTTCGAGAAGCTTGTTTACGAAATTTCTTTCCTGAAGGTTGAATCTTTTCAGCTCATCAGGAGAGTTCAGAAGCAGATCCAGAAGCCTGTCCATTCCTTTGGTCAGTTTTTCGTCAAGAGACGGATCAGTGCCGGAAAGAATATTTTCAAATCTTGCCCGAAACTGAAGAAGGAGATTCTTTGCAGTGACGTCATCAAAACTTTCAGCAGAAGGAATCTCTGAATACATCTCTTCAAAGAATGAACTCCCTTCCGGAACGAATCCTTCTGATTCAAGTGTTTCTTCCAGCTGTTTGTTCAGAAACTGTGAATATGTGATTCCCTCTTTCAGTATAAAATTCAGTGCAGCAGGGCTTTTCCTCAGCTCCCTTTTCAGAACAATGCCGTATTCACGGATCAGTATATGATATATTCTTCTTCTGACTGTCTCCTCACCGGTATGGTACTCATTCTGTATTGCCGAGAGCATATATCTTATTCTTGCTGTCCCTGTTCCAGATTTCCATTCAGTTCAGAATAATCAACCAGAATACTGAATGCTGAGACAGCCTGCCTGCAAAGATTTTCAGGCAGACAGCTGCATTTTTCGCGGCAAAATTTCCGATGATCCCGCCTATTAAAAAAAGACTTTACACTTTTTTTCACACACGAGTAAGTGTAGAAAAAAGTGTAGCAGTTATAGGTGTCTGCAGCAGCTTCAATGTCTGCGAAGGAGGACAGTATGGCGACAAACCTTGCACTCGACGACAGTCTCATAGAGGAGGCCAGAATTGCAGGAAGACACAGGACCAAAAAGGATGCAGTGACAATGGCACTCAGGGAATACATTCAGAAAAGAAGGCAGCTGGAAATTCTGGATCTTTTGGGAACACTGGATTTCAGTGAAAAACTTCTGGACTATAAAAAAAGAAGACTGAGAAAATGATACTCGTCGATACGTCGGTCTGGTCGCAGGTTCTCAGAAGAAATTCAGGAAGACTGAATGAAACTCAGAAAAAAATCAGGGAAAAATTCAGCGAACTTGTAATGGAAGGAAGCATCGTAATGATGGGAGTCATTCGTCAGGAGCTTTTGAGCGGCATTCGAAACGGTTCTGACTTCGAAAATCTGAAAAAAAAACTGATCTTTTTCCCCGACACGGAAATACTTCAGGAAGACTATGAAAAGGCTGCAGAGTTCTTCAATCTCTGCAGGGCAAAGGGAATCAGCGGAAGCAGTATAGATTTTCTCATCTGTGCAGTGGCAGTCCGGTGCAGGCTGACCGTATTCACCCTGGATCAGGATTTCAAAAATTACGCAAAAATCCTTCCTCTGCAGATTTTAAATATTGATGAGAGTAATTCTTAAAATATGATAAAAAAAACTGAAGCTTTTTTGCGGATTTTTCGTCTTATCAAATAAGCAAAGATTTTCGGAAAATAATCACGAGGTGTGAATATGAAATTTAAATCAATATTGGTTCTGCTGTTCGCGGCAGTTTTGGCTGTGTCCAATTGCAACAACAAAAAAGATACTTCAGCAAGGGATTCTCTTTTATTTACATTTCTGGCAGGAATGGCCGGATCCGGGTCTGGCGCAGGAAGCTGTGTATTGAATTCAGGTTCAATGTGCATTTATACAGTAGGACCTATGCCAGCCGGATTCAATTTTGCATCTAACTGTACAAATATTGCAGGTGCAAATACCGGAACATACAATGCGTCTAAGGATTGTGCTTCTCAGGGATATACAAAATGTGCAAATGACACTGCAAACACCTTCGGCGGTTACAGTATGAAATGTACAAAGTAACACAGTCTCCGGGGGCTTTTCCCCCGGGAATTCCACTTTTTAAAAAAACTTA
>DAORDI010000194.1:0-10770 GCA_035345895.1 Leptospiraceae bacterium
CAAATGAATTCCCTCACTGAGCTGATCCGCCCTGAATCCAGCAGTATATTGCCTTGTTCAGTGCAGAATCTGAATTCCCCGCCATTGAACCGACAGTTACCATAGAATACAGTCTGCTGGAACAGGCATTACCGGGAACAGTGAAAGATTTTGCAGATGCATAATCAGTCGCATTGAACCCTGAGGTCTGCGCTGCTGCACTGTGGCATCCCGACTGGGCACAGCCAGAAGACATTCCGGATGAGCTGACTGTCGAAAATGTCGTTGTGCCGGAGCAGGTATATGCTGTGCACGAAGAAGATGCAGAACCGGCTGCAGACGATCTGGACAGGGCCAGGAGAGCAAGTACAGCCTCCTTCGAAGAATTCTTTTTTTCCTGACAGGCAGAACCTGAACAGACGGATACAGCCAGAATCAGATAAAGCAGTGTTTTTTTCATGAATTATCCTTTAATTATTTTTTAAATACATACTGATACAAACATCCTTCCTGTTCAATCCGGCGCCGCACAGACTGAGGGAAGGAGATACCTTAAAGAATCTGTCACCTGAATACTTTAACATTAGACTTGCTGATATCAGAGTCAGTCTGTCCTGAATTTATCGAAGGAAGCCATGAAGTCAGCATCCCTCAAAACACAAAACTCATTGCAGTGCTCAGAATGAGATTGACACAAATTCAAGAGCAAGTCTATTTCTCATTTACGGAAAAGTACAGAAGATGTCTGCGCTTTTCCTTTACATATCCGGAGCAGTTTCTGACTCAATGAGAATGCATTGAACCCATACCGAGCATATGAAAATGCAGCTTGTCAAACGTCCCGCCGATTTTCAAAGTCTGAGTCACACTCATGGAATCAGCATCCACTGTATACAGATTTCCGTCACCGCTGGGAATGAAAAGATGAGTCATTGATCCGTGAGTCATTGCATCAAAATGTCTGTGCCCTGCATTTGCTGTTCCGACTGTCACTTCTTTCAGAAGAGTCAGCGTCGGAAGTGCAGATGAATCATAAATCAGAAGAACGTTCTGTTTCAGGTTCGTCAGCTGATTCCCCGATCCGGCCTGTGCTGATACAACAAACAGTTTCTTTCCGTCCTCGCTGAACATCATCATATCTGGACTTACATCTGCAATATCCTTTAATGTAATTGAGGAAGTGCTTGATACATTCACAACGGAAAGTTTTCCAGTTACATGATTTGAATCAGAACTTGTGTCCACACCGGGAAATACAGCATATTTGCCATCAGGCGATACCGCAGCAGGTCCTGACTTCACAGTACTGATGATGGAAGTTGTCAAAGTGGAAGGGTTGAGTTCAGTGACTGTACCGAGTGAAGCGTTTGCTACATAGACTTTCCCTGATACAGATGAGTATCCGAATCCGTGCGGACCGGCACCTGTCGCAAGAGACACTGTACTCAGGACAGTCAGATATGCAGAACTGGCAGAATCATTGTCAATGACAGTTACTGTTGCATCGGAAATATTGCTTACAAAAGCTCTTTTCGGACTGGATGTAAACAGTGCCTTATGATGTCCTTTTCCCACACAGATATGTTTGATGAGTGAGGCTGCACTGCTTCCAGTCGTACCCTTTGCACCATCCTTGATGATCGTAACCGACCCGGTTCCTGAAGTACTGCAGTTGATGCTGTCCACTCCGGAATTTCCGTCATTCATTATCCAGACTTTCCCGTCAGGATCAGTGTACATATGGACTGGTTTTGTACCTGTGCTGATATAACCTTCCAATGCCGCCCCCATACTGTTTATTGTAAGCACAGCAACCTTGTTCAGAGAACCGATAGCAGTGAAAAAGTGGTCATTTGCAGTGCTTACAGTGTCCCCCGCATTTGAATCAAACTTGATTGAGGAAAGAACAGTATTTGTACCGGATTTATGACTGACAAGACTCATCGTTGTATTGTCAGCGCTGGAATTAGGCACCATCAGAAATGAATCTGACTGTGAGGATATGGCAAGAGCGGCAACTCCCATAACGGTATTTTTGGATTTGGAACCTGACTTTCCCGATCCTGAAAAATCCAATGTGCAGGCCTGGAACAGCATCAATACTGCAGACATGATGTAATATAATTTCATGATAATCTCCTTGATTGTATAAGTCTGAAAGCCTGTAACCAGGCATTATTTTTCAGAACTCAATTCAGCAAAAAACAGAGAATGCAGACAGTCTCTGCATTCTCAGAATGCTTAAACAACTGAGGAGAATTTAGGAGGGCGAAAATGATGTTTCAGGAACAGATTCCTGCAGTTAAACTGCTCCCTCTCAGTGAAAGTACGTTCAGGAACAGAGAAAATGAACCGGATCTCATTTCTAATCAGATTCATCTGAAAAAGGGCCGAAATCATTCTCTTCCGTTCTTCTCCCTTTTTACAATGACATTCATGAGAAGAATGCTTTATTTTAGGCCGATGACATTCAGGGAGGCTTAAATCATTTTCCTGACTGAATTTTCTGTGAGCAGAAAGGAATATATCTTCAGAGTGTTTTTCTGATTCGGACAGATGACTGCAGGTGCAGATCAGATTTGCCGCCAGTACCCCGGAATAACAGAGATTCTGAAACAGAATATTGAAGGAAAGCAGAAGTATGGAAATGACTGAACTGATTTTTTTCAGTGTTTTTTTTTCAGACATTCTCATTGTACAGACATCCTAACTTATCAATATTTTTCTGCATTGACCGAGGTCAAGAAAAAAGAAAATTATCTGAGTCTCAAAATCAAAAAAATCTGAAATATAAAATATTACACAGCCTTCCTCCAGCAACACAGTGAAGAGAGCGAACCCTTAAAAAATGAAAAAGCCGAAATCAGAAACTGATTTCGGCTTAATGAAGTCTGGAAATACAGACAGATCTGTCTATCTTTTCTATGCGGACATCATATTTGAAAGTGTGCCGGCATTGGTGACATTGGTGAAACCTGCTCCGTCAAGCATCGCTTTTGCCCTCGCACTTCTCATTCCGGAAGCACAGAACACAATGACTGCTCCGTTCTTGTCTCCAAATTCACTGATCCTTGCACTGATCTGATCCACCGGAATATTCACAGCTCCAGGATAACTTCCCCCCGCAAATTCTGCAGGTGAACGGACATCTACAATCTTAGCCTTGCCTTCCATAACTCTTCTAATCTCCTTTATACTTTTTTTTGAACGTACCATTACGAATACGAAATATACCGCAGCGATGACTCCGAACAAAAGCAGCAGATTCTGATTCATTTAATTCTCCTTGTTTACTGATTTTCTGTATGCACTCAGGGTCCAGTATCCCCCTGCCAGATTGACCACATCCTTGAATCCGCTCTGCACAAGTATCCTCGAAGCTATATAACTTCTCTGTCCTGACTGACAGAGACAGACAATCTTTCTGTCCTTGGGAATTTCATTTATATGATCACGGAGAGAGTCTACTTTGATCTGAAGATTTGTATTTACTTTATATCGCGAAATCTCATCAGGGTTTCTCACATCCAGAAAGAAAAAGTCTTTCAAAGAATCCAGCTCGGATGCTGAAATGATGTTCACTGAACCTTCCAGCTGATTGGATGCCTGGAATGCTGCAAAATTGATCGGATCATTTGCAGAGGAAAAAGGAGGAGCATAGGCCAGATCCAGTTCCGCAATCTCCTGAACAGTCATTCCGGATGCAAGAGCGGTCGCAGCTGTATCAATTCTCTTGTCAGCCCCCTCTCCTCCGAAACACTGTGCCCCAAGCAGTTTCCCTGTTTTCTTTTCATAGACAAGCTTCAGAGCAAGCCTTTCCGCTCCTGGAAAATATCCAGCGTGATTGTTGCTGTGCACGAAACTCACACCGACGTCTGAGCCAGACTGACGCAGGAACTTTTCAGTAAGCCCTGTCGAACCCAGAGTTTTATCAAACACCTTGACAACCGCCGTTCCAACTGCACCGTTATATTTTTTCTTTGCATCTGCGACAGCATTGTCTGCAGCAATTCTTCCCTGCCTGTTTGCAGGACCCGCCAGAGGAATTCTGACCGTCTTTCCGGAAATCCGGTGAAGCACTTCAATCATATCCCCGACTGCATAAATATCCGGATCTGAAGTCTGCAGATATTCATTTACAGAAAGTCCTCCGAATTCACCGATCTTCAGTCCTGCATTCTTTGCAAGTTCAAGCTCAGGTCTGACTCCGGCTGCAAATAAAATGAAATCAGCATGAATTTTTATCCCATTGGCAAGAAGGACTTCCTTCTCCTTGGAAACAGACTCGATCTTTGTGCCCTTGTGCACCTTGACTCCGTGTTTTATCATTTCCTCTTCAGCCATCTGTGCAAATTCGGAATCGACAGAGATCATAATCTGAGGGGCAAATTCGACCAGATCCACAGTAAATCCTCTTTTCACAAATGCTTCCGCCATCTCGACTCCGATGAATCCGCCTCCGACCACTATGACATTTTTTGAAGAAGAATTCAATGTCTGCAGATTGATCGAATCCATATCTTCCAGAGTTCTGAGTGAAAATGCTGGAATATTTTCAAGTCCTGTCACAGGAGGAAGCATAGGAGCAGCTCCCTGAGAGAGGATGAGTTTATCGTAAGAGATTTTATCTTCTTTTCCTGATTCCCTGAAAAAAACAACTTTGGCTGTTCTGTCTATTCGGGTGACTTCCACATTCGTCTTCGCAAGGATTCTGTATCTGTCCCAGAAAGCCTTTGCGGATCTCAGAATCAGACTTTTTCTCTCCGGAATGTCCCCCGAAATATGGTAAGGAAGTCCGCAGTTGGCAAAAGAAATTTCACCGCCTCTTTCCAGAACTGTAATTTCAGCAGACTCATTCATCCGTCTGGCACGTCCTGCAGCAGTGGCTCCCCCTGCCACACCCCCGATGACTACAATTTTTCTTTTATCAGACATACAATTCTCCTATAAAGTGAAGGATGCTGCCACAACTTCTTTCAGATCCTTTCGAATATCCTTGACTTTTCTGTTCTCTGCCAGACAGTCTTCTATATGAGATTCCATATACGCCTGTGCAAATTTCTTCAGAGCATTCGAGGAAGCCTTGACGAGTTCAATCGTCTTCTTGCAGTCAGTCTCCTCAGATTCCAGCATCCTGCGCACTGCCTCAATCTGCCCCTGTATCCTGTTCAGCCGGTGAATCAGTTCTTTCTTTTCCATAAGCCAATAATATTCAGATCATAAATTCTGTCAAGCAATTACCATACGGGGTATGGTATATGTTCCGAAAAGGATCATCGATGCTGTGCAGGTCATCGACTCAGGAAAGGTTCAGTAAACTCACCGCACCGCTCGGCCAATGCTGACAATTAATGCGACTCTGTCAAGCCGTATTAACAATGATCTGTCATCCTGAGCGGCAGAGTCCACGTTTGCACATCGAAGTATGCTATTACGAGGGTCATAGTTCGACAGGCTCGCTTACGGCTACTATGAAAGCTGCCTTAATTTGACAGGATTCCCAATGCAGTTTTCAGCCCCCTGCTTCAAATCCGTTTTCACCGGGAACATCCTTTATATCGGCATCATAATCATATTCCAGTGTTTCAGTCACCCCGGGTTTCAGAGAGAGAATCCAGATCAGAGTGTTTTCCGGAGTTGCATCCGGCTGTCTTTTGAAATGATAGACCGATCTGTGGTCGGTGCCCATGACCCTCGAAGATACAAGACGCAGCTTTTTTTCCTGATTCGATTTATTTGTTATTTTATAAGATATTTTATGATTAAAGGGCAGAGTTTTTTTATCCGCCGATTCAGTGATTTTGACGGAACGAAAAGTATAAATGCTGTCGTCCGTTCCTGCTCCCAGAGACAGAATTTCTCCCGGTCTGACCTGACTTTCAATCGATCCCGATTCAATGCTGATCTGATTGGATTCCACCGAAAATCCGGTCTGATTCAAATCAATGGAGAAAGGATTCTTTACCTGCACAAGAACACGCACCTCATCCTTTCCCAGATATGTATGCCATTCTCTGAGAAAAGTATATTGTGAAGTCTTATTATCCAGATTATATACAATATTTCTTTTCGGATAAAGATCAAATGAATTCAGACTGAATGTATGACCGGAAATTCTGTCTACTCCGAGAGAATTGTTCAGAACAAGATTTACATCGCAGTTTTTATACACCTCGTCAGCACCGACTGTAATGAGAGCCTGCAGCTGCAGAGTCAGAGTTTTTGAATCAATGATTGAAGCATTCAGTTTCGGAAGCCAGGTGATTTCAGGCATCACATAATTAAATTTCAATTCACCGGATTTCAGTTCAGGAAGTCCGACAAGAAGATATTTGTCCTGCTCGGAAAGGGAACTTTTCTGGGAATTTTCCACCGCCTGAACTGTAAACCACTTCAGGCTTTCACCGTTCTGATACAGATTTATTCCGCCGGCAGTGAACGGAAGACGGAGCCTTGCTGTCTTCAAAGCAGAGGAATCTGCAATACCGGAGACAACACTTCCCCCGATGCTGTAGACAATGATGTTTTTCGCGATAGGAGAATAAGGAGAGGGACCGTCCGGGACTTTTGGATTCGCGCTCATACAGGCAGAAACACTCATCGAAAACAGATACAATACTGTAATATATTTTAAGCTCTTCATGGATTCTCCTTATTTAATGCGCTCAGCAGTCATCAGATTCGATTTCCCTGCCTGATAAGTATAACTGTAACTGAACGGAAGTTTTCCTGTCGAGCTTTTCTGCATTTCCATTCGCAGATTTTTCTGGAGCCGGTCTGCAAAAATAGAGATCGGAGATTCATATTTTCCATGAAAGCCAAGCTTCCATTCTGTGCGCGGAAAATACCGGAGAGGAATGCCGGAATCATCCTGAATGATAAAGTCACTCTGTTCGAGAATGAATCTCCTGATCCTGTCAAAATGAGGAGGAGGTTCCCTGGAACTGTCTGTATGCATAAGATATGCAGCTGATTTAATAAGCGTTGCATACCGTCCTCCGTTCTTCAGATACGGAAGGAAATTGGGAGAACTTCTGTTCAGATATTCGTCCGATACATTCACCATAAAATAACGGACTGTCTGAATCCTGCCGGAATTCCGCCTAAAGCTGATTTCCACGCCAGGAACTCTGGAATGCGGAGGATTTTTCCAGCCGATGGAATCATCCGAATCCCTGCTCGGAACCGCAGTCGAAAGAGGGCCGACAGCAATTTTCTTCACATCCGTCACCTCGCACCCGTTCATTGCAAGGAAAAATATAATCAGTCCTGTTACAGTATTGAAGGACTTTTTTCCCAAACTTTTTTCCATTTTCTTGGTGATGAAAAAGTTCACCTGAAAGAATGTATTCACTGACAGTTTCAGATCATTCAGTCCGGAAGTCAGGCTCTCTTCCTGCATCGATTCCGTATCCGGAATGACTCCCGGAGGCTCCAGTCCGAAAAGCAGATATTCCTCCGCATCAGGGAAAAGAACGAGCGCGTTTGTGATATCCGGGCCGCCGAAAGGATAAAACACAGCCGAATAGACTGGAGGCGGATACTTCTTCTGCCAGGATCTCATACTCTCCAGATTCGGATGCAGAAACCGGTTCCAGCCCGACCTGACCTGCCCCGCATACTCTGCATAAAACTTACTCTGAACATATTCCGCAAGCTTCGAATCTGCAGGAACTCCTTTCCCTGCAAGAAAACGGGCAGTTTCATTGACCGTCTCTGTATGAACCGCGAAGCAGAGGAGATATACTGTAAATATAATTTTTTTATATATAATATGCATATTTTTCATTTTTATGACCTGCCTTGTGAATCCTGTTCAGGCGGCGAATGAGTTGCTTCTTATCCATATATCCAAAGTAACAGCAGACCGAAATTGAGTCAAGATTTTTCAATATACGGGTCAGGGTATATGAAGAAAACATTTTGTGCGGCATTGTAAAGCCGCATAAAATGAAATGTCCTTAGCAACAAAATTTTACAACAAGTTTATACGCTCAGATTTGATATGGATACTGTGATAAAATCCCGCTTCATATGATCCAAAGACTGTTCTTGCTTAGGCAAGATAAGCGATCTTGATAATCAACCTTTCAATGAATTCTTCAGTTCTTCCGGAAACAATATTTTTTGCGATCTATGTATCATCGAATGACAGTTCGGGCAGATTGGAATCAAATCCTTCTTGGGATCGATAATATAACTCTTTCCTACTTCAGAAAGAGGAACTATATGATGCACGTGAATATAATTTTTTCCAAGCTCGCCATATTTTTCATAGAAATTAAAATTACATATCTTACACGAGTAACCAAACTCTTTCAGGCAGGCTTCACGGGCATCTCTGCTTCTCTCATAATACTTGGAAATTTTATAAAATTCTTTTCCTTCTCGCAAGTTTCGAGAAATCTGCTCGACTGTTTCCGGACTCGCAGATTGAGTTCTTTTAAACCATTCCAGCTCCAACTGGGGGCATATTATTTCAGGGACAACTGTTCCGGAGCCTTGAGGTGCATCCTTATCAAGCAATTGAGTAAATTTCAACTCTTGCTTCAACTCATTGGAACTAATGAAAGGACTGTCACTCAATGTATCTAATTTAAAGAAAGCATAATTTGTTGTTTTTTTAGAATCTTTATTGTCTGCATCCCAATGTTTATCTTCAAAAGTCCTTGCAATTGCAAAACCGGAACCGACCAATCCATTGCCATCAGCTTTATATTTGATCAGAAATACTCTATCCCCAATATCTAATTCTTTCCTGTTTCCGGTTGACCATTTAATAATCGTATATCCGGTTTCCTGAATTTCTCTTTGATATTCTTTGAAAGACTCCCAATGATATTCTTTCATATTCCAATTTAAAAGTATCGTTCTCATCGTGTGCACCCAAATATTGTTTTAGAATCTATTTCCAGATGATCTAGAATTTTAGAAAATACTTTTCCTTCTGCACTGTCAGATTCATAATTGAATACTCAAATAAGCGAAAACAAAGTCAAGCCGTTTTTGATGCAGTAAAACTTTATATCATTTTGCAGACCGCAGAGGAGCATTCTGAATTTATGGATTTCCAGCCACAGCCTGAGATGTGCTGAATGAAATGCTAGACCATTCGAGGAGAAAATCAGTCATATCCTTAATCACAGAATCCGCCTCTTCTTCCGTAAAGAAAGAGTCTTCTCCGGAATGACTCGCCCTGTTTCTTTGATTTCGAATTTTCAGAGAAAAGGTGCAGGAATCAAATGTAGTTGCGCCGTATCCTAAATAAGATTCTGAAAATATACTTTTTGATAAATCCTGAATGCTGATTCTATTCAGTATCTTCTTCACTGGCTTCGAAGGATTATAGTATTCATTAATCAGTCCGATCAATTCATTTTGAATTGAACCAAGCATATCTGCAGACAGATCCAGCTTGTTCTTCAGTTCAAACTCTACTGCCCTTCCATAGAGAGCAACCACTGGGGAATAATCTCCTTCTTTGATATGAGAAATATTTGTTTTCAAATATTCCGCCTGTACCAGAAATTTCTGACTCTCTTTTTCCAGAACAGTGAACTTGAGAAAAATTCTTTCCAGCATCTTTTTTGCTGTCTGAAATTCCTTTTCTGGAACATTCACAGAATCCAGTGCTTCCTGCAGTTTTTTGGAAAACTCTTCTTTGAGGTTTTTGAATTCCTTCAGAAAATCAGATACATTTTCATTATGAATGTTTTTTACTCTGACTGTATTGGTATTTCCAGTTCCGCCTTGATTGATCTGCGTAACATTTCCTTGTATTATGTTCTGAAAAGTATCCGACATAGAATCTCCTTGATTTAATTCACCCTATTTCTGTTTTTATATCCACCCTGATTCAGCTGAGCAACATCGCCATTTAGAGTGATATTATAAGTATCTCTATAAAGATCACCTTTCATAATTTCTCTGAATTCTTTCTCGGTAAAAACAGCTCCTAACAATTCCGCAATTTGCACTGAGTCTTTCAGTTTCCTGCATTCTATATTAGGTTTTCCTACCTGAATATATTCCATAATTTCATCGTATTCAAAAGGATAAGGGGCTTCTGCATTTTGACATTTTGAACAGTTGCAGAAAACAATTTTACTGTGCCTGATTCCGTTAAATGATTTATCATGAATGGATTCAATTTCATATCGAATGCTGCTCAATAACTCTCGCTTTTCATCCAAATTTTTTCCGCTGATCCTGATTCCGATGTACTTCAGTCCTGTTTTGGTGTCGCTTTTTTGAGTCACTTCTGCCTGAACAGACTTTAATTCAAAGACAGCTCCATCCTGCCAGATCAGATTTCCAGAAACAATATGATGCATTCTGACAATCAGACGGCTGATCATCCCTTTAGGCAGAAACGGATACTCATAACGGAAGTGAAGATTGTCCTTGCTGTCCCATTCGTAACTGGGCTTACAGTCATTCAGAAGCATAGGAACTATAAATTTTCCCGTGTCAATCTTAAAACATACATCAAAATTGTCTTTCAGCATTAATTGCAGAAGATATGTTCTTTCTTCCATTGTATAATTCATTTTGGCCCAATACCCGTCTATCCAATCCTGAGTAAAGCAGCCGTTCTGAACTTCACTGTTTTCTCCGCTCAGGGCAGAGTATAGTCCCTGAGTAATCCAGTTTGGATCCAGAAACACAACCAATCTGAGAGTGATGTCCTTTGGAAAATACAATATAATTCCGATATCATGAAAATACTTGAGAGCAGAAGTTGCATCTGCTTCACTTTTGATTCCGATCTCTTTTGCCTTTTTCAGAAAA
>DAORDI010000195.1:0-10765 GCA_035345895.1 Leptospiraceae bacterium
ATTTTACTGAGTTCTGAAAGATAAATACGCAAAGACTTTTGAAAACCAGTATAATGAAAATCAGATCAGGCTGGAGATGATTCAGTCCTTCTTCAAAAATGACATCCAAAGGAGATGGAAAAAAGTTCACCGACAGGATTTTGAACCAAGTATGTCTGTAAGATAAAAGACAGTTTTTGGAGTATTTTCTGATGAATTCCGAATGGGCTTGGTGCAATAATTTTTTCTCCGTTTATAATTTGAGAAAGAATTATGTCAGCTTGAAGAAGAACCGCCTTCATAGAATCACTGAGGCAAGGATCTAAAGGCTGTCAAGCTTGACTTATGTTGAGCGATCAGGATTTTCGGAAGCCCCAATTCTAAGCTTCAGCTCAGCTGAATAGAAGCCGTCTTCAATTCTGTCGCTGAATTCTGCGCCAATGAGTTCCGACCTTCTCCTGATCGTATGATGGCCGTTTCCTCTGGATTCATTAGTTTCTGATACCGTGGCTGACCGGAGCTGTATTCTGAGGGAACCGTCCTCAAAGCCTATCTTCCAGACCGCAGTGCCTCTGCCGTATTTCAGATCATTGTTGACAAGCTCCTGAAGAATGTTCAGGAAATGGCTGTTGTAATTTTTATTCATTATGAAATCATTGTCTTCTGAAGAAAAAACATACTCAATGTTTCTTTCTGAAGGATAATACCTTCGAATAAGAAAAAAATGAAGGCCGCTTTCAAAATGTTCTTCAATTTTTTTGATGTCTTCAAATGCCAGAAGTCGGCTTCTGAGACCTTTCATTACATCCTGAATTCTGTTCTGGAGCTGCAGACTGGAAGATTCGGAAAGAACGGAATTGGGCTGCAGGGCTTTCAGCTGGAAGGAGAGATCCAGGAGTTTTCCGCCCAGATTGTCGTGAATGTCTGCAAATATGTTTTCTCTTTCCAGTTTGATTGTGTTTTCCTTTTCCAGTTCAATGACTTTTTTTTCTTCTTCGATCAGTATTCTGTTTTTTTTCTCAATCTCTTCTGTCTTTTCAATAATGATATTTTCCAGATTTTCTGTATATTCCTTCAGTTTTTTTCTGGACTGAAAATACTCTTCTCCTGATGCAAGCACGAGTCCTGCAAAAAATCCCAGAAAGCCCATACTGAAATGATTTCCCTGAAACTCAATGAGTTTCATATGAGCCAGGTAAATCTTGATGAGTGAACCGAATAGAGCAGATGCGCCGAGACCGAAATAGAATGCATTTACGTTTTCCTGCCTGATGAACCATACTATATGGATCAGTATATTTATCAGTGAGACTGCAGACAGAACAATGTACGGCAGTTCCAGGATATAGTAGTATTTTTCATCTCCGGTCAGAGGAACAAGAGGAGAAAAAATCAGGATGACAATAAAGATGCGGAATGAGACAAGAAAACTGGATTTCCAGCCTTTTCCGAATATGGATATTATATACAGCTGCAGTGCAGGCGAGAATGCATAAAGACAGGGAGCGAATATCAGAGTGTAAAGCTTCGGATTGTCGTAAATATGCTTTTTGAAATCCGTGATATAGATTCCTGCAATTCCTGCCAGAATGCTGAGAACTGCAGCATAAAGGAAACTTTTCAGTTCTCTCTCCTTAAGATAGACAAAAACTGCAAATATGGAAAACGTAAAATAGAACAGACTGATGACCGTGATGTCAATTTCAGAAACAAATTCATTTAGGACAAGAGAACTGTAGTCTCCCAGCAGCAGGGGGTGCATGATTTCAGTTTTCATATAAAAAATATATATTCTAATATAAATATAATTAAAATCTGATTTTGCAGGCATACGTATGAACTGAGTTCTGTTGAATCCCGGAAATTCTGCCGTTCCGTCCTGTCTGAAAATTCCGTAACTGTAAAGAAGGGATGCAGGAAAGTCTTCAGTGCCCCGACTGACTCCATAAGCCTGGGTCGGATAGGGATTTGAAAGAAACACTGCCGGATCAAAATATTTCAGATTCCAGTTTTCAGGCAGTTTTATTCTGAACCAGATATTTCTGTTTCTGCTGTCGTGAGGAATTTCTCCCGGCACTTTTACTTTTTGCCAGGATTTTTTTTCAGTGCAGTCTGCGCCAAGATGAGAATTGGAACGGCAGTATTCGAATGAGTCTCCCAGATCATGAAAGCCTTCAGAACCTGAATACAGTTTTGGATTGTGAATGAATACGGACAGAACGGCAAATAAAACCGCAGTCAGAATCAGTATGAGAATTTTTTTATGAAAGGGGGCAATCCTTCTTAATGACATACAGATTTTAATCCGGATCGGTCGAATGCAGAACTCTGGCCCTGTGAAGAAGTTCTGCCTGATTTCGAACTTCCAGTTTCCTGTAGATGTTTTTAATGTGCCTTCTTACTGTATGAATACTTATATTGAAAAACTCAGATATTCGTTTAGGATTTTTTCCCAGAGAGAATTCCTTCAGTATGTCTGTTTCCTTCTGAGTCAGAAGAGAGGCTGGATTTTCCGGAGCAGTTTTCCTTTGGAAAAACTGTGCAATTCTAAGTGCGATTTCGGAAGTGAGATGAGCGCCTCCTGACAGAAGGATTTCGAGTACAGAATCGATCTGGTCAATTTCTTCCTTGAATATGTAGCCGGTCGCTCCATACTTCAGTGCTTCAAATGTTTTTTCTTCAGCATTGAACCCGGAAAGAATCATTTTAGGGACAGACAGCTGTCTGATTTCGGGACTGCCTAAAAGACTGATCCCGTCCATTCCGGGAAGCCTATAGTCTGTAATGAGAAGATCGAAGCGAGGAAGCTCGGGAAGATTCAGAAGATCTTCCGCTTTCGGGTATTCCAGAATGCTTTCCGTGTCCGCTCTCTTTTTCAAAAGCTCGGACAGATGAGTCCTGAACGAATTGTCATCCTCTATAATGCAGTAAACCAGTTTTCTGTTTTCTTTCTTCTGTCCCGGTAATTTCATTGATGTAAGCTGCAGACCTGTCTGTACAGTCTGTGATTTCCTTTGTAGGCTGTGCAGAAAAAAAGACAATCAAAAAAAAATTAATTACGGAATATCTGTAATATTTGCCAATTGATCAATCATCGGCTTTCCTTTTACCGAAGATAAGGCTGATATATCATATATTCCAATACTGTCCTGAAAAAGATAACTGCTCAATTTTAGAAACAGCATCCTTGCATTGAGCACAATAAGCTGTTCAGATGAACTCCGATATCAGGCAAAAAAATTACTTGACCTGTCTGTATTCTGCGCCCTAGACTTGCAGATATTCCGATTCGGGAGGATTGAAATGAAGAAAATATTTCTGCTGCTGCTCATATGCCTGTCTGCCGCTTCTGCAGATAATTCAAAGACGGCCGTTGTCCGGTTTGTCAATAAGAAAGTGCAGGTGCAGAGGGAGGGTGTTCCAGTCATTTTGAAAATGGGAGATAAGATCTCTTTCAATGAAAAAGTGAGCATAGAGGAAAATGGAAAACTGGAAATTGAATATGAAGGAAGAACATTTGTCACAAAGAAAGGCGGAACTGTAAGTGAGATTATAAGCGGAAGCCTTTCCGACGGAGGATTCAAGGAGAGTTCAGTCACTTCCACTGTAGGGGTGCGGGCATTGGACGGAAAGAGAAAATCCAATAAGAAAGAATCCGAAGAAGGCGGGGTGCTCGACAGGACAGTATCGGTTTTCTCGGAATAACCCATCTGAAGCAGACACTTATTGCGGTGTCTGCCTTAAGCATATTATCTTCTGAATGCTTATCTCAGAAGGAATGTGACCCGGCGGTTCTTTTTTAGGTCTTCTTCTGTTTTTCCGACAGCCGCAGGTTCAGAAGAACCTAAGCCTCTGATTTCCATTCGGTCTTCAGTAACTCCCCGTTTCACAAGATATTTCCTGACGGAAGCAGCTCTTGCCTCACTCAGACGGAAGTTCTCTTTTTCAATTCCGCCCGGTGCAGTGTGTCCCTGAATTTCCAGAACGGAATAGGAAGTTTTCTGAAGTGTTTCCATCAGCCTGTCTAAGTCTGGGATTGAGTCTTTCAGGATCAGATCCCGTCCACCTTTGAAGTAAACTGTAAATGGAGCAAGGTCCGGTCTTTTAATATGTTTCCTGTAAGAATGCGGAGTATTTTTATATTTGAAGGAAGATACTGTTGAACCTTTTTTCCAGCACTGCTTCAGTTCCACTTCGTGCTCTCCCTGTTCTTTGACGGGATATTCTATAATGTAACTGTTGTTGACCTTGGAATACATATCTTCATACATTTTCTGAAACTCCGGCTTTCCGTAGATCTGTCTGGTCAGTCCTCCAGTCAAATCAGCAATTTCTTTCATATACCCTGCCTGAATTCTGTTTCCAAAATCGACTGTATGCACAAATACATTTGACTCCACTGCATGAGCGATTGTCTCGTCTTTCCCTACAGTGGAAGAATTTTCAATTCCGTCAGTGAAGATGATAATATTTTTTTCGGCATTGGAAGGAGCCTTTTCATTCAGATGATCCACTGCCTTATAAATGCTGGAATGAATTGCGGTCAGTCCTCCGAAACCCTGAAGCCCGTTGATTTTCATTCCGGATCTGATTTCAGAGACTTCTGCAGTGAGAGGAACTTCAATTTCAGTATGACTGTCATAGCGAAGAACGGCAATCAGATCCTGAGGGCGTTTTTTATCAATGAAATCGCTGACCGATCTCTGCAGTTCAGCGGCTCTTGCGTCTCCCATCGAACCTGAATTGTCCATAATGACTGCAAGCGCAATCGGCCTGCTCTCCTTTTCTGTAATTTCTTTGACTGTATAGTTTTTTATTTCCTGGGATTTTCCGTTCAGGGTGTCGGTGACTCCGCAGAAAAGTCTGTTTTTTCTTTTTTTGTCAGTTCCTCCGGAAAGATAGGTTCCTTCTTTGTCCAGAATATGGACATAGGCTCTGACTTTTCTTTCATTGCGGGTGTCGGTTCTTGTGACAACTGTCTCTGCGGATTCCGGTTTTTCTTCAGAAAGAGGTTCTGTCTTCTTCATAAATACAGGCGCGTATCCTGCAGGCGGGACAGCATCCTCAACTGCTTCGGGCTCTTTCGGACCGGTTTCTTTGACATTCCAGCTGAAGCAGCCATAGTACTGCACTGCAGAAAAGACAATCAGAAGAATCTGAATCCCTGGAAATTTTTTTTTACTGTTCATATTTGTTTCTCCATATTTCAGAACTGACTTCTTAGTCAGTTCTGTGCTGCTTGTTTTTTATTAATTTCATTATAAAATATTTTACAACTTTCAATAAGTCCTCCGTTCAGAAAAATCATCTGACTGTGAAATCTGCTGTTTCCAGAAGTTCATCGTCCAGATAAAATTCCACAGTGTATCTGCCCTGTTCCCAGGAATCGGACTCTTCATATCCGTACCCGGTTATGTAAGAAAAACTTCCCATATCAGGACCGACTTCCGTTTCGTAACTGCTTTCTGAGACGGGCTTTCCTGCCGAATCAAGATACCTGAAAAAAAGTTTTACCGAGGAATTCGGTTTTCTGACTTCGGTGAAGCAGACTGCCTCAGTGTGAAGAAACAGAAGAGATTTTTTTTCAAAAGTTTTTTTATAAATTCTTTTATCTTCCGGAGGAGCATCTGAGCCTCCGGAAAAGGTATGGAGGCTGCAGAGATAGGTGTTTTCCCCTGATTTTTCTGCAGTTTCAGAGGGTGCAGGATTTTTCGAAGGCGTTTTCGCAGGCACGGGGACCGTTTTTCTGGGAGGATTTTTTTTCCAGACAACATCCGACTTCTGAATTGCTTTCAGTTCGTTCTTGGATATTTCTTTTGTTTTTCCGCTTTCATACATCACCATAACTGAATTTTTCCTCAAATTTGTTTTCACATTTTTTTCGATCAGACCGCTTCTGAGGGTGATTGTATCCGCAGTCAATGCGAGGGTGAAAATTATATGAGACAGGATTATTTTCTTCATTATATATTTCCGTGTACTGTAATCTGTCCAGAATATCGGCAGAAAAACTTCAGAACCTATACTGATCTTTTCATGAAAATCAGATACTGCACATTTATGTCGAAGGTTCTCCCTGTGAGATTTTCCTTCTGTAAATAAATTTTCAGATAATATAAATTTTTTATTTACAGATTCTGAATCATTCTCCTTATGAAAAACGCGTCTTACAAAAAAATATAAAAAAGTTTCTGAAGTGAAAAATATCCTATCAAAATTGATAGGATTTTCCCCTCTCAAGCAGAAATTTTTTTAGTAAAACTGTCTGTTTTGATAAAAAATACCCAATGTTGGGTATATACAAAATTCGGGGAACAGTGTAGGATTGGGGAAATTGGAATGCGAGGAAAGGATGAGAAAGACTGCTATACGAAAACTATTTATAATAATTCTAATTTTGATTCAGTCGGGATGCGGAGTTCTTTTCTGGAAAAGCGGAAAAGGAAAACAGGGACTGATGAACTGGATGCCGCTCGCTTTGGTGGGGCAGGCAATGAAAACCAATGGGAGTGTTCAGGCAAAATCCCTCCCTTCCTCCATAAATGAAGGAGAGACCTTACGTATAGATATCGTTCTCTCTTCTGATCCGCAAAAAACTGTTCCTGTAATTGCATCATCAAACAGCAGTTCCATTTTGATTAATAATCAGAATGCTGCTTATTCCACATTGGATTCTTCAAATTTCAGAAGAGGACTGAGTTTTTCAATCAAGGCAGCAGAGGACGACAATGTTGCAAATGAGATTGTACAGATTGAAATAGCGGCAGAGGGATATCAGCCGTTGGCTTTTGCACTGGAAATCAAGGACAATGATGTTCAGAGGATTATTTTGTCAAAGGATAGGGATGATGTTCAGGAAGGAAAAAAGAAGACATTTGAAGTCAGATTGAATATTAAGCCCGAACAGACAGTCAGTGTACAATTGGAAAATTCTGACCCTTCAGCAGTCAGCATTTCACCTGCAGTTCTCAAATTTGAACCTTCCAATTACAATATCCCGCAAACGGTCACTGTCGAAGCTTTGGAGGATGCTGACAGTGTTTCGGAGACTTCCTTTATCTCAGTGGGAGCGGACAATCTGGAGAAGTCTGTATATACAGTCAAAACTCTGGATAATGATAAAACACTTCTATTTTCTCTGCCCAGTCTCTCAGTAAATGAAGGATCGGTTCAGCAGGTCAATGTTTCTCTCTCTGAACCACCTGAGCAGGAAACTGTGATTTATTTTTCTTCCAGCCGTCCTTCGAGCATTCAGGTGAATCCGGCAAGCGTTACGGTAAATCCTTATAATTGGAATCTTCCAATTATACTGGATGTTTCTGCTTTGCAGGATGCGAATTATATTTCAGAGGCAGCAGTCATTTCTGCAAGTTCAGTTCTGCATCAGACCGCAAGTTTGAATGTATCTTCAGTGGATGATGAAGTTCAGGCTATTTTGGTTTCCGGAGCGACGACTGTAACAGAAGGATCAAACGGGATTATAAAGGTCAGACTGGCACAGCCTCCGACTGGAACAATATCAGTAAATCTGAGTTCCTCGTACAGTAAACTTCAGATTGCAAATCCGGTTCTTTATTTTACGCCATTAAACTATTCCACTGATCAGAATGTCACCTTGGTCGGTCAGCAGGATGCGGATAAGGATTCTTCTGTCGTCAGCATCACAGCCTCAACTCCTGGAATAACTTCTGCAGTATATCCAGTAATATTTTTAGATAATGATACTGGGATACAGATTACACCATCTGCTCCTTCGATCAGAGAAGGCAGTTCAGGAAGTATGCAAGTTGTTCTTAACGGAGATCCAGGAATCCCGAGGACAGTAAACCTTTCTTCCAGTCTGCCGTCTCTGAGTTTAGGATCAGTCATTTTGAGTTTTGATTCGTCCAACTGGAATATTCCTCAGACGGTCAGCTTGCTGGCAGTGGAAGACATTGACCATAATTCAGATATCCCTTCTGTTTCAGGATCAGGAACCGGTCTGATCAGCACGAGCAGTTCCATAACTGTATTTGACAATGATACTCGGGCGGTAATTACAGGCTCCAGTTCGGTATATGAAGGCGGGAGCATTCTGCTGAATGTCCAGCTTTCCGGAAATCCAATCAATCCTGTTTCAGTCACTGCGACAAGTTCCAATACAAGTGCTTCAACGGTCAGTCCGGGAACTCTCAATTTTACTTCAGCCAACTGGAATGTAAATCAGTCATTGACTGTTACCGGAATTTCGGATGCAAATTCTACAGGTATTACAAGCACTATTTCATTCTCAGAATCGAGTTTGATTACAGTCAACTATCCGGTAAAGACAATTGACCGAGAAACAATACTTTTCGATCCGACCTCTGATACAAATGTAGTGGAAGGCGGAACAGCAAAAGTCAGAATAAAACTTGCAGAACCTCCTCCTTACCCTGCAGCATTTACAGTTTCTTCATCGAATGCTGGTTCTGTTTCAGTCAGTCCTTCTGTACTGAATTTTAATTCAGGAAATTACAATACCTACCAGGAAGTGACTTTGACAGGAAGGGATGATTCCAATAATACAAGTGAAAATCCCGTTTCAATCGGTTTCAGTTTTCAGGGAATTTCGGAAAGCTGGAATGTTTCCGTGACAGACAAATATCCTGTCATTACATCCTTTACTCCTGCAGATACAAGTTCAGGAACAAACATTACAATCTATGGAAGCAATTTTTTTCCCAGTCCCTCCCATTCTCTGAATGTTGTCAATTTCAACGGAGGAACAGGAACTGTCACTTCTGCGACAGCAGGAAGCATCAATGTGACAATTTCTCCCAGCGGAACTTCCGGACCGATTACAGTGACTACACCCAGAGGCAGCAGTACATCCGGTGCAAATTTTACATACTATACTCCGACAGTGATCAGCACCAGTCCTTCCCATCTCGCACAGTCTGTGCAGCCGGCGGGTACGAATATCACAGTCAATTTTAATGTTACTCTGAACCCTGCCACAGTCGTCCTCGGTTCGACCTTTAAAGTGCAGAACGCCGGTGTGGATGTTCCAGGTTCACTGATTAAAAATGCAACTTCGGTCACATTTGTTCCGAGTGCGGAATTTGATTCTGGAACTGTTTATTCCGTTACCGTTACAACTGGCATATTAGATGTTGCCAATTTTTCACTTGCCTCAAACTATACATTCTCATTCACCACAAAGTATTTTTCCACTCAAATATCGGGAACCGGAGGAAATGAAAATGTTTACGATATTACACTGGATGATTCCGGAAATGTGTACATTGTGGGGGCAACGAACGGAAATCTGGACGGTCAGACCGGAAACGGTGGGTGGACTGGTTTTGTAAAGAAATATGATAAATACGGAAATCCAGTCTGGACTAGGCTGTATAATGATGCCGGATATATTTCAAAGGTCATTTATGACACTGGAAACCTGTACGTGCTTACAGACAATTCCTTAAAAAAACTGGACCTGAACGGAAATGAGGTATGGAACTATTCTATAAGTGTTTATTATTATAATAGAGATTTCGCTGTGGATTCAAGCGGCATCTATTACATTTATACCAGTAGGTGGTGTTTTTTCAGCTGTCAGCAACAAAGAATTATTTCAAAAATCGACAAGAATTCAAATTTGCTGTTTACTGATCTGATTGAGTCTACAGGTGAAGGTAGTAATTTTTTATATGATCCGATGGCCTGCTATCCGTCATATAAAAGTACTTATCAATATGGAACCTCTAAAATAGTTGCAGAGAATGCAAAAATCTATGCTAGCGGTATTAATTCCTGGCTTTATTATTATGCAGTCGGTAGTTGTTATAAGTCTTATTATTTTCAGGATTCTTTGGGGATTTCTGCCAGAAGCCCTAGTGATGGTTCAAATTTGACAGGCAATGGATTTAGTCTCGGCACTGGTGTAGCATATGTTTCTTCGGGCAATCAGATCTATGGATTTGCTGTCGATAACTCGGAAAATTCGTACATTGCATACGAGAACAAGGTTGTAAAGTATGCTGGTTCGACCGTTGTGTGGACCCAGACACTGAATTCCGCAATGAGCGTTCGGAATATGAAATATATGGCGGGAAAATTGTATCTGACGGGAATAACTGATACTTCCCTGTCTGTAGGCGGTGCAAAGGATATTTTCTATATGGAAATGGATACATCTGGAAATATTCTAAACACTATGATTATAGGTTCTTCTGCCAATGATGCAGGAAGGTCACTTGCTGTAGATTCAGCCGGGAATGTTTATTTGACGGGAGAGACAGTATCCAGTTTGAACGGGCAGTCCTTTTTTGGGGGGACTGATATATTCCTTATGAAATTTGACAATGCGGGAAATGTAAAATGAAGAGATCAGCACTGTTTCTAATGATAATTACATTAAACTGCGGTCCGCTTCTCTTAAAGAAGAAGCCGAATCATCCTTCTGACCGTAAGAATACTTCCTTGCTTGGTATGTTTTTTAATCGACCCTCCAGCCTTGCTGTATCAAGTGCGGATACATTCGACTCCACTCCTCCGTCAGTCATTGGTACTGTTCCGTTTTCTGGAGGGACAGAAGTTGCCTTGGACAGTACGATTCAGGTGAACTTCAGTGAGCCGATTTTGTCTTCTTCTGTGAACAGTCTTCGTTTCTATGTCAAGGAAAACGGATCAGTTCTGGAAGGGACAATCAAGGTGCAGTCAGATAAAATTTATTTTACCCCAAAGCTGCAGCTCCTTTCGAACAGAGTTTATTCTGTTACAGTTGGAAGTGAAATAGAAGACGGTTCCGGCAACCGTATGG
>DAORDI010000196.1:0-10672 GCA_035345895.1 Leptospiraceae bacterium
GCGGGTTTGGCAGAGACAGAAACGCTCAAAATAATAAAAAGCATCAAAAATTTCATACAGGCAGATTAAAAACTGTTTTAATCCTTTCAAGTGATTTTTATGAATGCCGGGAAGAGGTTATGTTTAGGACTGCTCAGTATCTCATCACAGAATTCTATTTTCTCTGGATCAGAAATGATTGAATTCATCTTGCACATATGTGAGTTTAAAGTCGAAGGGTTAGGATGATTATTTTTAGAGAGGACTTTTCCAGCTAACAAATAGATTAAAGTAATATGTTTGCAAAAATCCAGCAGATTCGATCAATAATCCGTAAGAATTCCAGATACAATATTTTTATTTCCCTAATTTGGCTTAACATTATCGGGATTTTAGTGAATCTATTTTTTTTCAGTTTCGCTATTCCAAATTATGATATCAAAATGATGCTCCCTATAACCTGGTTTACTCTAATCTGGGCTATTCCGTTATCATTCTGGATTTATTTACATCAGGAAAAACCTATTACAATTGCAATCTATAATACAAAAAACCATCTGCCGATTAACCGTGAAACTCTGACGCAGGCAAGAGAAAGGTTAAAAAATAGACCCAGGTTTTCTGCTCTATTGAATTTTTGGATTTGGGTTGTGTCGGGTATTTACAATGGGGTCATTTCATATTATTCGGGAAGGATGGATTTGGATTCTTCTATTATTATTTCATTGGGAGTTTCTGTTCTATCCAATCCGGTAATATCAATTTTTGTCTATTTTTTAGTAGAAGTAATGTCCAGAAACGATATGCGTGTTCTAGAAATTGATATCGATTCGGAAACAATCGGGTTGGGAATTCGAAAGAAAATTTTATTTACAATGATTTTTATGTCCTCCCTATTTATTCTGCTGATGATGTTTCTTTCGCTGGCAAATATGAAAGAAATGAGTCATGGCGAATCTAATTTTATTCATGACAGGCATATTATGCAATTGCTGGCAATTACGCTCATCGCTGCATTCTACAATACTGTAGGGGCTCACTATCTTTCAAAAACGATCACAAATCCGCTCCAGGAATTAATAGCTTCTATGAAAAAGGTTGAATCGGGCGATATTTCTGCAAAGGTGCATATTACTTCTACTGATGAAACTGCTGTACTAGGGAAAGGGTTCAACCTGATGACGGAAGGCCTTCTTGAAAGGGATCAAATTAAAAGTGAATTCGGAAAATATGTATCGGAAGAAATTAGGGACGAAATACTCCGAGGCGGAATTTCTTTCGAGGGACAGGAGGTCGAAGTAACAGTTCTATTCTGCGATATAAGAAATTTTACTTCTCTGTCGGAGCAGAATTCTCCTGCTAAAATAGTGGAACTTCTGAATCAGTATTTTACTGAAATGGTAAGGGCAATCGGTGTACATGGAGGTATTGTAGATAAATTTATCGGTGATGCGATTATGGCGGTGTTCGGTGCTCCTAAAAGACTTGAGGATCATGCTGAGAGAGCTGTGAGTGCGGGGCAGGAAATGCTTGCAAGATTGGAAGCCCATAATATACTGCAGGAACTTAAAAATGAGCCTGTATTTCAAATTGGAATTGGAATTAACAGCGGAAAAGTTATTATGGGAAATATCGGAGCGGAAAATAGAAAAGAATTTACCGTAATAGGTGATACGGTAAACATTGCATCGCGAATTGAAAGTATTACGAAAAATTACAAACAGAAAATCCTTTTTTCAGAGAGCACATACAGACTTTTAAAAAAAGGAGAATTCATAGGTGAAGCTGATTTAAAAGGCAAAGCAGAGAAAGTAAAAATCTATACTATCTAATTTCTGATTATTACGTTATTCAAATGAATCGATATCCAGATTATTCAAGAGAAAAGCAAGATTCTTCAGCACCATATTTTTGATGACAGAGATCATAACTTAACACACACCATATAAATTTTTTATATAGTGTAAATATGTGCCTTATACTGTAAGACTGAATACATACGAAATCTGCTGCAGTCCTGCAAGGAATGTGTCAGTCAGTTCCCGGGTGCTCACCCTAGGAAGTCGGCAGGTCGATTAATTTGATCGGCAGCCTCAGCTGCATCAGATCATTCATTGAAATTATTTTGCATGACTGTTCTTAAAATTCTAAAAATTGGTTGTTTAAATAATCAAGAAGTAAAACAATAGCCGTTAAGTATTTCCTGTCATGTCATCTAAAACTGTTTTAAATTTTCCGAAAGGGTCTATTATTTATATGGAGAATACGCCCAATCCCGGATATATCTATATCTTAAAATCCGGGGAAATAGCGATTCAATCCTATATTAAGTTTTCTTCAATGAATCTCCACAAATATGTCGCGGGGGATACCTTTGGATTTGTTTCTGCTTTGACTAGAAATCCTCATGACAGTACATTGATTGCCAGTGTCGATTGTGTAGTTATCCGTCTGACTATCGACAGCTTCATAGAATATCTGCGTTCCAATAAAGATGTATTCTTAAAATTCATCACTATCAGCTCCAGCAAATTGCGAACTTTTCTGGAAAAGCTGGAACCGAATTCACTTGAGCTGAAGGCCAGCCCGGAGAAATTATTCAAGATGTCTAAAGAATTTGAAATGATGAATGAACGGGAATTATCTGCCTTCGCTCTGAAGAAATATCTTACCTGTGAGTTTTCAACTCCCAAAAATCCGGAAATACTCAAGGAAGCAGAAGATTTACTGAAAAAAATCCGACCAGGTTACGAGTTTCCTTCTTACAAAGAATATATTGACGGTTCAGGCACAGTTTATCCGAAAGGAAGCATTATATTTGCAGAAGGTGAGCCGAATGACTATTTCTACCTCGTTGTCAAGGGCAGGATTAAAATTTCAAAAGTCGTTGATAATAAAGAAATGATTCTGGGTCTGTTAGACAGGGGAGAAATATTCGGAGAGATGGCAATTTTAAATAAGCAGGCAAGAGCTGCTACAGCTGTCGCTCATGAGGAAACAGTACTTAGAAAATATTCTGCAGATACTCTGCTGGAAACAGAAGATGATATTTTAGTCAAAATCCTGCAAATTATAGCTCGAAGATTATGGAAAGGAAGTCAGAGAGTATTTATTATGCAATTGAACGATTTAAATCTGAAACTGTATGCACAGTTAAATATCCTGATAGCAGATGAGATCGCAAATGATGAACAGAAGAGTTCTCAAAAAAGTTTTACCTTCCAAATTTCATTTGAAGAGCTTAAACAAATGGCGAATATTGTTTTTGTTGATGATTCTTCCGATATTTTGAAAGAAATTATGTCAGACAAAAACATTCAAAGAACTCAGGATGCCATCAGGATTCAGGACAAATCAGTTTTTGAATCCAAATTTATTGCACTCAAAAAACGATACAGCCAAAGCTGAATCGTATTTAAGATACGTATGATTTGACAGCAAAGCCAGATCATAGATCGTCCATACAGATAGGCTCGTTTTCTCATTGTATGTCTCTGAGCAGAGTTCAGATACGGCGTGATGTAAATATCCGCTGCACCGATAAATTCTATCAGCTCTTCAGTTCTGACAAATCTGTTATAGAAAATTACATTACTTTCTACATGTTTTTCATGAGCAAGCCACTGCAGTGAGAGCCTGTAAGTCTCTCCTTCATTTCGGACAACGTGCGGGTGAGCGACACCGAGAATAATATACACTGCATTAGGATGTTTTTTCAGAATCCTGGGAAGAGCAGAGATGACATTCTCAATGCCTTTGTTCGGAGAGAGCAGACCGAAACTCAGCACTTCTATGATATGATTCAATATCTCTTTCTTCGAGTTCAAATCTGACCTTGGGAGGATAAGCATACCCTGTCTCTGTATCATTGACAGGAATTGCAATGCATGTCGTTTTGGGATATACATCGGCTATTGCCTCGCACAAATCAGTCGTGAAGGTGGCAATTCCGCATCTGCGGGGCAGATAATTGCCGATGAAAGCAACCCTGCTCAAAGAAGATTTTGGGAGATGATCCATACTGGAATCCTTTGGGTTTGAAAGTTTTACGATGCAGAGAAAATATGCAGGGGAAGATGTCCTCAAAATATCTCTGTCAGGCTGATGTCTGAAAGAAAAACAGAGAGAATATGAAGATGACTGGAATAATGAAAACTTAAAAGTTTAATTTTAAATGATAATGTCAGAGTAAAAAAGAATCGTAATGAAACATAGGAAAAAAATTTTATTCCGATAAAATAATCTCTGGAGAGCAGTGATTTTCAGCACCCGCTTCAGAACTGATATCTCAAGAGGTTTATAATAAAACTCAATATCATCCCGGAAAAAGACAATGTACTGCAGAAGAGCTGTCTGAATTTCCTCACATTTGGGCGGATTTTTGATTTCAGTCAGCGAAAATCAACAGACAGATGATTAAAACTCCCTTTAAAATCTCCTCTCTGTGCAGTAAAAGCCTTATATACAGTTGAAAATCAGCGTTTTCCGCCAAGCAAAGAAGACTGAAGCTTAGACAGCCTGGAGAAGGATTCAAAAAAGTGCATAACTCAATCTGAAAAACTGATGCAAGGAGACCGTTTAAACAGGTTAAAAACAAATGAGAAATTTGTACAAATCCAATTAATCTCAATTTGAAATTTACAGAAGAATTTGAAATTGAAAAAAAATCCTCGATTCAGAATAAAGAAAAAAAGCATCATTACTTTTGAAGAACATTTGCATACAGTGTGACTGCATTAATTATACTGTCAGAGGAAATTATGAAAAAAAACACCTACACTGCAGCACTCTTTCTTATAATTACATTATACTGCAACAGACAGGAAAATAATGATGCAGAAAAAAAACATCCCGAAAAGGGCCTGAATCCCCAGGAAATTGCCTCACAGGCAGTGGGCAAAGCAAAGGCGGAACTGGGGAAAAATCTTCTGAATGCCATTTCTTCCAAGGGAGCCGCATATGCAGTCAGTTTCTGCAGTGAAAAAGCACTGGCTCTTACGGAGGAAATGTCAAAACAGTACAATGTCCGCTTGAAGAGGGTTTCGGACAGACCGAGAAACCAGTCAAATCTTGCAAATGACGAAGAATTAACAGTCATTAAAAACTTTAAAACACAGCTTGAAAAAAAGGAAAAACTCACTCCTGCCTTCAGAGAAACTGAAACTGAATTCATCGGTTATTTTCCAATTGAAACAAACCAGATGTGTATGCAGTGTCATGGAAAAAAAGACACTGATATCCATTCCAGTGTATACGAAAACATATTGAAAATTTATCCGGAAGACAAGGCTGTAGGCTATTCCGAAAATCAGATTCGGGGCATATGGACTGTTATGATCCAGAAGAAAAATAATGAAGGTTACAGATGAAAAGATTTCAGACAATAAAAGGACATATAATCGTTTATATTCTTATCGGTATATCATTATTCCGCTGTTCTCAATCACACAGACATCATCACGGTTCAGCAAATGAGCATATGAATCAGTCTTCATTTGAAAGACTTTCTGCATCCTTCGAAAGTACTGGAAGAACAAAATGGCAGAAACCGGATGAAGTCGTCAGACTGCTTGGCAGGGAAAGCAGATCCGGATCTCTTTCCGGTCTGAATGTTGCGGATCTTGGCGCAGGCACTGGTTATTTTACATTTCGGATTCTGGATGCGAATGCAAAGGTGACAGCACTTGATGCAGATGAAAGATTTCTGCAGTTTATTCAGAAGAAAGCAGAATCTCATCCGAAAAAGAGCAGTCTGTCAGTCAGAAAAATTCCCTATACCGGTGCAGAGCTGAAACCTGATGAAACAGACATTCTGATATCCGTGAATGTGTATCACCATATTGAAGACAGAGTGAAGTATTTTTCTGAAATTAAAAAAGCACTGAAAAAAAATGGATTTATATGCATTATTGACTTCAAGGAAGGAAATCTTCCGATTAACAGTCCGCCTGAATCTATGAGAATTTCCAGGGAAAAAACTGTAAACGAACTGGAACAAGCCGGATTCAAGGTCTCCGTTGATGATAAAACTTTAGATTATCAATATATCTTCATCGGCCGATAGCTTATTGAATATGGACAATCTTTTTCAGACATTCAGACCTGACGGATTTCATACAGTCACGCCCTATCTCTTTGCCGACCGACCCGAGCTTTTAATTGACTTTTTAAAAAAGGCATTTTCTGCAAAGGAAATAAACCGTACAGTCAATCCTAAGAACGGTGATACCGCAAACTGCATTCTTCAGATTGGAGATACCTGCTTTATGATCAGCCAGTCGGGAGAACATTTTAAAGGGATGAGAACAGCATTGTATCTTTTTGTTGATGATGTAGAAACTGTTCACAGAAGAGCTGTCGAAAACGGAGCAATGGTGGAGTTCGAACCGGACAATATGCCTTATGGAGACAGACAGTCAGGCATTATTGATCCCTGCGGAAATTACTGGTGGATATCCAAAAGACTCACAAAGAAAGGTTATCATGAATAAGGGACAAAAAATTTACTTGTAATTCCTTTCCTTCCCGATTTACTATACCTCGCTATGGTAGAATTCTTTCTGTTTGTTTCCTATATTGTACTGATTGTTCTCTGGAGAAGAAATTCCGCACTGAAGGAGGATCTGCATAAATCAAACCTGAGAATGGCTTCGATGGAAAAAAAACTGAATGACCTTCAGTCTCTCCCGGTCCATTCCGCAGAAATCTATGTTCAGGAAAAACCAGCCGAGATATCGAAACCTCTCACTGAATCTGAAGAGAAGAAAGAAGAAATACCGTCTGCTGCATATACTGCAAAAGAAGAAAAAATCACACTGGACAGCACAGTCATATCCGATGAAAAAATGGAAATACGGGCTTCTGAAGAGATTCAAGATGCTGTCACTGAAAAAAAAGAAAGAAGCTGGTGGCAGAAAACGGAAAAATCTCTTCTGGAAAACTGGACAGGGATACTTGGAGCAGTCATCCTTGTTCTCGGTGTAGGATTTCTGGCCGCCGTGGCGTTCATCATTGTTCCCCCATTCGTAAGGTTTTTGATTATCAGTGGATTCGCAGGTTCAGTATACTGGATTTCGGGATATATTAAAAGGAAGGATGAGTCCTGGGAAAAACTTTCCGATATCCTTTTCAGCACTTCCGCAGTCATTTTCCTGATCGCCTGCATCGGCAGTTACGGAATTTCGGGAATCAAGTTTATTGAGGACCCTCTTTTTTCCATCCCGTTTATTCTGCTTGGACTCGGAGTAAACCTGTATGCAGGGTATTCCAGGAACAAGGAAACGTATGCCAGCCTTCATATCGCTCTCACATTCATCGGACTGGCTTCCGCTCCGCAGAATCTTGTCATTCTGTTCATAGCTTCCGCAGTGACATTACTTGCTGTCCGCAAAAATTATGCTGTCCGATGGGACTGGCATCTTTTTCTCACTGCATTTTCCTATTTCTGCTTTCACATCTACAATTATTCGGAGAGAGAATCCGCAGTGAAGTCTGATGCATTTCTCAGAATCTCCGGAATCATTCTGGTCAGCTCTGTGTATATAAACGCATTATATGTTCATTACATAGAAGCATTTTACTCGGAGGAGAAACTTCCGCGCACAGCTCTTCTCACTCATATCAGTTCCTGGATTTTTCTGGGAATCAGTCTGCTGGCATATTCCACAGGGAGTCAATGGACGCCGATTTACATTCTTGCAGTGGGAGCGGGGGCTTTTGTTCTCTCTCAGACAGCAAAAAGAAGAAATATCAGATGGCTTTATGTATGTGATATGTGGGCTGCCGAGGCACTGATTCTTATAGGGATTTTCGGACTGGAAAAATGGGATATTCCGATCTTTGTGCTGATTCTTCTTTCAGGAGTGCAGGCAATGATTTTTGCTCTCTGGAACATACATGAAAAATCTCCGATACTTGCAGGATCATCTGTTCTTTTATTATCTGTGTTTCAAGGAACAATGGCTGTAATAGTAATCCTGAACCAGGAACGAGCCGCAAATCTGGATTTCAGGGACATTCTGAATCTTTCCGCATTCACTGTATTTGTTTTCCTCGAAGGGATATACTATCATTATTCAAAAAAAATCGGAACTGATTTTTTAAATGAAAACAGAATCCTGTACTGGATTTCAGAAATTCCCGGATTTATCTTTGCAGTATCGTTCCTGTCGCTCTATGCTTACATAGACAGACAGATTTACGCACCGGCGGCTTTCGCAGCACTCATTTGCGGAATTGGTTTTTACAGAAACAGAATCCAGAGTCCCGGTATTGGGGCAGGGCTCTTGTTTCTGTTTATCATCTCACTGACCGATTCATGGAATGATATGAAGTCCTTTGGATCGGAAAAACCTCTGGATTTTCTTTCAGAAACGGCTCCTCATTTTTTCAGCATATTTTTTCTGATGAAGTTTTCTTATATCAGGGAATTCGACAGAAAGTTTTCCATTCCGTTTCTCTATATATTCAACACACATCTGCTTCTCAGTATTCATTTTTTCACTGCAGGTGTTTCCCCTTTTCTTACCGGTGTTTCTGCCCTTCTGATTTCACTTATACTGACTGAATTTTCTGAGAACTCTTCCCTGACTGGCTTTATTGAAGATTCCGGTTCTTCAAAACATCTGATAATAAACAGTCTGATATTCAGTGCAGTTTTTCTTTACAGACATCTCCTCATCCATCTGCAGTCAGGTGCGTATCTTTGGATTTTCCCAGTGCGTTTCTGGATAGAGATTTTCGCACTTTCTGCATTCATTTTTATTCTTTTCAGAAAAAGCTCCATATATTCATTTTATAATGAAAATATACAGCCCTTTTTTGCAGAGCTGTCCCTGCTGTTCTTTGTGCTGGCAGGACTGACAGTTCTTCCGGAACACTGGAGTCCTCCTTACTGGGCTGCTCTTGCTCTTGTCTGTTATCTTATTTCAAATGTGAAGATTATGGATCTGAGCAGGTTTGCTCAGTATTCTCTCATCATTCAGGCAGTGAACTGTTTTTACATCGCATTCATTTCTTCGAGTGAGGACAATCCAGGAGGGCTTTGGCAGAACAGCAAATGGATACCTGCATTGGCGGCAATCGCACTTACTTTTCCCTATCTCTATCTGCTTTACGGCAGTTTTAGACAGAAGGAAATCAAGTATCCAGGATACCTTTCCAAAGCAGACAGAGTATCTGTTCTCGCACAGAACAGAGTTTTCTCGCTTGCATTCTATCCTTTTTTTGCTGCAGTCTTTCTGTTCTTATACTGGTCTGCATCAGGAGCGATTCTCACACTTCTATGGGTCGTATTTGCATTTGCAGTCTTCGCGTTCAGTCTGCTTGTAAAGGAACAACATTTCCGTTATGCAAGTCTGGGAATACTTTTCTTCTGCATATTCCGTCTGATATTTCACGACCTTTCATCGACAGGAGCACTGACAAGAGCATTTGTATTTGTAGGAACCGGAATCATACTCTTGATAATGAACAGTTTATATAATAAATATAAGGACAGACTGGAATGAAAAACGGCAGACTGTATTTTGTTTTAATTTTATGCTTCGGGATAGGACTGATTGCTGCACTGTCAGTTCAGGAAAAGAAAACAGAAATGGACTCCACTCTGGCTCCGTTCTGGCAGCTGATAGGAAAACCTGTCCAGCTCGGAAGCAAGGCTCTCACCAAGGTAATTCCTGTCAGTGCACTGGACGAAAAGGAATACGGAGATGCAATTCGGAGCAGGTACGAATCAGGTGCAGACAAATCTGATCCCAGATACATTTATCTGAACACTTTGATAAAGGATCTTACTAAAACGAAAAGCAAACCTTTTGACTATACTGTATTCCTGATGGATTCAGGAGTGCCGAATGCATTTGCGATGCCGGGAGGAGTACTTTTTGTCACGACTGGACTCCTTCAAATACTGGAATCAGAATCGGAACTTGTTTCCATTCTAGGCCATGAAATCGGACATGTGGAAAAAAGCCACTGTCTGGAAAATGTGCGGTTTCAGCTTCTGACCCAGAAGATCGGATCAGAGACCCTGGGAAAACTGGCAGATCTTGCATTCGGCATTATTGTTAAGTCTTCTTATAATAAGAATCAGGAGGAAGAGGCGGATGAATATGCATTCAGCCTTCTTCTCTCATCGGACTATCATCCAGCAGGAGAAGGAAAAGCATTTGAAAAGCTGGCAGAGTCTCATCTTGGAAAAGAGACCAGATCTGCAAATATCATTACAGAATATTTCCAGAGTCACCCCCATACGGTTTTGAGAAAAGAAAGATACCAGGAAAAAGCCAAGGCCTGGAGGGCATCCAACTCAGGTGTCCGGAAATATACAGGGAAGGCCAACCTGGAACTGCAGAAAACCTATTCAGAAAACCAGATAGAAAATGAATGGAGTGCCGAATGAATTCAGGTCTTAAGAGGAAACTTCTTCAGCCATTCCTGGCCGTCCTCGTGTGAGGTCACATTGATTGTGACAAATCCAATGTCGGTGCTCACTTCCTGCCAGTAGTCATTGGAAAGCTGTGCCATTGCATTCTTAGGTGTGACAGTGGCAACGTATTTCATTCCTGCCTTTACTGCACGCGGAATCCAGTCATTGCCGAGCCATTCCTGAATCTCCTCACTGAAACCGCCTAAAGTTTTTCCTGTGTTGATAATCTGTCTGTCACAGTTTTTCTGTGCAATGAAAATCAAT
>DAORDI010000197.1:0-7678 GCA_035345895.1 Leptospiraceae bacterium
CTCGTTAAAATCATTGCTTCAGGAAACGGCGGTACAAAAATTACAAAGATTACGATTGTGGACAGGCGGTAAAAATGGCAGAACTGATTACAAAAGAAGAGTCTTATCTTCAGGCTCTGAATATCATATCCTCACTGACTCAGACCGATTCCATTTCTGCAGCCCAGGAAGCAATAGGAAAGATACCGGAAGATCTGAAACTGAAAGATGCGATTCTGATTGAAATGGACAAATCGAGAATTTTTCCCGATTCTTTTATGAAAATAGTCACTCTGCTCAGATACATTCAGTCGGAAAAGGAAGAGATCAATCTTTCCTATGAGGATGCAATCAGCAGATACGATACTATAAATAAACTGACATCCAAGGGACGCCCTACTGAAGACGAAGCAAAGATCAAAAAGACACTTACTGATTTTATTCTGAAAATCGAATCCTTCTATGAAGCACATTTCAAAGCAGATGAGGGTGTAGTCAAGGAACTTGCCAGACATATGGCTGAAATAGGGATCAGGCCGGGCGGAATTGACAGAGATCTTCTGAATTACAAGATTACTGCCAGATCAGCCAATCAGGTTCAGCCTCATATAGTAGGTCTTCTGGATGTATATTTTCAGTACAAGAAAAACAAGGGGATTCTTCGCAGACTGGTGAGAATTGCAAATTATATCATCGAAGATGCTGAGAAGAAAATGTAGTATGGATTTTACTTTTTGTTTCCGATGATTTAATTATATGTTCCGTCTGATATCTGTCATTCTGTCTGCCTTTGGCACGCTTCTGGCCTATCCGGAATTTGATGCCAGGGGAAATTCCTCAGAGAACTTTATCGGTCTGCAGGGCAAGGTTCACCTTAAACTCAGCAAGATGAGCTATCTTCCTGGAGAAGAAATCTGGGCTGATGTGACTATCCGAAACTATGGAAATGAAGTCATACGGTTTTATCCTGCAATGCCTGAAATCAAGACATTTCAATTTGCAGTAACAGATGAAAATGATACTTCACTTTCTCTGAAAGACAGACATCTGATGGAAGACAAGGTGCTGAAACGCAGAAATGCCACTGTCAATCTTGTGGGGGATTCGGTGAAAGAAATCATCATTCATAAAGGTGAATCATTTACCAGAAGGATCAATCTGAGCGAGTATTTTGAATTCAACCCTGGGAAGTCCTACTATGTGACCGGTTATTTTTATCCAAATTCAGTAGAAGATTCCAATCATTTCCTCAGAACTGAAAACAAAGGAATTTTTTTCCTGGAAAACAGAAGAAAGGAACACAGACATAAAAAATATGAAACCGAATCGGTCAAAGATTCAGATGTGACTCCTGAAGAAATTGTACATTTATTTCTGTCTGCGGAAATGAAAAAAAACTGGACAAACTATTTTAAATACATTCATTTTGATCAGTTTATCAATTCGTATCCGAATTTTTCCAAGGAATATGCTGAGGCCGATGCCTCCGGAAAAGAAGAAATCACTGAAGAGTTTAAACGGTTTCTGAAAGAGGAAAAAGCGGGAAAACTGTCTTATTATAAGGTCACTGAAAAAAACTTCGTCTCAGCTTCTCTGGTAAAGGTCCATGTCAATGCGGAAAGAGAGATGGGCAGAAGTCCGGCAAAATATGAATATATATACACTTTGAGAAAAGCAGACGAGGGTTACTCCCGAATCTGGAAAATAACCAACGTGATAGTCAAGGTAAGAAGATGACAGAAATTTTATCACAGGATGAAATCGATGCTCTGTTAAATGCAATATCGAGCGGTGAAGTCAATGAAGAAGAATATTCTGCGGTAGGAGAGCAGAAAAAGGTCAAAATATACGATTTCAAAAGACCTGATAAATTTTCAAAAGATCAGATCAGAACTCTTCAGATGATGCATGAAACATTTGCGCGTCTTGCAACGACTGGACTTTCTGCACAGCTCCGGGCCCTAGTCGGTGTGCATGTGGCTTCAGTGGATCAGCTGACTTATGAAGAATTCATTCGGTCGATTCCCAACCCTACTACTCTTGCAGTCATCAATATGGATCCTCTGAAAGGATCTGCCATTTTAGAAATTGATCCATCCATTTCGTTTACTATCATTGACAGACTTTTCGGAGGGAAAGGGGAATCTGCAAAAATCAGCAGAGAGCTTTCCGATATTGAAATGTCCGTTATGGAAGGAATCATTGTAAGAATTCTGGGAAACCTCAGGGAATCCTGGTCCACAGTCATTGATCTGCGTCCCAGACTTGGGAACATTGAAACAAATCCTCAGTTCGCTCAGGTTGTGCCTCCAAACGATATGGTGGTTCTCATCACTCTGGAAACAAAGGTGGGAGATGTAGAAGGAATGACAAACCTTTGTATTCCCTACATCACAATTGAACCTATCATCAATAAACTGTCAGCACAGTACTGGTATTCGTCTATCCGCCGTGGAGAAACGGATGAAAACAAAGCAGTCATCCAGGAACGTCTTGATAAAGTGACAATTCCAGTGGTTGCTGAGGTCGGTTCTGTGGAAATCAGCTTCCTCGATCTGATGAATCTTCAGCTGGGAGATGTGATTAAACTGGAAAACACCCCTCTTCGTTCCGATATGAACATCAAGATCGGTGAGAGAAACAAGTTCAAGGCACTTCCGGGAAGACTTGGGAACAGGCTTGCTATTCAGATCGGTGAAACGATTGAAGAGATTCCTGATGAACTTTTAGGATCGACAAGATCAGAACAGGAATACTGATCTCTGACATTGAATCTGGAAAAATTTAGTTTCTTTTACATACTTGGAAAGCAGAAAAGAGAATTCAGTGATGATTTCATCATATATCTTTATGTACTTCTTTTACTGACACTTCTTTACAATCTGATTCTGAAAGTATTTGAGTTTTACGACAAAAAATCAGATACAGCTGCAATATACAAGAGAAGAAAGACTGCAAGATACGTCTTTTTTGTGTTCGCGCTCCTTGCAACCATTCCCCTTTTTTACAGCCGGATAGCCTACCTTCCTACAATTCTGGGATTTACCGGGGCGGGCATCATTCTTTCAATGAAGGACGTGACTCTGAATTTCATAGGCTGGTTTTTTATTCACAGCAATTCAGGATTCACTGTCGGCGACAGGATAGAAATTCAGGGAACGAAGGGAGATGTGGTAAACATAGGGATGATGCGTTTTACTCTAGTGGAACTCAGCCATGATGAAAACAACGAACAGTCCACGAACAGACTGGTGCATATTCCGAACCATAAAGTCATTTCAGAAAAAATCCTCATTTCCAGATCCGAAATGGACTATGTCTGGGATGAACTGAAAATCAGCATCACAGTGGATTCTGACTGGGAGAAGGCAGAAACTGTATGCAATTCCATCCTGTATGAAGTATTTACGCAGCATGTCAATCATGAGGAACTTCAGGAAAAGGTCAGAAAACTCTCAGAGCATTACCTTCTCAAAATCGGAAAAACCTCACCGATCACATACACTGTCATCGAAGAACATGTGATCCGTCTTTCGCTCAGATATCTTGTCAGAGTGCATGAAAAAAGAAATATGAGATCCGACCTTTCCAAGAAAGTACTGAAGCAGTTTAAAAAATTTCCTAAAATCAGAATTTACGTTCCTGATTAAAATGAACCCCTGGACTTTTACAGAAAGAATCGGTAAATACATTTTAATGCTATTGCATGATGTCGGAGAATTCGGAGGACTTTATTTTGCAGCCGGATTTTCCCCGCTGTACGAAGGAACTGAAGCCAGGAAGATCATTTTTGAGTCCCTTGTAAAACAGATTTATTTTACTGGCGTGCAGGCGGTCAGACCGATTATGATTGTTTCGCTTCTTGCAGGAGGAATCATCATTATTCAGACTACAAGTCAGCTTCCTAAGGTCGGTGCAGAAAGTATGCTCGGAAATATTCTTGTTCTGGCAGTAGTGAGAGAGTTCGGTCCTCTCGCTGTCAGTCTGATCATCATTGGACGAAGTGCCACTGCTGTCACTGCAGAAATTTCAGAGATGAAGGTAAGCGGTCAGTTTGCTCATCTGCTGGCATCAGGGATCAATCCTGCATCCTATCTGTTTGCTCCCAGATTCTACGGAATGATTTACTCAATGCTCGGACTGCAGATTATATTCACTGCAACTGCAATTTTCGGAGGGTTCCTGATGGCACGTGCCATCACTTTTGTGAGTCTGCCCTACCTTCTTGCAGCATTTTTCAACAGGCTCACATGGGCTGATATTCTTGGACTGATTCTGAAAAGCTGCTTTCTTGCATCTGCAATTTCAGTCATCTCCATCAGGGAAGCCCTGAAAGTCAAAAGCTCCCCTACAGAAATTCCCCAGGCTGCTTCAAGAACGGTGGTCAGCACAATTCTGTATGTTATACTGATTGATATTTTTTTTGCGGCGGTACTTTATCTGTGAGCCTGTTTAGAGCAGAGAATGTTTCGCTGAATTCAGTTATGGACGGGGCTGTATTTGAAAACTTCAACATCACGGTTCGGGAAGGTGAAAAAGTGATCATCAGAGGAACTCTGTCCGAAAGAAAACTTCTCCTTCAGATTTTATCTGGACAGGCTGAACCTGTTAAAGGAAAAATTTTCCTTCAGGATGAGGAAGTAAAATATTTTATCAATACGGAGTATTTTGAAAAAAGGAAAATTATATCCGTTATTTCAGGAACACTCTCTCCTCTGGCAAATCTGACTGTCCGGGAAAATCTTGAACTGCCCCTTCGGTTTGACAGAACAGTTTCAGAAGAAGAAAGAGAGGACATAACTGAAAATATGCTCGAGATACTGAATCTGAAATCAAAAGCAGGGCTAAGACCAGACAGACTGAACAGTGAAGAAAAAAAACTTCTGACTGCAGCTGCAGGTCTGAAAAGTACGACAAAACTCATTCTCGCAGACGATACACTCGAAAAGATGGATGAAGACTCACTGCAGATGCTGAAATGGCTCATCAATTACAGGATTGATACAGACAGCACTGCGGCTGTATTCTTTTTCAGAAAAAAAGTTCTTTTCAGTGATGAAAAATTCACAAGTTATATCACTGAGAACGGAAAACTAGAAAGAATTCTTTCACTGGAGGAAGACTGATGAAACTCCCTTATATACAGAGAGCAGTGGGAATATTCCTGATCTCTGCAGCACTTATACTCACAGCGGCGCTGTTTTATATGATCAGAGAGAAGAGAATATTTGAATCCAAGCTTCATTTTTACACCCTTCTGGACCGAGGGGACGGAATAACGTCAGGAACTCCAGTCATGTACAAAGGAATACCGGCAGGAAATGTGACAGAAGCATCTCTCAATGAAGAGGGAAAGATATCTGTGACATTTGAAATGTTTCCTGAATTCAAAAAACATCTGAAAGGCTTCAGTTTTGTAAAAATCGGATCAGCTTCCCTGCTTGGAGGAAAAATTCTGGATATGGTCACTTCGGACACCGGCGACATTCTTCCCAACTGGGCATATGTACCTTCGAATGATGACCCTGCAATAAAGGCTTATCTCTCCTCTCCTGAATATAGAAAGCAGCACCAGGATGACCAGAACACAAAGATTGCAAATATCCTCAACAATGTGGAAGTCATTACAGGAAATCTGAAAAACATCAGTTCTGATTTCAGAAATCCGGAAAGCGGGATTTCTTCTGCATTGAACAATGTGAAAAGAATCACATCTAATATGGCGCAGATCACAGGAGAAATTAAATCGGCATCTCCGGAAATCAGGCAGTCGATTCAGGACACACAGTCCACAATTGAAAATGTGAATAAGATTGTGAAATCCGCAAGAAAAGGACCTCTTATCAGGATGATAGGAAAGGAAGAAGAGACAGAATCCTCTGCTCCTCTTTTTGACATGGATCCGAGAGATTCCGGCAGATAATGATAACATACCTTTCCCAGGGACTGCGTCTGCTGAAGAAGATTAATTTTTTTCTGATTTTATCTGCCAATCAGAATATTTTCAGAAAAGGTCAATATTATATGCAGGCATACTGTATGACAATGAAAGAATCTTGGAAAATATTCACTGTACTGCTGCTGTTTCTGCATATCATGTGCTTTGGAGGAGGAGTCAAAAAAACGGCATTTGAGGAACGGAAGGAAAAAGCCTTTGAAACTCTTCAGTCCGGAAAAGAGCAGCTTCTCGGAAAAAACTGGGAAAAATCCATCGATAAATTCGACAGGGCCTGCAGGGAATTTGCACTGATTGATGAAAAAGAAGGACTTCTGAAATGCAGGACGGAAAAGGCAAGGTACTTCATAAGAAAGGAAAACTACCGTGAAGCAGAAAGCTGGCTTGCAAAAGCCCGCGAGGACAGTATCTCCCTCAGTAAAATCTACCTGAGATCAGTAATGAATCTTCTTATTTTCCTGGAAATGAAGAGAAAAAATTTTGAAGGCACAGAAAAATACATTGCTGAAGCGGAAAAACTTTCCGGTGAGAAAGAAGAGATGATGGATACCTGGTATATTTCAGGGATGACATTTTTCGAAAAAAAAGACTGGTCCCGCGCTGCAGAGTATTTTGAAAAATCTTCCGGAAGTGAAAGAGAAAGAACAGTTTCGAGTTCCTATGCTTTTCTTTCTGAGATCAGACTCCGCGAAAAAAAATATGAGTCTGCGATGAACTATTCAGAAAAGGCTGCCTCAATTGACAGGAAAAATGCCTGGCCTTCCTTTCTTGCATACGACTATGTGCTCTCCTCCGAAAGCTGTGCAGGTCTCGGCAAAAAGGAAGAAGCAGTATTTTTTCGAAAAAAAGCATTAGAAATTCATGATGCTCTCGAAAGAAAGGAATCTTCAGAAAAAGACAGAAAATTCATAAGTGAGATTATGAAGTAATTTTTTACAGCTCAGAAAACACCTATTTGAAATCCGAAATAAATTTCATAATGACTGCTTCTACGCCGGATTTTTCTTTCTGCAAGGTATACTGCGATCGGAGAGGGAGGTGCCGCATTCAGGAAAATATTAAAATCGGCTGGTTTTGCATAAACGGAAGTGCTGCTGTTTAAAAAATATCTGCCTCCTATTTCGAAACTGAAATAAAATCCCTCAGGACTGAAAATTTTCTTTCCTGCTCCAATTCCAATCAAAGGACTTGGATGTCTGTTATACTGATATTCATAGTAATTTCCGTCATTAGGGAATCCACCCAGACGATCATAGTATGGCATCTTAAAGTTTTCAGTATACTGAAGCCTGTATCCGGGACTGTATCCCATCTGAACAGATGAAAAAAGATTGTTTTTCTGAATGAATTCCAATGCAAGAATACTTTTAAGCCATATGTTCTTTTTTCATAACTGCATAAAACCATATCGCAAGGCCCCTGATTCAGAACTGTTTTATTCTGCTGATCCGTATTAAAAAAGAACTGAAAAGATACCGCAGTGTTCTTTCTGAACCTGTAAAGAGTCCCAAGTCCCTGATTATTATTGTACACTGAAGTAAAAACTGCAAACTCTTTTTTAGGTTCTTCACTCTGAGGTTTTTCAGAAGACTGAGCGAAAACAGCAGAGCAGAAAGATATGAATACTGATAAAATAAATATAATAATTTGTTTTATCATCTTCCGGGACAGGAAGCCTCAGTTCAATTCTGTACGAACCGGGTGTTCAGATACACATCATCCCCGTAAATATCAATCAGGAAA
>DAORDI010000197.1:7778-10643 GCA_035345895.1 Leptospiraceae bacterium
ATCTGCCCCTTGATTCCGCCCACAAATCCGAAAGTTCCTGTAACAGTAAAGATGTCTCTTGCATCCATTACTCTGTCTCGAAAATAATTCTTTATTTTTCCTGAATCCCGACCCGGATTCTTGAGATCAGTGAAACTCACACATCCCGGAATGCTGACATACAGTATAATGAAAAATAGAAAATTTTTCCTCAACATTGCAATAATCTTACATCCTTTCTATGAAAAAGGACTTCAGCTTGTCCGCTGCGATTCTCTGCTGATTCATAGAATCTCTCTCCCTCACTGTGACTGTTCCGTCTTTCATAGTGTCATAATCGACTGTAATGCAGTACGGAGTTCCGAGTTCATCCTGTCTTCTGTATCTTTTTCCAATAGCGCCGCTGTCGTCATATTCGCACATCCAGTGATTTCTCAGATCGTCAAAAATGGACTTGGCTTTTTCATCCAGACCGTCTTTTTTCATCAGAGGGAATACGCCGATTTTTACCGGAGCCACCCTGTTGGCAAAACGGAGCACAGTCCTCACCTCACCGTCAGTCAGTTTTTCCTCTTCGTAGGCATCGGAAATGACTGCAAGGAAAAGTCTGTTCAGTCCGAGTGCAGGTTCCACTACATACGGTATGTATTTCTTATTATTTGCCTGATCTATGAATTTCATATCTTCACCGGAAAACTTTTCATGCTGAGTCAGATCATAGTCTGTTCTAGATGCAATTCCCCAAAGTTCTCCCCAGCCGAAAGGATACTTGAATTCGATATCAGTTGTTCCCTCGCTGTAGAAAGAAAGCTCCTCTTTGGAATGCTCCCTGAGCTGAAGGCTTTCTTTTTTAATTCCGACTACATTCTGAAGAAATTCGTGACAGTAGTTCACCCAGAACTTGAACCATTCTTTCTGAGTTCCAGGCTCGCAGAAATATTCCATTTCCATCTGTTCAAACTCTCTTGTTCTGAATACGAACTGCCTTGCAACGATCTCATTTCTGAATGATTTCCCGATCTGCGCGATTCCGAACGGAATTCTTTTTCTGCAGGATGTATATACGTTTTTGAAATTGATGAAAATCCCCTGAGCAGTCTCCGGTCTGAGATAGATGTCTACGGTTCCTCCCTCATTGGCTCCCTGCTGAGTCTTGAACATAAGATTGAAATTTCTTGCCTCGGTGAAGCTTTTCTTTGTTCCGCACTTAGGACAGGCATAGTCTTCCTGATTCAGAACTTCCTGAAGCTCAGCCAGCGTCTTGCCGTTCGAAAACCCCTCTCCCTTTTTCTCTTCCAGAAAATGATCCACGCGAAATCTTACCTTGCAGGACTTGCAGTCTATCAGAGGATCTGAGAAATTTCCCACATGTCCTGATGCTTCCCAAACCGCCGGGTTCAGCAGAATGGAGGAATCGAGTCCCACTACATCAGTTCTTCTGTGAACAAAATACTCCCACCAGAGTCTTCGGAGATTGTTCAGTATCTCTACACCGTAGGGACCGTAGTCAAAGGAATTGGAAAGTCCTCCGTAAATTTCTGAACCGGGAAAAACAAATCCCCTTCTTTTGCATACCGCAACTATTTCCTTGAACAATGAATCTTCTTTATCTTTAGCCATGTTTGACCTTTTCTGTCTTTTTTTCGTGACTGCTCAGCCTTAACTTCGCAGCTGCCGGTTTATATTGGAATATCAACAGTCTTCAAGGGATTAAAAATCCCGTAAAATCCCTGCTTTTACATCTTCTAACGATTATGCTGAGCAGATGCCTTTTTCCTGACCACAGTTTTTTTATTTGAGATCTCTTTTTCAGACTTCGTTTCTGAATCTGTTTTCTTCAGCCATTCAATAATGCCGGGAATGCAGAGATCTCTCTCTTCTATCGTCGGAACATGGCCGGAATTATTGAGCTGTATGAGTTCGGCTCCCGGAATATGTGCAGCGGCATAATGATGGTATTTTTCCGGTACGATCTTATCGTGTTTGGTTGCGATAATCAGTGCAGGTACATTTACATTCGGGAGCTGCGGTCTGAAATCAGTCACATCAAACATCTGCAGGTAGGATGCCATTACGGAAGGCTCCAGTTTGGCCAGGTTTTCACCGTAATCATTCAGAAATTCTCGTGTTTCCGGAAGCTTCATAAATCTGTCATGGTCGTATGTTCCCAGACTGAAAAACTGAGCCATTGTCTCAGGAAGATGGAAAACCTTCCAGGCCCCTTCCAGAAGAAAACCCCAGTGCATATCCATTGCCAGTTTCAGAAAATAAAAAAATCCGGTCACAGGACCGGAGAGTGCGGGACAGATGGCAACGACCCTGTCTACAAGATCAGGATGATATACGGAAAGAGCAATGGCTACAAGGCCTCCGACAGAATGGCCGACCAGAGTGACCTTTTCGTTTTTCACCATTTTTCGAATTGCAGCAGCCTGCAGGTCTACAACATCCCTGAAAGTGAATTTTCGAAAACCTGCAGGTGCTATGCCGGGGTAATGTCCGGGCAGATCAATTGTATAACATTTCCCGAGTACAGTAAAATCATCGATTACAGTATCCCAGATCACTCTGCAGGAACACCATCCGTGAAGAAATACGAATTCTTCGTTTCCAGTACCGAACTCTTCATAAGTGATTGTATGACCTTCCAAATGTATCTCTTTCATAAGGTTAGTTTTTTTTTGCACCGACCGGAATCAAGTCCTGATTTTTCCGATTTGTCAAATTGAGAAGGACTGAAAATGCAGGATTGCCCGACTTATCCAGAACTTCTTGACATCCTTTCGGCAATGTACTAAACCTGACACTATGACCCGTTTTCCTGCCCCCCCCACGTCTTCGATCCGTTGTAAAGACGGATTGTAATCCGTCTCTACGACCGCCTGT
>DAORDI010000198.1:0-10610 GCA_035345895.1 Leptospiraceae bacterium
GAAGCTGAAGAATGATCCGCTCATCTGAAGCTGAAAAACATATCTGGAAACCACTGTGACAAGAAAAAGATCTGCCAGTCCTATCAGCAGATAGGGGAGTGTCTTCCCTAAAATAAGTTCCCAGCCTCTGATCGGAGAGACAATCAGCTGATCGAATGTGCCGCTTTCCTTTTCTCTTGTGATTCCCATTGCAGTAAGCAAAGTTACTATAATTGTCAGTATCATTGTCATAATTCCCGGAAGAAGAAAAAATCTGGACTCCATTTCCGGATTGAAATAGACCCTTGTCTGAAGTTCCAGTTTGGGAAGGGGAGGGGGAGTGACAGAATAGAATCTAATGTCAGGAGTTTTCTGCCAGGTTTTCCACTGATGCTCAATGAACATTCTGAGCATATATCCAAGGGATGTACTTGCCGAACTTCCGTCGCTTCCGTCAAGAACTGCCTGAAGAGGAGAATTCTCGCCCTTCTGAAGCTTTCGTTCAAAACCTGCTGGAATGACCAGAAGAATTTTTGCTTTGTTTACATATAATAAGTTTTCTGCTTTTCTACAGTCTCCATAAATGTCTGCGATTTCGAAATAGTCTCCCGCAGTCAGGATGGAGTGAATTTCTCTGGAAGCCTTTGACCTGTCTTCGTCGCACAGAGACACTTTTGTCTTTTTTACATCCGTCGAAATTGCGGTGCCGAATATAATGAGCTGAACGACAGGAAGAACAAACAGAACAACTCTGAGTTTTTTGTCTCTCAAAGTCTGAATCAGTTCTTTTCTTATCAGTGCTCGCAGTGCAGTCGTCATAAAATCCTCTTCGGTGTATTTCTGGATGCAGCTGCCAGTACCAGGAAGCAGAACACTGTCAGAAAAATGAACTCTGTATAGTAGGCCGAAAAACCTGTCCCCTTCAGAAATATTGTTCTCAGCATCAGAAGAAAGTATTTTGCAGGAACAATTCCGGAAAGGATTCTGAGAGGAAGGGGCATTGAATCAATTGGGAATACAAAATTGGAAAAGAACAATGAAGGAAGCATAGAAGCAATCAGTGACACTTGGATTGCCGGAAGCTGTGATTTCAGAACGCTTGAGACTGTGATTCCTATTCCAAGTGCACCGATGGAAAAGAAAAGATTTGTGATCAGCAGATCTGCAATCCTTCCTTCAAACGGAAGCTCAAAAATCCAGACAGCAACCGATGCAGAGATCAGACTTTGGATCATACTGATGGCGGTGTAAGGTAATATTTTTCCCAGTATGATTTCATGCGGACGGACAGGAGTGGAAATCAGCTGCTCCATTGTTCCTCTTTCCCATTCCTTTGCTGCTGTAAGAGAAGTGAGCATAGCCGACATAATTGCAGTGATCAGCACAATGATTCCTGGAAGCATATAGTATCTGCTTTTCAGTTCAGGATTGAAAAGTATTCTCGGCTTGATTTCAGGCACTGCTGGAGGATGTATCCCATACTGCTGAAAGGACTTTCGGAGAATGGAGAATTTATACTCATTAAAAAAAAGCTGAAGATAATTATATCCTGCATTTGCCGAACCGTTGTCGCTTCCATCCAGAACAGCTCCTATCTGAGCAGTTTCCCCTCTGTTGAGCTTTTTATGAAATTCTGCCGGAATGAACAGTCCTATTCTTATCCTTCCTTTCTGAAGGGCATCCTGAATTTCTTGAGGTTCGGATGTGACTGTCTTTGCTTCAAACCAGCCCCCTGCCTGAATTTTGGAAATAAACTCTCTGCTCTGCATACTCCTGTCCTGATCGCAGATTCCGACAGGAATATGATCTATGTCGAAATTTACTGCATATCCGAAAAGGAGAATCAGAAATATCGGAATCACGAACGCAATGTACAGTGTTCTAAAATCTCTTATAATATGCAGACTTTCTTTCCAGGCCATTGCATAAATTCTACGAAGCATTTACTTTTTCCTCCAGGCTTCCTATAAGGAATACGAATACATCTTCGAGACTGGCGGGAACAGTTTCCAGTACGTCGGCCTGCAGGCCTAGATTTCGCAAAACTTCCCGTATTTTGAACTTTGCGGATTGAGCTGTCTCATCTGACTTGTCATTCAGTATTATATGAAAACCTCTTCCTAGCGGATCAATTCTTCTGATCTCCGGGATTTTCTGAAGCTGCGGTGATGCTGCAAGCGGGTTTCTGCACTGAAGATTCAGAATTGTTCCGGGGATAATGTCTTTCTTCAGATCCTCAGGACTTTTCAGCGCTGCAATACTGCCTCTGTGCATCAGGGCTATTCTTGAACACTGTTCCACTTCATCCATATAATGTGAGGTAATAAAGACTGTTGTTCCTTTCTTCTGTAATGAAAATATAATTTCCCAGAAAACTCTTCTCGCCTGAGGATCAACTCCTGCAGTCGGTTCATCCAGAAAAAGAATCTCCGGTCCGTGAAGGATGGAACACCCGAGTGCAAGCTTCTGTTTCCAGCCTCCTGGAAGGTCCTTGGTGATCAGTTTTCCCCTGCCCTCAAGTTCCGAAAGTTCAAGCACCTCCTTCATTTTCGTATTGAGCGTCTCTCCTGCAATATTCCGTATCCCTGCAAAAAAACGGATGTTTTCTTCTACAGTGAGATCATCATACAGAGTGAATTTCTGAGACATATATCCGATTTTTTCCTTGATCCTGGCAGACTGTTCTGCTGCATCAAAACCTGCGACCGAGGCTTTTCCGGAACTCGGGGAAGTGATGCCGCAGAGAATTTTAATTGTAGTGGATTTGCCTGCTCCGTTCGCGCCCAGGAATCCGAAAATCTCTCCTTTTTCTACAGTAAACGAAATATTGTTTACTGCATAAAAATCTCCGTACCTTTTGATAAGTGAACTTACTTCTACTGCATTACTCACTGGGTTCTCCTGAAGATTCCATAAACACATCTTCAAACGAAGGGGCTGCGTTTCTGACCTGGCAGTTCTGAATATTTGATTTTTCTATTATAAAGTTTTTTATTTTTTCTGCGCCTTCTCTTTCGGAAGGAAGGATAAGATGAATTTCGGTTCCAAAATGATAGCAGTTCAGACTGGGAACTGAGCTTTTTAGAAATTTCATCATTTCCTGACTGCTGTCTGATTTGACTGAAAGTATTCTGTTCTTCAGATTCTGCATCAGGCTTTCGGGAGTTCCTTCTTTCAGCAGTCTTCCGTGAAAGATCAGACCGGTTCTGTGACATCTCTCCGCCTCATCCATATAAGGTGTGCTGACAAGGATGGATACTTTCTGCTCTGAAAGACTGAAAAAAAGCGACCATAGATCTCTTCTCGATACAGGATCCACTCCGTTAGTCGGTTCATCCAGTATTAGAACTTTTGGAGAATGAATGATTGAACAGGCAATGGCAAGTTTCTTGTACATTCCTCCTGAAAGTGCTCCAGCCTTTCTGTCTCTGAAAGAGTTCAGTTTGACAAAATTCAGAATCTCATCCGACCTGGACTGAAATTTTTTTCCAGTAATTCCCAGAAGCATGCTGAAAAATTTCATATTTTCATATACAGTAAGATCACTGTACAGTCCGTATGCCTGCGGCATATATCCAAGGTTTTCTCTCGCTCTCTCTGGAAACCTTTTTACGTCTATTCCGTTTACAGTGACCTCTCCTTCTTCGTTTTCCAGGACTCCGGTGATCATCCGAAGAGACGTTGTCTTTCCTGCACCGTCAGGCCCGATCAGTCCGTAAATTTCTCCCTCATTCAGAGAAAGAGTCAGCGAGGAAACAGCTTTTACTGAGCCGAAACACCTTGAAAGATTTTTTACTGAAACTCTTGGAATGTTTTCCATATCATTCTGCTGATGAAATTTTTACATCGGCGGGCATTCCCGGTTTCAGTATTTTCTTAGGATTGTCCAGACTTATCTTGAGTGCAAAAACAAGTCTGGATCGGGCATCAGCAGTCTGAACATTCTTCGGGGTGAACTCTGCTCTGTCTGAAATATGAGTGACTGTTCCAACGGAGATTTCATTCAGTCCATCCGCTTTCACTTCAGCCTTCTGTCCAAGTCTGATCCTGGGCAGTTCTTTTTCCGGTATATATATTTTAATGAAAACCCTGCTCAAGTCAGCTGCAATCAGAATCGGTGCACCGGGCATCACTACCTCGCCTTCCTCGTAATTCCTGGTAAGAACCGTGCCGTTCCTGTTTGCTTTGAGGACAGTTTCCTTGAATCTGGTACTTGCCTTGGAAAGAACTGCTTTAATCTGCTTTGCTCCAGCTCGGGCCGCTTCCCACTGAGAAAGTGTAACGTTGTACCGTGTCTGAAGAGATTCCAGATTCTGCTGAGTGATGGAACCTGCCAGAAAAAGTTCTTTTCCTCTTCTGAGTTCAGATTTGGCATTCTTGAAATTTGCTTCTGCAAGTTCAGTGTTTCTGCCTGCAGCTTCAAGGCCTGCACCTGCTGCATCCAGATCGGCCTGTATTTCATCTCCCTTGATCACGACAAGAGTTTCTTCCTTTACAAAACTGTCTCCCTCATCAACTGAAATTTTCTCAATCCTTCCTGGAACAATCGATGCAATATGAATTTCATTCACTTCAATTGAACCTGACCCTGAAAGAAGATCTGTCTTTTCTGTTCTGCAGGAGACTGCAAAAAATATAAGAATGTATATTATTAAAGAATAATACAATTGTCTGTTCAAGTTCATCTGTTCTTCCTTTGAGAATCTGTTTCAAATCCTGAAAAAATATCCGTCGGCTCCTCTATAAATCTTTCCAGATCGGCTATGGAAATATACAGATCGGAAAGATTTTTCAGATAATCCACTTCCAGCCGGAAATGCAGGAGTTCAGTGTCTGCCCAGTCATTGTATGTAGCAGCTCCGTTCTTTCTCGCTGTTTCGGCCGCATCCCTTGCAGCTTTTGATCTGTCCAGATTCTTTTCTCTGGAATTGATTCCCTTTTTGATGCTCTGGATTCTGTCAGTCAGAATGGAATAATATGCTTCAAGCTGATTTCTGACATCTTCTGCGATGGACTCAGCCTTTATTTTCTGCTCCTGGGATATAAGATATTTTTTCTTATTCTTCCCCCAGTCCCAGACCGGCATTGACGCCTGAATGAATCCTGAATAAATTGTTCCGAATTTGTCCTGCAGGAGATACGGATTTGCTTCATCCGCTTTCATTCCCACTGCCACAGCAGGAAGCATATCCGACTTTTCCATCTCCGAAAGCTTGCCTGCCTGTTTTGCCTGAATTCCTGCAGCCTGTGCTTTCCAGAACACCGGCGTGAATGCGCTGAGATTCAGAGAGAACACCCGCTTCAGTTCATCCGGATGAATCTTCAGAGACCCGCTGATTTCTATTTCTTCCTTGATCGGCAGATTCAGCAGAAGTTTGAGCTGATCTGTTCCTGCCTTGTATCTGTCCCTGGTCTCGGAGAAAAATGTTTCAGACTCGGAATTTTCTGCACGTATCCTAAGCATTTCTATTTTTGTCACACTGCCTGCCTTGAATTTTGCTTCAGTGTCCTTCAGTCTGTCTGAACTTCTTTTCAGTGATTCTTCAGCAAGATGAACCATTTCTTTCAGAAAGACTGCCTGAATGAATGCCTTTCTGATTTCGTACTTTGATGACTGCAGTCTGTCTTTCAGCAGCAGTTTGGCTGCTTCTTCTCCCAGCTGGGCAGCTTCTTCGGCTCTGCTGATTTTTCCGCCTGAGTATAACACATACCTCATCTGAAGTGCAAGAGAGTAGTTGTTGTGAAAGCCCAGCCTGGGTTTCAGTGCAAGGTCAGTTCCAGGCACCATCTCTATCCTGCCTTTGAGAGCAGGGTCAATATATGTATAACCTGCAGCTGCACTGAAATCAGGAAGCTGACTGGATTCAGCAATTTCTTTCTGGTACTGACTGATTGCAAGATCGGATTTCTGAATGCGTATTCCTATATTGTTCTTCAGGCCTATTTCTACGCAGTCTGAGAGGGTCAGCAGTTTCGCTTTTTCCGAATAGACCGGCAGGCAGACAGTCAGAAGCAGAACAGAGAATTCTTTTTTCATTGTTTCTCCTTTGATGAGTGAGTAATCACTCAGTTTTATAACCAAAAATAAATTTCGATTATTTTGCCGATATTCCAAACAGGATATGATTCACCAGCATTTCTATGTCTTTTTTATCATCATAAACTTCCCTAGGAAGAAGAATGATTCTTCTGTACAGATATGCTCCGCCTACAGAGATCATACAGGAGAATACTGCTTCAGGAGGCATTTTTGTCAGCTCACCTTTTTTCTGAAAACTCTCTATGAGTTCCTTCAGATTCGGCCATACCTTCTTTCTGAATTCCTTTATAATAAATTCCCTTAGATCTTCGTTGACCGGAATTTCCTGCACTAGAATTTTCAGATACTTGCTGTATTTTCCGGCAAACATAATCCGTTCGGTAATGAAATAAGTCAGAAATTCTCTGAATGAAGAGTAATTTCCCTTGAAAACCTTGTTGACTGCCTGAAATGCGACCGGAAGAAACAGTTTTGTGATGACTGGAACAGTGATCTGAACAAGAAGATCTTTTTTTGATTTGAAATGCTTGAAGATTGTGCCCTCAGCTACGCCTGCTTTCTCCGCAATCATGCTTGTGGTTGCCCCGTTGAATCCTTTTTTGGAAATAATGTCTACAGCGGCAAGAAATACAAGCTTCTGTTTTTCAGTCATATCTCCGAAGTCGATTTCCGGCGGTTCGGGGAAAGGAGCTTTCTTTTTTCTTTCAGTTTTCATAGGTGAGTGATTACTCACTTTATTTTTTCCCAGAAAAATGTCAATAAGAATTCTGTCATGGTTTTTTACGGTTCTCAGAAATGCTGTAATTGACAGCGTCAGGAAGACGAATTCTGAAGAGAAAAAGACGGAATCAATGAAACACTTCTTATCATTAAATTATAATTCTGAGGATGAGTCTGAAATCTGTGAGTGCTTCAAAGAACTTCTCCCCTCAATACACCTGAATACAGAGATATGATTGAAAACCTGGAACTTGGCAGCGAAACAGCAGAAGGTGCCTCTCTCAGACTGAATATGAACAGAAACCAGTTGAAAGTGCTTCGGTTCAGAGCAAGACAGCAGCTGAAAAAATTTATGGAAGAATCCTGCAGGGTATGCGCAAAACACGGATGCCTCGACTGCACCTGCAGTTAAATAGAGAATTCTTATTCCAGAATCTTATTCAGGCATTCAAGGATATATTCTTCCTTTTCACTGATGCTTTTTCCAAATCCAAGCATTCCGCCTTCTTTTACTGCGGAAGCAACGTCTGTCGCAATACCCATCAGCATTCTGTTGAATTCAATTCTTTCAGGGATGTTTTTTCCCTTCAAAATATAATTTGCACATCCTATAATAATAACACATGCATTCATTGTTTCTTCCACAGGTCCACCGACTGAACGAGTCTTGGCGTCCTTGACAAATTGAATGATTTTTGAATTCAGCTGTGCAAGGGCGATGATCTCTTTGTTTGTTTCAATTTCCTCAGGAAATTTCTGCATTCTGTCAAGATTTTTTTTGAATGCTTCTGTCCCGTCAAAAGTGCTGAGAGCGCTTTGAACCAGGGAATTTTTCGAGTATTCCTGTCTGTATTTTTCGACTGAGTTGAAAAGCACTTCAAATTCTTTGTCAGTCTCATTTCTCATATCCGAAAACACAATGGCATAACATGCACAGATCGGAGAAAAGGTGATGCACATCCATTCTGTTTCTGTAAATCTGTCCTGCAGTTCTTTCATACAGTCCTCCAAAAGTCAGTCCATTGAATTACGGCAGACTTGCTCTGTAAATCCTTTATTTCACTGCAGGCATATCTTCCAGACCGCCTGCATTGTATACTGTCCTAAAACCGTTTGCTTCCAGTATTTTCTTTGCCTTACCTGCTCTCTGTCCTGATTCACAGTACAGCACTACAGTCCTGTGCTTATATGATTCGAGGGAATGGATTCTGTCTTCAATTTCCTCTACAGGAATATTGACTGCTCCCGGATAGTGACCTTTACTGAATTCATGAGCTGTTCTTACATCGACTATTTTAGCTCCTGAATGAACCTTGCTTGCTACTTCCCAACTGTGGTTTTTTCCGCCGTCGCCGCAGAATGACAGCAAGGAAATCCATAGAAAAAAGACTGTTTTTCCTGATGATATGTTCATTGTATTATATCCTTAATATGAATATTCGGGATGTCGAGGTGCCTGTATACTGAAAAAGAGCTTCCTGCTTTAAAAAAACTCAAAATTTCTCTCAACTTGTCTATCTCCGCTCCTGCACAGTTAAGCTTATGCAGCTGAACTGAATGCAGATCGGCTCTGTGCTCAGCCGATATGACAATTATCAATTTATTCAGTGATAATTTTTGCTGTCTCAATGAGTGATCATATTACTGGAATGCAAGTTTTTAAATTTTACTCAAAGTGAAGAGGCTTTCTATGAAAAAATATCTACGGTGTTTGTTTTCAGTATGTTTTATTTTTTCGCTCAGTGTACTGAAAGTAAAAAAGCAGTGAAAAAAGAAATCTGGGACTGGGGATTCTCCTGTTGAGTGCATCTGATTCCATTCTGAAATTCAGTGGAGCTTCGTTCACAAAGGACAGCGGTCAGTGCCTGAGAAATCAATGATGAACTCTCTGAAATTAAATATAATTAAATTCTATTTTAATTTCAGGATTCATTATTTTCTGAAAGTTCCTTTCAATTCCGTTCTTTTCGGAATATCTGGAAAGAAAAATTCTGGCCGCAAGAAAACCCACAGATTCGGCTTCCGGACAGCACACACAGTTTCTGTCATGACAGAGTTTTATGACAGGAGTATTCCCTTTCACTGTTCTTACTGCGGTAGGAAGGAACAGAAAATCTCCGTTGGCCATTTCCCCCAATGCAAAAAGAGGTGATTTTTCATTTAAGGTCTTCAGATCAATTTCATTTTCTGAAACTGCAGGTGTTTCCTTTCTTCCTTTCAGATGACACTGAATTTTTTTTTGGAATTTTTTCTGAAGGGGAACAAGCCTGTCCAGATTCGAAATTTCTCTTTCCAGTATCCCGTTCATTTCTGTGTACAGTATTCTCAGATCTTCCGGAATTTTCTGTCCCATCTTGTTTTCAGCCGTATTGATTCTCTTTTCTGAAGCGGTATTTCCAAAATGGAGTTCATCCTTTGAAATCTTCAGATGACCTATGAATTCAATCGCTTCACTGATCCTCTCCGGAATTTCACTGATGCCGACCTGTCTTTTCCAGATTGATGTTCCTGCAGATCCAATTCGTTTCAGAAGCTGATCAAGTCTTCTCTGCCCCTCGGACAGTTCGGGGCCTGAATAAAGTTCTCTGAGAAAAAGAACTGCAGATTCTTTTTCTGCAAGCCAGTCTGGGAAATCTTTTTCTCCGCATGAAAAATTTGTAAGTTTGTTTGATATGTCATGATGAGCGGCTTCCGATATGAGCCAGATATCCTCTTCTGTAAGCTTCAGATTCCTTAATTGATTAACCGCAATACTCGGACTGCTGTATAATGTAAAAATAATGTATATGAATGAGTTTATATATACAAACTGATTCATTTTTCCTATATGCTGACCGGATTTCAGAAATCTTTTTACGTTTTCCCTTCCTGCAGATCTGCAGGATGCAAGCAGTGAATCAAACAGAAAGGACTGGTTGCTGTATTTGATTCTGCTGAGGAAGTGAAGAGGAAATTCCCTGGAATACTTGAACTGTCTGCACAGCTCCAGCATTTTATCGCCGATTGTTTCAGAGAGACTCCTGTCATAAAAATCAAATCTGGCAACCAGGTTCAGCCAGGGGAGAACTGTCTTATACTTCATTTCCATATCTTCCGTCTCCACCTCTGATAGTCTCAAAAACAGTTCAGCGAAGAATGGATAGTATTCGGTAAAGGAAGTTTGCATATGAACTGCGGTACTGTCGGAAGCCGTCAGTCCTGAATATACGGAAGACCCCCACCAGTGAAACCATACAAAGGTTTTTTCGGATACAGGAATGGAAGAAATTTCCTGCTGAATTTTATTCAGAACAGCTTTTGCAGTTTCCTCACTTATTTGAGAATAGTGATTTAGAAATTCAGAGGCAATTAACCCGCTGCTTTTGGTCAGTTTTATCCAGGCTATTTCAAGCAGGTCAGGGTCATGCACCCTGTTTTCAGAAAAATAATCCGGCATATATTTTCGAATAATATATCCGTCCTTATTCTGAAGAAGTGAAATAAAATCTTCCCGGTTCATTTATTCTGAGCCCGTAAATAAGATTTCAGAAAAATAAATGAAATTGTATTCCTTTATTTTTCCAAAAGCTTCTGAAAAACTGTAAAAAAACCCTGATAAAACCATTCCGCCGTCCAAATACAGATCTATATATTTCTGATTCGATTTTTCAGACTTATCGGTATTGTCAACTGTATTTCCGAAGCATATTTCTGAATTTCTCAGAATTAGAATCTCACCTTACGCAGGTGGGGCGTTTTTGGAGGTGAGCCTACCGGCGGTTTTAAGGGCTCTGCCCTTAAAAATCCTGTTTTCGCCGATTCATTAGGTTTTCCTAATGCTTTCTGAAAATTATTGCATCTAGACAGCATATTGTATTTGCGTAAGGTGAGT
>DAORDI010000199.1:0-10574 GCA_035345895.1 Leptospiraceae bacterium
GGAGAACGACTGGCATTTTAATGTTTTCTGGTATTCCAGAAAGGGCACAGGAGCAGTGGATCCTTCTCTGAACATTGGAAAGCAGAAAGACACCTGGTATCTGGATTCATCGGTCACAGTCATTTACGGACTGTTCGGAATCAGCCTCAGACAGCCGATAGAAAAGCCTGCATTCTTCCGGTCGGTGACAGAGAGACTGAAAAGTTCAGAAGAGAAGGATCAGGAAAAGAAAACTGCAGAAGAAAAAGCAGCAAATGACGGCCCGGGGCTTTCCAAAAAAAGAACTTTCGACCGGGAACATTCCAGAGAATTCCTCGGATACTCAGCTCTCTTCGGACTGTTCTCTTATGAAAAAGGAGATACCAAAAGACACGTAAGGCTTCTTCCTCTGGCCTGGCTAACATGGGATGAGGCATCCGACGAAAAAGTGACTGTCATTCCTCCCTTTCCTCCGATCTTTTTCCGGTATAAAACAGAAGACTTGGAATACTTTGTGGTTTTTCCGTTTTACGGAAAGCAGAGAGACAAGGATTCTGAACTGTCTTCTGTTCTTCTGAATATGTACATTGCTGAAAAACACAGAGAAAAGAACCGGGAAGAGACTTCTGTCATATGGCCGTTTTTCAATAAATATTCAGAAGACGGTGCAAACGGTCACAGACTTCTTCCTTTCTACATACAGAAAAATACAGAGAACGGCACAGTAAAAGAAAGCAGAAATTATACTCTTTTTTCAGTATACAGTAATTATAAAAATGAAGGTTCCGAAAGAAAGGAATTTCTCATATGGCCCCTGCTGACTTACTGGAGTTCAGAAAATTCAAAAGTTTATTCCAGTTATACTCTCTGGCTTACTCCGTTCTTCTACAGAAGCAGAGACGAGTATTCTGCGAGGACAAATGTTCTCTGGTTCACAGACTGGAAATTTCAGAAAAACAGATCGGAAAAAATTGAAAAGGAAGAGCTGTCCTATCTGATGATCTTTCCTTTTTATATGAACCCTCAGGGCAGAACATATTTTCTTTTCCCGGTATTTTACTTGGAATCGAGAGCAGACGGATTCAGTACATTCACTCTGTTCAATTACATAAACAGCCGCTCAGGATACTTTTATTACAATCTGCTGTTTCTCGCCGAATATGAATCGTCAGGACCGAAAACATCAGCCGATCTTCTCTTCCGTTCATTCACTGCAGAAACGGATCAGAATCATTTCAGAACCTACGGACTGTACGGACTCTTATGGAACTTTGAAAAAAACAAGGAATGGAAGCACCGAAATATTCTCTGGATCGGTGCAGACAATTACTCTGATACAGATTACACCTATAATTTTCTGCCTTTGTACAGAATTAAAAGACAGGGGGAAAACAGAACAAGAATTTACGGTCCTTTGCTGCACTATTCGGATGAGGACCCAGGTTCACTCTTAGTGCTGGGACTTCTGGGAATGGGGTACTGGCATACAAATACGGAAAGCACGAATCAGCACAGTACATATATTCTTCTGGGGACTTTGTACAGAGAATACACGGAAAAGGAAAGAGGCTACATCAGCAGAGGAAGTCTATGGGGACTTCTCTGGGAATACCAGAAGGAGGAAGAGACCGGATTTCAGAAATTCTCAATGCTCAAGCTTTTCTCCTATACAAAGGAACCGGATGGAACAGTCAAGATTATGGGAATTCAGTTCTAGGGAAAAAACATGATAAAATATCTTATTATAATTCTATTATATTCCTGCTTCTCCGGAGGAAACAGAAACTATTTCTACTACTATAAGGAGCCTTCTTCCGACAAGGTTCTCAGCACAAGAAGAGAGGCAAATACGGAAACAAGACTTAGGTTCAGACCTTTCTTCACGCAGGGTCCGGGAATCTCCTATCTGAAAAATTCAGAAAGATCGCACTATTACAACGTGGATCTGGAAGATCTGATAGGACATTTCGACTATTCTGATCCGGAAAAAAACCGTCCGTCAGGAAAGGAACTGAATCTTTCTGCAGAGGTCTGCGATTCTCCCTGGAATCCCGGACGGTCTCTTGTGCTGATTCTGCTCAGTGCACCGGCAGAGTCAGACAGTGCAGAAGAAAACTCTCCTGAAAAAAATCTGATCTTTTCCATTGATGTATCCGGATCTATGAGCGGACGAAACAAGCTGGAACTTCTGAAAAAAAATATTATGGAGCTTTCCTCCAAACTGAAAAGAAAAGACAGCATATCGGTCATCCGCTATTCAGATGATGCAGAACTGGTTCTGAAGCCGACAGAAGCAAGGAACCTTTCAGAAATACAGAGGGCAGTCCACAGCCTCAACACCATCGGAGGAACGAATGCCTGGCCTGGAATTCTTCTGGCCTATTCCATCGCTGAAGAAACCAAAAAACCTCAGACCAGGACGGACATCATTCTGGGAACTGACGGAGACTTCGGGGGAGTCAATGAGGCAGAATTCTTCCGACTGGTGGAAAAAGGAAAAAAATCAGGAATTGATCTGACTGTGCTCGGATACGAAATTTATCCGTCCGATTTCTGGAATAAAATGAGCTCCTCCGGAATCATCTCCATGAAACAGGTCAGAAAAAAATCGGACTCCAGAAAAATCATTTTTGAAACAGCCGGTGCGGTGTATGAAAATCCAGTTTCTGAAATTTCACTTGACCTGGATTTTTCCGACAGCAGAACGAAGAGCTATTATTTTCTCGGATATGACAAATCTGTCAGTCAGTATCAGAAAGAATTTGAATCAGAACTCCCTAAAGGCGGTACAGCAGTATTCCTTCTTGAAGTGGAGTCAGACGAATCCGCAAATTCAGAGAGGCTTCTGAAAACTCAGATTCAGTACAAAAACTCAAAACTTCAGACAGAAAAACAGGAAATTGAAATTCAGTATTTAAAAAAGTCCATCTGGGAAAGTTCAGAAAATATGAGACAGGCTGCAGGTGCCGCTGCATTTGGACTGACTCTGAAAAACTCTCTGGAAAAAGGAAAAGCGGACAGATATATGGCAGTGCATATTCTGGAAAGTATGCCGAATGACAGAGCGGGGAAAAGACAGGATTTTCTGAAAGCTGTCCTGAGAACGGAATAAAAATCTGTGCCAAAAAAAAGCCCTCTTTAATGACTGAAATCCAATCTCTCTTGACCGTTTATCCCCCGTAATTTACCTTGAAAATGGGTATAGGAATGGAAGGAAAAAAAGTACTGGATGGACTGAAGTATACGGAAAAACACGAGTGGGTCAAAATGGACGGCTCCACAGCTGTGTTTGGAATCACAGATTTTGCACAAAATGCACTTGGGGATCTTGTATTTATTGATCTCCCTAAAGTCGGAAAGCAGATCAAAAAAGGTGACAGCTGCGGGACTGTAGAATCAGTCAAGGCGGCTGAGGATGTATACTCTCCGATCGGCGGTGAAGTTGCCGAAATCAATTCGGAAGTCACAAAAAATCCCGCATTGGTCAATTCCAATCCTTACGATTCATGGATGGTAAAACTGAAGAATCCTGCATCGGCGGATTACGATTCACTGATGAGTGCAGACAAGTACAGAGAGTATATTTCCAGTCTTTGACATATAGAAAGAAACAACAGGACAGCTGATAAAGAATGAAATGTTTTTATTGCGGATTTGAAAATCCGGAGAATATAAAATATTGCGGCCAATGCGGTAACGTCATATCCGGTCCCACAGGAACTTCATCCGGCAAGGATGCTGACATTGATGCGCTCAATCAGCTGTTATTCCCGAAATTTCTGATAGAGAAAAAAATCGGAAAAGGCGGAATGGCAACTGTTTATCTAGGCGAACAGACTGCGCTTCAGAGAAAGATAGTAGTTAAAATTCTGAACATAGACATATCCTCTGACGAAGAAATCAGAGAAAGATTTCTGCTCGAAGCCAGAACTCCTGCCAGACTGAAACATCCAAACATAGTTGAAGTCATCGATGTAGGCGTATGCGAAGACAGACCGTTTTACATCATGGAATATGCCTCTGGCGGCTCTCTTTCTGACAAGCTGAAGGAATACAGAGACAAGGGTCAGCAGTTTCCTTTCAAGGAAGCAGTGGAGATCATTGCCAAAGTTCTGGATGCACTGGACTATTGTCATAAAAACAATCTTCAGTCCCACAGGGACATCAAGCCGGCAAATATCATGTTCCGTTCCAACGGGGAACCGATCATTGTGGATTTCGGAATTGCAAAAGTGGCAGAGTCCTCGATCACCCGAACCAGAATGACAATGGGAACTGCAAATTATATGAGCCCCGAACAGTGTCAGGGCAGAAAAGACATCGATGGAAGAAGTGATGTATATTCTGTAGGGATTATGCTTTTCGAACTTCTGGCAGGCGAACTCCCTTTCAAGGGAGACAGTGGACTTTCCATAATGATTAAGCAGGTAAAGGAAAAACTTCCCAGCCTGAACCAGAGAATCAAGACGGCGAAATTTGACAGAACAGATTCTGACTATGTAAAAAATGCAGCCAAGATTGAAAAGATCATAGATACAGCCTGTTCCAAGAACAAGAAAAAAAGATATGAAACAGCCAGGGAATTTGCACTGGAACTTTCAGCATTGACTGGAACTAAACTCAATCTCACTCCCACTGGAGTCAGTTCGCTTCAGAACACATGGGGGCTTGTGCTCGCAGTTCTTTTCCTGGGACTGGGAATCGGAGGAGTTTTCGGTTATAAGGTGCTCACAAGCAAACCGAAGGTCAATATTATCATAGATACAGTGCCGCCGGGAGCAAAGGTCATCAATACAGAGACTTCAGAGGAAGAAGGAAGCACTCCTTTTACTGCATCCAAGATTCAGGCAAAACCTTACAGATACAGACTTTCTCTGGACGGTTACAAGGAATCGGAAATAGAAATTGATCTGAAAAATGTTTCTCAGACAGAATCCAGAAGAGTGGATCTGGAGAAAAAACACAGCACCTCGACTGACACTTCTACAGATACTGCAAACCCGGATGAAAACAATTCCGGCCTCGTGTCTGCCGCAGGACTTGTCTGGCAGTCGGGGGACATTAAAAGAATGAACTGGTACTCAGCAGTCACTTACTGCAGGAATCTGGGAATGAGACTTCCTTCCAAGACGGAACTTAAGACAGGATATGAAAGCGGAGTCAAGACACTGTCCCGCCCCTGCTGTGAATACTGGTCGTCCACACCTCATGAATCGGATTCGGACAAGGCATACAATATTCATATGGGAAAACTGGAAAGTTTTTACTCATCAAAGTCGAATTTATTTTATGTAAGATGTGTGGCCAGATAGGTCAAATACAGGAGGCATTATGAAAAAATTACTATTACTGTCGGCAGTATTACTTGGAGCCGGTCTTTCAGCACAGTCCAAAAACCCGGCGTCAAAAACCGTGCCGCCCAGCAGTTCTGAGACAGCGGCTCCCTCACCTGAAATCTCAGCTCAAAGCAATGATGATTTAGTCAAAAGCATTTCCCAAGGAGATTTAGGCGGGGTAAAAAGAGCTTTAAAAAACGGTGCGAATGCCAATCTGAAAATCAAGGATATCACTCCTCTGATGATGGCGGCAGGCAAAGGTTCCAAGGAAATTATAGACATTCTGATAGAAAATAAGGCTGACCCGTCGCAAAAGGGTGAACATGGCAAGACTGCGTTTACTGTAGCAGTCAGAAGGGGTAAACTTGCGGCTGCAAAAGCTCTTTTAGAGAAAGGCTCCGACATCAATGCAAAAGACGACAAGGGAGTCACTTCACTGATGTGGGCTGCATATGAAGAGAGAGAGGATATGGTAAAATTTCTTCTCGAAAGCAAAGCAGATGTAAATGCAGTCAATATACGTGGTAAAACTGCGATGATGTATGCCAAAGAAAGAAACAATAAAAAAATTGAAAAGCTCCTGAAAGAAGCCGGAGCGGAATGAAAGCTCTTTTTCTTTTTTTCTGTCTTCTGTTCATCCAGAACTGTGTCACAGTGGACGATATGGAAGACAGAGATCTCGGCCCCAAACCCTACTGGGGCATAAATGATGAAGAGGACGACAATCCTTTCATCGGAAAACGCTGAAATAATAATTGCTTAGTGAATAATAATCAAAGGAAAAACTCTAAGAGCAATTCGGATGTTGGAAAAGAGTTTGAAAAAAATGCCAGGAAGATTCTAGAAAAAAAAATAGGAGTTTCTTTCGCTTTTGGAATTCCGATACTTCTTGGTTTCGAAAAGAAAAAAGAGCATAAATTTGATCTAGGAAACCTAGAAAAAAAAATTATTGTTGAATGCAAATCTCATACATGGACTGAATCAAATAAAACCCCAAGTGCAAAAATGACTGTATGGAATGAAGCGATGCTTCATTTTTCTCTGTGCCTCAAGATGTTCATTACAGAAAAATTTTCTTCGTTTTAAAAAACTTCAACGAAAAAAAGAAACAAACATTGGCTGAGTATTATCTCAGCCGATACGTTCATCTCATACCGCCCGATGTTGAGATTTGGGAATACGATGAAAAAAAAGATTCAGTTGTCATTTTAAAAAACTCAGCTTCACCTCTTCGAGTGCATTCAGACTGCATTCAAAGTCCTTCAGGTTTCTGTTGATGTTCCTGAATGTATTTTCTGCATCAATGTCTGCAAATGATACATTTCCGTTGTCGTGGATACAGAGTCTGGACGTTTCCGGAAGTTTCCCGTCTTTCATTTTTTTGGAATCCTTGATTCCGTCATAAAGAATATCCGGAAAAGGAGTTCCAATCTTGAAGGAAAGGGCTTTTACAATCAGTCCCTTGGGAGAATAACCTCCCTCTGAAAATCTGTTGTGATGAATATGAATTCCTTCCGGATAAGGATCGTACTTAGGGTCCTTGATAGGAATATCAGTAATATAATAACTGACTATCGTCATATTTACAGTAGGGTGTTTTGAAATATCATTATCAAATATTTCAATATTGTCGTTTGCCATGACCATAATCCCTGTTCCAGTCGGAACCTTTGCTACGATATTTCCTGCAGGTGCAAAATTTTCAGTGTCGTTGTCATAAACCTTGTTTTTGAACACTCTTGTATTTTTGCCGCCCTGCACAGGAAGTCCGGGCAGATCAAACACGAGAATCCCTCCGGTATTTTTCGTCGCAGTATTTTCATACACGTCTGCATACACAGAATTCTCGATCTCAATCCCCGCAACATTGAACTCTGCTCTGTTTCTTCTCACAATGATATTGGAAGACTGTCCGACATAGATCCCTGAATCAGAAGCTCCTATTGCAGTGCTGTCTTCAATCAGGACATTTTTGCACTGAACAGGATAAATTCCGTAAGCCCCGTTTGTCTCTTTCGGTCCATCAGTCCATTCGGTCTTGACTCTTCTGAAAATCACGTCGCTCGACTCAGTCACTTTTACCGCGTCGCCTTTTGTGTCCTGAATCGTAAGATCCTCAATCGTAAATCCCTTTACACCTCTGACTAAGATTCCTTCTGCACCGTTCTTCTGTCCTTTGAACGAAAGCACAGTCTTGTCCATCCCTGCCCCCCTGAGAGTGACCCCGCTTACAGTAAGCGACAGAGAAGAATCGAGCACAAATTTCCCCGATGGAAGAGAAATTACAGAATTGGGCTTTGCTTTCAGAAGTGCCTCTGTTGTCTTTTTCTGGAATTCAGAATCCGCCTGAATGGAAACTTCTTTTTTGCAGAAAGACAGAAATATCATTAAAATTAATACCGGAAGAGTTTTCATAGAAAACCTTTTTACAGGAAGCACTGAATTAGTGCAATGGAAAAATCTGGGCACAAAGTCTCTGCCTGCCGAATTTTTGACTGATTCCTTTCCGGCAAAGAACAGTATTCAGAAATAGTATTTGAGACCGATCAATTCCTCTTCCCAGCCTGAATAATAATTTTTTTTATAAAAGATTTCCAGTGCAAGACTCGATGTCAGAAGGAGGTTGGATGCAAATGTCAGTTCCGGCATAAATCCTTTCTGGCCTGAAAAATAGGAGCGGTAATCAAAGTACAGATGCGCGGAAAAAGTATCAGTAAACCGCATCAGAATGCCCAGAGTTGATTTTGTTCCTGCTCTGTAATGCTCTTTGAAGCTTCCTGACTCTTCCATACGAAAATCAAGAAAACTGTAAAAAAGAAGATTTCTTCTCCATATTCCGCTGAACGGTTCCCAGGAATATCCCAGTCCTGCATTCAGAAATCCGTAAACCCTGTCAGAGTTTTTCCCTGATTTGATTTCCGGAGTCAAGGACTGAACTCCGGAATCAAATCTCCAGGATGGTCTGTAAAGCAGATTCCCTGCAGGATGCAGTGAATTCATCTGTATGAAATGGATTTCATGTATTCGGAAAGAACGTATGTCTTCATAGTATCGTAAATTTGTATTCAGGAAGAACAGCTGATTATATAAGGAGTATCCCGCATATGGATCAGTAAATTCTCTCAGAACAGGTCTGTATTTTATATCCAGAAATCTTCCGGAAGAAGAACTGCCGCCGGAAAGAACTGCCTGAGAAGGAGAATGTGCATAGACCGGGTTTGAATCCATTGACCTTTCACTGTATCCTTTCAGACTGCTCATTGAACCTGGATTGCCCCGATTCAAATTCAGTCTCTCAAGTGTCCTGAAATAGTTTTCCCTTCTTTTTTCATCTTTCTGATCTTCAGAATTCTGCACCGCATAAAGATCAGCTGCAGCATCATATACGACAGCCCTTCTCTCTGCAGAAAGTTTCATTCCTGCATTGAGGCGTCCGTTCAATATTTCCTTCAGGATTTCAGTTTCACTTCCTTCCAGAAACTCTGCCTTCTTTCTGTAGCTTTCCAGTCTTGAACTTCTGAAAATGACAGCACTCAGCAGATCTTTCTGATTCACTGTGGATTTAATGACATCTGCAGGAAATACAAACATTCCTGAACCGGATGTAAGATCAAGACCGGGACGTGCTGCTTCCAGAAGAGTCAGAACCCTGAAAGCACAGTTCTCATTGAAAAAGTAATAATCGAAATGTGTCTTCTGCATCTCCCAAAGATGTCTTGTCAGCTGATCGATTTCCTCCTGATTCAGATTCAGCCTGAATTCCCAGATATCCCTGTTTTCAATTTCAGTATATTCCATTATTTTATATTTATATTTCTGGATTTCAAAAGAGCCGGGAAAATTTCCTGTTATCCCGTAAATTACGTAAGTAAACGGATTTACTTCCTGCCTTATTGCTGCGGCATACGTGAGAACTGCATCGTCAAGATCTCCCTCCCCGCCTTTTTCTTCATTGAACTTAATCATTGTATGACCGAACAGAGACGCCGGATGCTCCGGATAAGAGGATGCATAAAGAACAGAGAGAGATTTTGCCCTCATCTGCTTTCGAAAAGCTTCAAATTCACTGCAGTCGGGAAGAGGGACAGCAGATTCACTGATGTTCAGCTCTTTACGGAGCCAGTGAAATCTGGCAGGAAAACTGCATTCCGCAGGTTTCTCTGATTCCTTTTTAAACTCATCAATATCGGCTCTCAGCTCTGCTTCAGGGTCGGTTTTCCCGTTCGGCGACAGAAAAAAACCCTTTCCGTCTGCATAGCTCTCGTATTTTTTTTCTCCAGTTTTCCTGTAATGAAGGAGGGACATCCATCCTTTTTTGCGGGAAATCTCCTGGAACGAATTCTTTTTCATTATCTGATCGAAATAATCTTCCCTTGAAGACTCTGAATAAAGAGGGAGGAAGATAAAAGAAGAAAACGAAATGACCGTCAGTTTAATAACTGAATGTATAATATTATAAGTATTGATAAAATACTGCCTTTATGGACATTTACGGCAGAAAACAGGACAGCGGAATGCTGTCCTGTTTAAAAGAGCTACTTCACTCCAGTTGCCTGACAGGATTCTGTTCCGGAAATTCTAGAAAGAATAAAAAGACCTTTTGTAGGAGCTCCTTTTGCATCTACAACCTGAGTCACTCCTTCTTTCTGTAAATCATCCAGACATGCAGTGACAGGCGCACCCCAGAGTGTGAGAATTGCCGGATTCATCTGCGAAGCAGTAACCACTTCCTTCCCGCCGACCTTTGTCTTATCGATACTGTAGCAGTTTGCCATTGCAAATATGCTCAAAAAAATTAAAGCTGTTTTTTTCATAAGGTAAATCTCCTTATATTTATTATCATCAAATAGATAAAAAGAACAAGTATTTTTCATTCCAGGAACCGTTTTTTAATCCGCAGTTATATGAAATTCAGACTCAGTCATTTCGATTCTTTATTCAGCTGCAGCCGCTTACTTGACCATCCCGTACATTCTGACTGTTTCTGATTTTCACATAGGCGTGCAGGAAACGTCTCGACTGCTGAAGATTTTTTATCGGACCTAAGAAGTCTGTGAAATCTCCTCTGACAGGAGCAATGCAGGCCGCATAACTCACACATTCCATTCTGTAAAATATTATATGATCAATGAATTTTTACAGGATTATATATACAAACAGATCCTCCTCGCATTCATCCGAAAGTTGCGATTTTTTTCGGAGTTCAGAAGAATCAGAGCAGTTCAGTTCCGATGGCGAGGATGCACGTTCACTTTGATC
>DAORDI010000200.1:0-10541 GCA_035345895.1 Leptospiraceae bacterium
CCAAGCCTCAGTTCCTTGATATGGAATATTCTCTTACAAATCCAAATGCAGTGTACGCAATTGCCAAAGGATATACCGTATGGAAAAGTACCGATGCCGGAAGCAGTTTTACGCAGGTCATGGATTTTCATACTCTGCTATGCCGATGAATGTTCTTCTATAGTCACTTTCCCGTCAGTCAGACTGATCAGAAGCTGAAAATCAGATTGTTCCGGATTCTGAAGAAGGTATCTGCTCAGAACAGGAACAATTTTCTGATCGATTGTTCTCTGCAGAGGTCTGGCACCGAACTTCGGATGAACACCGATTCTGCTTACCCAGTCGATCAGAGATTCTGAAAATTTCAGTCTGATTTTCCGATCCTGAATCTTTTCCATCGTCTTCAATTTCTCCAGTTCAATGGAAGCAATGGTTTTTACTGACTCGGAGTCCAATGGATGAAACATAATGATATGATCTATACGATTCAGGAATTCAGGACGGAAATGATTCCGTATGGATTTCATATAATCTGTTTCAGCAGGTTCCAGTCCAATGGACGGGGCAGAGCTGCTCCCAAGGTTGGAGGTCATAATGATGATGCAGCTTCTGAAGTTCACCTCCCTTCCTGACCAGTCTGAAAGAATCCCTTCATCCAGAAGCGTCATAATCACGTCAAAAAATGCAGGATGCGCCTTTTCTATCTCATCCAGAAGGATTACACTGAAAGGATTGTTTCTGATATGCTGAATCAGTATCCCGGGTTCACTGGAGCTTCCCAATATTCTGGAAAGCTGATATCCGCTTTGAAGCTCGCTCATATCCAGACGGAAAAGAGTATTGAGTCTTCCTGAACTTCCGAACATAAATTCTGCAAGAACCTTTGCAGAGGTGGTCTTTCCTGTGCCGCTCGGACCTGCCAGAAGAACTGTTCCAATCGGTTTTCCTGGATTGTTCAATCCCGCCTTATATGTGCTGATCAGAGAGGCAAAGACAGCCCCTGCTTCTTTCTGTCCAATGACTCTCTCGCTGAAATAGTTCTGCACCTGATTCTCTCTGAAAGGCAGGCTGTCCTGAAACATAATTTCAGGGAGACCGGTTTTTTCTGAAAAGACTCTGTTGATGAAATCAGGCTTTATTTCCGGTATTTTCAGCTTGGAGGCCTTGACTGCAGCCGTTTTCAGGAATCGTACTGCCTTCCCTGGAAATTTCTCACCAAGAATGTATTTTTTCAGAAGGCGGAAGCTTAAATTCAGAGAATCCCTGTCAAAGGATACATTTGTATATTTTTTAATGTAGTTTACATAATTATTCATGACATACATAACGGAAGAGTCATTCATTTCATCTACAGGGATGATTTGAAACAGGCCGGTAAATCCGGGCAGAAGCCGATACGCTCTTTCCAGTTCTCCAGGGGACATTTCTCCGATGATTCTGATTTTTCCCCGCTTCAAAAAAAAGATCAGATAGGATGCGATTGAACTGTGTGCTGAGCCTTCTGACCCCTGCAGAAGTCCGATGATATCCTGTATATACAGTATCCCGTTATAGTATTCCAGATCTTCCATCATTTTCTCGCATATTTCCTGCCAGTCCCCGAAATACTTTGCACCGGAAACCATCCTGTAAGGATTTGTGACCCAGAAAAGATTTTCCAAATTGGAATGTGAAGAGGTTTTTGCGGATCTTTCTTCTGCAATCAGTCTGGCAATGTTTTCAATGATGATTGACTTGCCTGTACCTGACTCGCCTGTAAAAATAATGTTAGCTCTTTCCTTAAGAAGTTTTTCCGCTGAAGTTCTGATCAGTCCCTGTCTCTCCCAGGCAGATCTGGGCATCATGCTTTTTCGAAAGTTTACCTGCTGAGAAGGAAAAAGATCCGCATTTATAATTTCAGGAACAAATACTGAAGATGATCTCTTTTTTTTCTCCTTTTCAGCCTTTATGCTGAATTTTCTCAGTTCAGGTGCTGAAAGCATTGTGTAATTATAAAATGTATCATAGTCTGAATGCATCAGCATTTCGGAAATCTGGGACGCTGCTGCGAAGTCCGGTTCTTCAGTATCAAAATAGGTAAACTCCATATTGAACCAAGGGATATGGCAGATAAAACCGTGGTTTGACGGTTTTTTTCCGTAGATAATGACTGTGTCTATAAATTCGGCATCCGGGAAACGGTATTTCCTGTTTTTTCCCCAGTCGGAAGGAAAGGTTTTCACAGAAAGAATCTTCATTCTGTATTCTTCCGGAACATCAGTGTTATAAATGAAAAAATCATTATTTTTTCTGATTTTTTCAGTTGCTTTTTTGATCAGTTTATCGGGATTTCCTGAAAACAGTCTGATGTCCGTATTCAGTACTTCTCCATAAACAAGATTTTTTATCTGCCAGAAGATCATCCAGTAAGCATCTGATTTCATTGTGCGTCCGTCTCCAAAATGTCCTGCAGCATAATTTTCCAGTTGGATTCTGTCAGTCCGTCGTTGAATGCCAGTCCAGTCCTGAAGTCTGCTGTATGCGATTCACTGTGGTAAATCCTGATTACAGATGAAGCTTTCTGCATTTCCTTATGAATATCCGACTGCTGTTCATTGATGCTGCTCAGCAGCACGAAACAGGCCGAAGGAGGGGAGCCGCTCCTGAAATGAAGATGAAAGCCTGTTTCATTCTGAAGAATTTTTCCGATACCGAATCCTGAAATCCGAAAATGAAGTTCAGATGTTCTGTCTGTAATGATTTCATATTCAGAGATTTCATTTAAAATATTTTCATAGTTTTCTTTCATAGTCTTCAGAACAGTTGAGGATTCATTCAGTTCTTCTATAAGATATAATGAAAGAACGGCAGTTTCAAAATTGTTCTTTCTCAGATTGTTTGAAAAAAAGCGCTGATATTCCAGATCTGTGAGATTCTGAAGCAGTCTTAATTCTTCCCCGTCAAACAGAACTTTTTCGGCCTGCAGAAGATTTTTCAGTATGCTGTCATAATCGGTCGACTCTATAAGATCTCCGTATCGCACTCTGCTGACATAAATTCGCTGTTTGAGCGTCCTGTGCTGAATATGACGGAGAGTGTCTCTGGAATTCAGATCCTGTTCAAGAGTCAGAATATAATCCTTGATCTCTCTGATCTTTTCAGTGATCTTCCAGTAAAGAAATTTCTTGTTTCTGTCTTCTCTGTCCGGATCTTCCAGAAGACTGGTTTCAAGTTCCTGAATGCTGTCCAGAATCTTCTCAATCTCTGCCGAATTTACGGATTTGAGATTCACTGAAATGCTTTTTCTGGGGACTTCCTTCAGGTAGTTTAGAAGAAGAACATCCACAGAGATTCTGCCTTCCTTCATGAACAGATTCAGGAGTACCGGATTCTCATGTTTTGAGGAAGCCAGTGTTTCTGCAATTGGAAATGTCATAAGCTTCTCTATGCTTCTGACAAGCGCCCTTGCTCCCATCGCAGAATCAAATCCCTGTTCAGCGGCAGCATTGAAGCAGTCTTTTTCGATTCTCAGAAATACAGCCCTTCTGAGAAAACCTTCTCTCTGAAGAAGCTTTCTGATTTGTATAAACGTTATCTTCTTAATATCATTAAATTTCAGTTTTTCGAAAACAGTGATTGAATCTATTCTGTTGATGAACTCAGGCCGAAAGTAGTCCTCAACTGCCTTCCTGTATACGGAGGAACTGTCCTCTGTGCTGTCTGAAAAACCGAGTGTCTTTCCTGCCTTGTCTGCACCTATATTGCTTGTCATTATAATGACTGCATATTTAAAATCCGTCACTGCTCCGAGTGAGTTTGTAAGTCTGCCTTCACCGAGTACCTGAAGGAGCAGATCATGAACTGAAGGATGAGCTTTCTCTATTTCATCCAGGAGAAGAACGCATGCCTTTCTTCGGCTGACCTGAACCGTCAGAGTTCCTTCAGGATTCTTGAAATCGCCGATCAGTCTGGAAACAGATTCCGCATCAGCATATTCATTCATATTGAATCGGACAAGATAACGTTCGCTTTCAAACAGAAATTCTGCCATTGCCTTGGCAAGCTCTGTCTTGCCGGCACCGGTAGGACCGATGAAAAGAAGAGATGCAGAAGGCTTGGTCGGATCATTCAGTTCAGCCTTTACTGTATGTATTACATCTGCAGCAGTTCTTTTTGCTGCATTCTGTCCTACGATTCTGCTGTCCAGAAAATTCAGTATTGATTCATCCGTAAGTGTTTTTTCTCTGTCAAATATAATATCATTATAATGGAATATGCTCTTGAAGGACTCTCTGATTTCCGCTGTATCTGTAAAAATGTGCCTTTTGACTGTCTGAGTCAGAATGTCGATCAGTGATTTCGGAGGGACAGTGTCCGTCCGAAATCTTGCATCCGAAAGAAAAAGGTATTTCAGAGCATCATTTGTGATTTTCACATCAGCAGATTCTTTTTCGAGATTCAGTCTTTCCTGTATGACGATCTTTTCTATATCGGTTTTCTCCATTTCAGCAATATTCACTGTGTAAAAAAGCTCGGAGAAACTTCTGTTCAGCTGTCTGACTTTCGACCATTCTTCCGGAGTCGCTTCCGCAATGAATCCGAAATTTTTCCTTTCCAGATAAGGGAAAAGAACATCGGCGACAGTGAGACTGCTGTCAGAACTCATTCCTGTGTAAAAAAGTGAAACAGTATTCCTGATGTACAGAAAGTCAGGCTTTCTGATGAATTCCTGAGGCAGAATCATATTCCTGAATCTGCTTCTGCTAAACTGTGATATTTTTTCATTAATGGTTTCCTGTGAATACAGGTGTCTGAATATCGCCTCAGCTCTCCTCTCCCACTGACCCACGTACCTCATTCCTGCAATTAGTCTTTCGGGATCAAGGAGCCAGATATTGAATGCAAATTTGAAAAGAAATTCCGCAAAATCGGAAGAATAATTTGAAAGAAAACTCCTGAGACCGTTTCTGAAAGCCTGATGCAGCAGGGCTGTTTTGCCGCATCCTTTTGGTCCGATCAGAACAAGGCAGACCGGCTTGTCACCGAATATTTTTTCCTGCACTTCTGCTGCCGTTTTTTCTCGGAAATATGCCGTCATTAAATCATCAGGATAAAGACTGTTGAGGTTTTCTGCGAGTTTTTCGAGTTCTGTCCTTCCGTTGAATTCCCTTTCGCCGAAAATTCTGCGTTCTGAACGGTTCTTTGCCTTTTTGCGGGAGGGAAGAAAATACATTGTCTCAAAATTAATCACTGTATCGCTCTGAGATGCGAAAAACATTTCAGGAACTTCGGCATTTTCCAGTTCTCTGAAATGCGTCTGATATATTTTTTCTGCCGAAAATTCGTCTTTGTTCTGTGAGTCCTCATTTCCCAGCAGAATAATTTTTTTGTTCAGATAGGGGAGGACGGCGAACCTTATGCCCCCTGCTGAAAAAAATACAGTCATACCGAAAAAATTAAGAATGTTTCTCCCGGATTTTATTTCCAGATTTCTGATCTCTGTTTCCGTTTCAGGAGAAAAACAATACCATAAAATCTGCATATAGTCATTTTCATTTATAATAGATTTTACAGAATGGATCACTTCCTTCTCGAACATTTTTTTTGCCTTCAGATAGTCCCGGTCAGCCGCTTCAGGTCCGGAAAAAAGAAGCGGAGACAGAGAATACCCTCTGTCTTTTTTTCTGACCAGAATTGGAAACTTTATTCTGAACGATGCCATTTCAAGTCTCCAGCCGTTCCAGAAGTTTCTGATTCATTCGGTCCGTCATCCATGAACTGAAGTTTCTGAGTGATATCGGATTTTTCATTCCGATATCAGTAAATTCATTCTGCTTAAATGAATATTTTCTTCCCTCAGGCAGTGTCTTGAAGAAAATATCTCTGTCCGCATCCCGAATCAGCTTGACCTGTTTTTTTTCTGTTTCGGTCCACCTGCTGACAATATCAATGTAACCCTTCACTGGACTGTCTTCGGTTCCGGTTTCTTCAAATATTTTTTCCGATTCAAGAAGAAGATTAGGACAGAGTCCGGTGATATTGAAAACAATGATTTTGATTTCCTTGCCTTCCACGTATGCCTGAAATTTGGTAAGGTCTGAAGCTGTAGATGAACTGTAGACCGTTTTGTCTTCTGCTCTGCAGCTGAAACTTAGTCCTGCTGAAGCAAACAGTGCGGAATAGAGCCGAAACATATATTTCATCAGCACTGTCCTGCAGTATATGACCATGCAGCATTTTTTATCATCGTTTTTGAAACTGTAGACTTTCTTTCCCAGACTGAATATTTCAGACTCCATTCTTTTCAATTCTGAATTTGAATTTGCGTATTCACTGTTTTCCCCACTGTACTTCAGAATCAGATTCCTTTCAATTTCAGAAACCTCTTCAATGATGCGGTTCAGATCATTCTGCATTGATTTCATTTCAGAAAGGAGTCTTTTGCTGTCATTGAATTTCTGTCTGTAAAAATCGCTTTTCTGCGCAGACTGAAGTTTCTCAAGAAGCTCCTTTGCCTCATCTTCCCTGATGAAGATTTCATTAATAAGTTCAGATATAATTTTGCCTTTGCTGATTCTGACTGCAGTTCTTCTGATATCAGTAGCTTTCTCCAGAATTTCTCTGAATTTTTCCTGTCCTGAAATTCCTGCTTTCTGCTGAGTGCTTTCAGCAGAGAACACTGTCTTTCCTTCCTTTATTTCAATTGAAAGTCTGACCTTCTGCTGTGCAGTGCCCGAATTCATCATCTTGGAAAGAGGGACAGTAATTCTGCCGTGAACAGCTCTTTTGATTTCTCTTGCACCGTATTTTTTTTCCGAAACAGTTTCTGATATGTTTTTTACGGCACTTTCCGAAACATCAGGAATAATTTTCTTTCCTGTAATCCCTCTTCGGGAAAGAACCTTCTCTATTTCTCTGTTGATAATCGGGATTCTATGCTTTTCCGTCAGTCTTGAAAAGACAATGATCCTGTCGAAACGGTTGATCAGCTCATATCTGAATCTTGTTTCTATTGTTTTTTTATAATTATCTTCTATTTCTTTTCCGTCTTCTTCTCTGTCAAATCCAGGCGAATTTCGGGAAGCTTCCGCTGCCCCAAGATTGGAAGTCATAATGATGATGCTGCTGCAGAAATTGGCTGTTTCGCCTTTTGAATTGGTCAGCCTTCCTTCTCCAAGTATCTGAAGCAGAAGATCAAAAAAACTGCTGTCCGCCTTTTCTATTTCATCAAAAAGAACAACTGAAAAGGAATTCTGTCTGACCCTTGATACCAGTGAACTGCTTCCTGAAAAATCCTCTGCGATTCTCAGAACATTATAAGGATCTGAGTATTCAGACATATCCAGGCGGATCATCTTATCCGGACTTCCGAAAAGAAATTCTGCGAGCGCCTTTGCTGATTCTGTTTTTCCCACGCCGGTCTGTCCTGCAAAAAGGAGTGATGCAATAGGCTTGTTTTCAGAAGAAAGTCCCGCCTTTACAGAAAGTATTATGTCAGTGATCGAACGGACAGCAGCGTTCTGACCGAATACCCGTTCCCCGAAAAAATTCAGTATCTCATCTTCCTTCGCAGGAATTTCTGCATCTATGATGAAATTAGGAATATCAGATTCAGTGCAGAAGGCCTGAATGAAATGATGTCTTGTCAGAAGATCCGTTCTGTTCTGAATCACTGAATCAAAAAAGCGTATTACCTTTCCAGGAAGACCTGAATACGGGAAAAATCTTCTGTGCAGACGGAAAATCTCAGTGATGTCGGATGTATTAATGCTTATGTTCTGATCTTTTATAAATTCTTTTACACAGTTTTCAGTTATGCCGATCAGTTCTTCTGTGCTTCTTTTTTTCATTCTGAGAATATGGAAGCCTGCAGCTGCTCCAGGATACCTCTGTTCAATATAGGCAAATTCTTCTTCTGTACATTCTGAAATGACAGTCATTCTTCCCTTGTTTACGAAATCCTTCAGTGCCTCTCCGACGCTGACAGAATTGCCTATGTAACGTCCAATTTCAAAATAGTCTGACCATCTCCCCAGATACAGCACTGCGTTCATGCTGTGCATATCTTTTGCAAGTTCCCCCAGTCTGGATTCCCAGCCTGAGCCTTCTGTCAGATTCTGGATGAGGGCAGGGGCAGATGTCTGTCTGAAGAATACAGCCTCGTCATTCTTGTCTGTAAAACTTTTTATAAATTCAGTGATTAATTTTGTCTTTCCGCAGCCTCTCGGACCGACTGCCAGAAAACTTTCCGGTTTTTCAAGCGAGAATACTTCGGAAATCTCGTCCCATTCCTCCTCCATTCCGAAAAGAGAACCCTTTGAAAAACTTACAGGTTCCAGAATTTTTACTGCCAGGTTCTCTTTTTCCTTCTCTTTGTCCTCATTCTGAAGAAGTTTCAGTTTTATTTTTCCTGAAACAAATTCCGTCCTTTCTGCAGAGATATACGGAATCAGAAGACTCAGACTGTCGGAAATTCCATTCATGGAAAGTTTCAGTTTCAGACTGTTCTGCAGTTTCGAAAGGAGCTCGGCTTTGGAAGAAGCCACTGACTGTACTGAGGGAAAAACTGTCTTGCCTCTGATTTTTCTGTCGAATACAGTCCAGTAATAAATGTCAAATTTCATTATATAGTCATCATAAATCATTGCAGAATCTGATTTGCTCATACTGACAGTAATTTTATCCTTCTGCACTTCGTGAAATGAAGTAAGAGAGACCAGATCCTGATAGGAGTCCATGCCGTTTTCAGATACATTCTTCTCAATGGATTTCTGAACTTCCCTGAAATAAAAATCTGAGTCCCTGTTCAGGAAGAGGTCGTCTCCGAACGGAGTCAAAGGGATCAGAAGTTCATTTTCATTCTGTAGATAGATTCGGATACATCCGATTTCCAGGCTGATTTCCTGACTGCTCATAAAAACAGAGATAAGACATACGGAATGGATGAAAAGAAGATTTTTTAGTCGGCACTGCTGTGCAAAAACAGTTTTTTCTGCTCTTACACAGCCCCGAAGAACCCAGTTATTTTTTTCTTACGAGCGGAATCTGAAGAAGATGAGGTCTGTTCTCCGGTTTGTCGAATGGGGTTCCGTCCACATGTTTTGCTCCCATAAAAAGCATCCCCTCATAAATATAGATCAGATCATAGTCTTTTACGATTTGCCCTTCCTTTATGCTGAACAGCGGAAATTCTTTCTTTAAAATATCCTGTGGAACATTCAGTTCAAATTTTTTCAGACCTTTTGCTGGAACACTGTTCAGAGCATCTGCAAAATTCTGATGCAGAGGAGTGACGATGAATCCTTCATCGAGAACATAATCTATCTTCTGAGCACCTTTTGCGACAGGATGTTCTCCCTGCCATTCCACGCGGCCTTTGAATTCAAACTGGACAAGAGGAAGTTTTCCGTATGGGTCTCCGAAGCTTCTGATAGTTCCTGTAAATTTGTCCTTGTCAGTGAATTTGAAGGTCCTGCTTACATAAAAGGGCTGAATTTTTCCGGACCCTGTTCTGTCTTCCTGCGGTCTTAATTCTACTGCAATGCTTGTCCATTCAGAATCCTTGATGAAGTTTCTGATTTCTTCCGGAGTCTGAATCTGTACCGGCTTTGTCGTTTTCTCTTCCTTGCAGGCAGAGGTATTCAAAACTGCACCAATTATTGAAAGAATGAAAATAGTATTTTTTATCATTTATTTTCTCCTGCTTTAATTCCAAGTTTATCGGCCTGCTCAGGGGTGAGAACTGTCTTAAGTTCAGTTTCCCAAGTGTTTACTGCTGCAGTGATGATGTCCTTCTTCCTTCCAGCATCGTATGCCGCATAATGTCCTTCTGCTCTCTTTTTGTTGATTGAAAGGACACGGGCTTTCTGTTCAGGACTCAGATTCAGACTGACGGCCATCTTTTCCGTGATATGGGCTGCTTCTGCATCAATTTTCCGCTTTCTGTCTGCTGCACAGGATACAGAAATAATTATAATTAGAAATACTATCAATTTCTTCATAAAACTCTCCTTTTGTACAAGCAGAATAATAGCTTTATAGTCTTAAAAAGTCAAGTAGTCATGAAAACAAGACTATTGGAAAAAATCTTTATTTCTGAAAAATTTTTCCAATATTTGGCCGGGAAAACCTGTTCTTATCCGGATATTGCGGCAGGAAGATTGAACGGAAGCACTTTCATATTCAGATTTTTTCCTGATTGCCGGATCTGAAAGATTACGGATGCCTTTATGCCAGTATTCAAAAATCTTTGAGTATTTATTTGTTCACGACTCAGTGAAATCAGTCTGTCAGCCGGAAAAAGCACAATTATTTATGAAAATGAGTATATCTGCGCATATATTATCCTGATGAAAAAGCTCATTCTGCTTTGAAGGCGCCGAATATTCCCTGATTGCATCCGTCTTCTGCCTGAAACAGTTCAGTGAGTGTATGCTGCAGATACATTGTAATGTTTTCAGCAATGCTGCTTGACAAACCTGAATAAATATATATATTATATTTCGTCTGAGGAGGTTCAATGAAGTCCGGTAAAAAAATTGCAGTCACTTATTCCAACTGTCCGGTGACTTACTGTATGGATA
>DAORDI010000201.1:0-10523 GCA_035345895.1 Leptospiraceae bacterium
AATGATTTTATCGAGGACTTCATATCCGCTGATTAAATGGCCGAAAACTGTATGAATTCCGTCCAGATGAGGAGTATCCACCTGGTTGATGAAAAACTGAGAACCGTTTGTATTCGGTCCTGAGTTTGCCATTGCAAGAGAACCTTTGACGGCTCTTCTGGATCTGTAAGTTTCATTAAATCTGTAGCCTGCTCTGTGGAGAATTTCGATCACCGAAAAATTTTCATGTGCAATCTGGGCGTTTTCATCGGCTTCCTTGATTCTCTGGCTGAGTTCCTGCTGAGACTGTATGTTCATGCTTTTTATGACTGCATCCTTGATGAATCTTTTGTACATGGGAGAATCTTTGATTTTCATCTTGTCAAGTCCAAGGAACACTCCGTTGATTTCATCTTCGAATCTGTAACCCGGTCCCCCTGTCCCGTCCCCTTTCGGGCATCCTCCCTGAATCATAAAATTCTGAATGACTCTGTGGAATGTGAGTCCGTCATAAAAAGGCTTTTTGCTTTTCTTTTTTGTATTTGGGTCAGTGGTTTCTTTTTCTCCCTGCGCCAGATCGATAAAATTCTGAACTGTCTTAGGAGCTGTTTCATGAAAAAGTTCCAGAACCATCGGTTCGAGAGCTGCCCCTGGAGGAGATACGGATGGCTGTTTTCCGGGTTCTTCAGTTTTCGGTGCAAATGCGGTTTCGATGACTGCATAAATTGCTTTCTTTTCCGGAAGTTTTACTTTTGTCTGTTCCTGTTTTCTCACTTCCACTTTTTCAGGATTGACTGAAACAGGACTGTACATTTGTTTTTTGAAATCTGACTGCTTGCAGAAACCTGCGGAAAGCAGTGCTAATATCAGATATGTAAATAGTTTTCCCTTCATTTGTTCCTTTTCGGGGCATTCGGAATCGGCCTGTATTTTGGTCTAACTTATGTTCCCGTCTGATTATGTAAAGCTTAAACTTTGAATGTAATTTCTCTCAACTGAGGAAAAAAACTTGTCACTGAGCAAATGATTAAAAGACTGAACTTATGACTAATCACAGCCATATGCCCGACTGTCATAAGTGCTCATACAGAGAAAATTCTGCCTTCAGATGTCTTGAAGCAGAAACCTTGGATATTCTGAATCAGGGAAAAAGTTTTCAAATTTATCAGAAAGGTGAAATTCTTTTTCATGCAGGGGACAATGCAGACCGTTTTTTCTGCATTATGACCGGAACAGTCAGAACATTCAGGACATTGGCTGAAACAGGAAAGGAACAGACTTTCAAAATAAAGTCTTCCGGGGACTGGATCGGATGCAGAGATACAATCCTTTCAGGAAGATACAATCATTCTGCAGTATGCATCTCTGATGTGGAAGCCTGCGTAGTGCCCAGACATCTTCTTTCAGCTCTTCAGGCAGACAGTCTTTTTCAGCAGGAACTGCTCGAGCAGATTGCCCGATTCTACAGGGAATCAGAAAATCATCTGTATTCTCTGGGAACAAAACAGACTCATGCAAAACTTGCAGAATTTCTTCTCAATCTGTATGAATCCAATCATCATGAAAAACAGATTCATATTGATATTACAAGAGAAGTTATGGCATCTATCATCGGAACTACTACAGAATCAGTCATACGCGCACTCTCCGATTTCAAGGCGAGAGGATGGATTCAATTGGACAAATCAAAGGTAATTTTTTTGAACCTTTCTGCATTGAAAGGCATGTCTCAGATTGAAAATGAACTGATCGCATACTGATTCAAGGAAAAAAAATATAAATTCCCCTGACATTTGTCATAGTTTATGAGAAATATCAGAGATTTAATGAGACTATAATTTTTTTTTTGATTTTCATCAATCCTCATTTAAAAAAAGGTAAATTCGTGATGAAAACTTGCGAATGCAGTTCAATATACAGAAATACAGACCGCTCTGTTTTTATCGCAGAACTGACAGGATTTTTAGGAGAAATCAGATGAAGTCAAACAACTCAGAATACAATGATTTCATTGTAAAAGGGTTTATCATCTCCGGCATGATATGGGGGTTCGCTTCCATGCTGTTCGGGGTTTTGATAGCCTTTCAGCTTGTTTATCCTGAACTCAATTTCGATTTGCCGTTTTTGAGTTTTGGTAGACTGAGACCGCTGCATACGAATGCGGCGATATTCGGTTTCGCATTGAGCATTATTTTTGCGACTGCGTATCACACTGTACAGAGACTTTGCAGACGACGAATCTTCAGTGATTCACTCGCAAATGTGCATCTTGTTCTGTACAACCTGACAATTGTGCTTGCGGCACTTACTCTGCCTTTCGGATATACCCAGTCCAAAGAATATGCAGAACTTGAGTGGCCACTCGACATACTTATTGTTGTCTGGTACTTAATCTTTTTCGGAAACTACCTCTTGACAGTATTCAAGAGAAATGAAGATCAGCTGTATGTAGCTATTTGGTTTTACATAGCTTCCTTTATTACAGTTCCTCTTCTGTACGTAGTGAACAATATTTCCATTCCGGTAGATCTTTTGAAATCCTACTCTGTTTATGCAGGTGTATTTGATGCCAATATTCAGTGGTGGTACGGACATAACGCTGTGGCGTTCGTTCTGACTACTCCTTTCCTTGGACTCATGTACTACTATTTTCCGAAGCATATCAAAGAGCCGGTGTACAGTCACAGACTTTCGATTATTCACTTCTGGAGTCTGATCTTCATTTACATCTGGGCAGGTCCTCACCATCTCCTGTATTCTCCTGTTCCTGAATGGCTGCAGACTCTCGGTGTCATCTTCAGTGTAATGCTCTGGATGCCTTCCTGGGGCGGTATGATCAACGGATTCCTTACAATTTCTCAGGCAAAAGACAAGATCAAACTGGATGCTGTCGTCAAGATGATGCTTGCGGGAATTACTTTCTACGGTATGTCCACGTTTGAAGGACCTCTGCTTTCCATCCGTGCAGTGTCTGCTTTGGGACACAACACTGACTGGATCATAGGTCACGTTCACAGTGGAACACTGGGCTGGGTAGGATTTATGTGTGCCGCTGCTCTGTATTATCTTGTGCCAAGACTCTGGAATACAAATCTGTATTCTGAAAAACTGGCAAATGTTCATTTCTGGCTTGGAACACTCGGTATTCTGCTCTATGTAGTTTCTATGTGGGCTTCCGGTATTTCCGAAGGTTCAATGTGGAGAGCAGTCAACGATACTGGCGGTCTGAAATACGACAACTGGGTTGCAATTACAGATATTCTGAAACCAATGAGACTAGCAAGAGCCATCGGAGGTACTTTATACTTTTCAGGAGTAATTGTAATGATTTACAACCTGATCAAAACAATGCAGAGCAAGGATTCCGGATTTCAGGAACCGGATCTGAGAGTCAAGGAGGGCTGATATGGACAAGTTTCTAAACTGGTTTGCAAGAATTGCAGACAAATGGGATACTCAGGCAGGTAAATTTACAATTTATGCAACAATCGCAGTTGTGATTGGCGGTCTGTTTGAGCTGATTCCTCCTTTCTTTCTGTCCAAGACTGCAGAACCTATTTCTACAGTAAAACCGTACAATGCACTCGAACTTGCAGGAAGAGACGTATATCAGAGAGAGGGCTGTATGAGCTGCCACACTCAGATGATCCGTCCTTTCAAATGGGAAGTGGACAGATTTGATCCGAACAAGGTTTACGGAAAATATGGGTATTCCAAGGGCGGAGAATATGTATATGATCATCCTTTCCTTTGGGGTTCAAAAAGAACCGGTCCGGATCTGGCTCACGAATCCCAGATTCAGCCTTCACCAGAATGGCAGAAAAGACACCTGATGAATCCTAGAGAGACATCTCCCGGATCTGTAATGCCTGCATACCCTTGGCTTTTCAATGAAAAGAACCTGGTAAATGCAGACGATATCGTCAGTCATATGAAAGGTCTCTCCAAAGTAGGAGTTCCTTATACCGATGCCGACTATTCGGCTGCGAAGGGACTGATTGCCGGAAAGACTGAAGGCGATGCTTTGGTTGCTTATCTGATGAAGCTTGGAAAAGACTACGCAGAATTCGAAAAGAGCAGAAAGGCAGAGGGTAAGTAAATGGATATGGATTGGCTTGTACTTTACAAAGTTGCTCGTCTTCCGCTTCTCTTTATAGCTATGATTGTGATTACAGTCTACGTTTACGGAAGAAGCAAAGAATCTATTGAAAGACCCAAATACCGAATGATGGAGGAGGATTGAATATGGATATTAAAGAACCTAAGGATATCGATGGAATACATCAGGCCGACAATCCGATGCCTGAATGGTGGAAGCTGATCTGGCTTCTTACAATAGTTTTTTCAATTGCTTATGCAGTGTACTTTCACGGTTTTTCCAAGTGGAGTCAGCATGAAGCAATTGTGATTGAAGTTGCTGAACATGAAAAGGCGTTTCCTGCAAAGGTTGCGGCTCTTCCTGTTTCGAACGACGGAAGCAATCCTCTCCGAGACAACAAGGAAGCAATTGCAGAGGGTCAGAAGACTTTTGGATCAGTCTGTGCCGCATGTCACAAAGCTGATGCAAAGGGTCTGGTCGGACCTGATCTGACAGATGCAGCCTGGATTCATGGGGATACAGATGCAGCTATCTTCGAAGTGATCATGAAGGGAGTAGGTCCTGAAAAGGCTAAACTGGGAAAAGGCCCTATGCCTCCTCATGAAAGACTCGGACAGGATAAAGTTTATCAGATTATGGCATGGCTTGCTTCAAATAATGCCACTTTGAAAAAAGGAAAATAAAATGATTATCGCCAGGCATATAGAAGGGAAATTCAGAAATCTCAGATACGCAGTGGAAGCAGTGCTTCTGCTGATTTTCATAATCTGTCCTTGGATAGTGATCAATACTGATCAGCCGTTGATCCGACTGGACATTCCGCACAGGAAATTCTTCTTTGTAGGAAGTATTTTTGTTCCGGAGGAAGGTTATATACTTCATTTGATTCTGATTACTCTCGGCTTATGCCTGTTCTTCTTCACGTCTCTTCTCGGCAGACTCTGGTGCGGATGGGCATGTCCTCAAACTGTCTATACCGACATTTTTGATCTGGCGGGGAGACTCATTTTAGGAAAAAAACTCGGAAAAAAAGATGCGCCCAAAATTCTTACAGGACTGGTTCAGCTGTCATGGGTGCTTATTGCCCTGACCGCATCATTTCATTTTGTTGCCTATTTTAAAAGCCCTTATGAAATGTTCAGTCATTTAAAAAGTTTCAGCATTCCTGCCGGATCTTTTTATCCATACGCTATCATGTTTTTTACTGCGGCATTATATATAGATATCGCATTTATAAGAGAGCAGTTCTGCAAGTTTGCCTGTCCTTATGCGAGGCTCCAGACTGTTCTTATGGACAGTGATTCCTACACTGTCACTTATGATCATAAAAGGGGAGAACCCAGAAGAAAGGGAACGGTCAAAATCGGCGACTGCACTTCGTGCAATATGTGCGTAGTTGCCTGTCCTACCGGGATTGACATCAGGGACGGACTTCAGCTCGGCTGCATCGGATGCGCAAAATGCATTGATGCCTGCACTGTTCAGATGGACAAGGAAAACAAAAAAACCCTCATCGGATACGGAAGCTTCAATTCTGTGGAAAAACAGGAAAAGATCAGATGGATACGTCCCAGGACCATTCTGTATGCACTGCTGCTTTCGGCTATTGCAGGCCTTCTTGCCTACAGACTGTATGTCAGAGAGACAATTCTGATGGGTGTCTTTCCTGACAGAAACATTCCTCCGATGATATCCGGAGAAAAAGTCAGAAACTTTTATAAAATGGAAATTTACAATGTCAGTTATGTGGAAGAAAAAGTAACAGTTGAATCAAACAGCAGTGAACTTTTTAAAATCAGTGCAGGAAATACCGAGAACTCGATTTCCATAAATCCTGGAGAAAAGAAAGATCTGAGAATTTTCGTGGAATCTGATTCTCAGGCAAAAGTTCCTGAGCTTGTTCTCAGTCTGAAAAAAGCAGACAGAACAGTAGTATCAAAAAAAGTACCGTTTATTAAACCAAGGAGCTGATGATGGCGACAAATCTTCATCCATCTGTAAAAAGAGCATTTATTCTGATAGGACTTCTTTTTCTGGGTCTGTTTGCTGCGACTGCAGTCACTGTAAAAGTCGCTTATTCTCAGGAATCGGGTCTCATTGACAAAAATTATTATGAGATCGGTCTCGAATATGAAAACTTTCTCCGCAAAAAGATTCAGGAGACAAAAAAATGAGCGCACGGCCTTCCGCTGCGGTTCAGAATTTCTGCGCTCATTGCGGAAATCTGATTGAAGGGAAGGAGATTGTTTCCAAGGAAACTGGAAAACTCTTCTGCTGCGAGGGCTGCAGGAGTGTTTCGTCTCTGATTGACAGGCTTGGGAAGGGGCACTTTTACAACATCAAAGGTCCCGCGAAAATCGGCCGGGTCAGTCTCACTCAGGCAGATGATGCCTATCTCGATCATGATTCCGTAATGAAAAAGTTCACAACTCCTGCAGGCGGATCGAATATGGAAGTCATCGTTGAAATCAGAAATATTCACTGTTCTGCATGCGTCTGGCTGAATGAAAAGATTCTCATGGAGACGGAAGGAATTGTCAGTTCTGTTCTGAATTTTTCATCCGGAAGGGCAAGGATCGTATTTGATCCGTCCAGGATCAGGCTGTCTGAAATTCTGGCAGTAATCCGTTCCATAGGATATGAGCCTGCTCTTTTTGCAGATGAAAAAAACTCTCCAGTAAATACGGAACTCGACACTGCTCTGAAAAGAATAGTAACTGCAGCTTTCTGTGCCGGCAATATAATGCTTTTCAGTGCTGCGCTGTATCTGGGATATTTTTCAGGAATAACTGCTGAATTTAAGAGAATGTTTCATTATATATCCTGGGCGCTTGCAACACCTGTGTATCTGTATTCAGGAAGACCATTTATGCAGGGAGCTCTCAGATCACTGAAGAACAGATATCTGAATATGGATTTTCTCATCTTTACCGGAATCAGCATTGCCTATTTTTACAGTGTATTCGTGACCTTGACAGACAGAGGAGAAGTGTACTTTGATACGGTATGCCTGATTTATCTGGTGGTTCTGACAGGACGATATATGGAAATGCGTGCAAGAAGAACGGCACAGAATCGGGTGAGTTCTCTGCTCTGCAGGCTGCCTGAAAAAACCATCATTCTGCGCAACGGAGCTTCAGAAGATGAGGTACCCTCCGAGAACGTAGTCAAGGGAGATGTACTGAAAATTCTTCCAGGAATGAGGGTTCCTGTAGATGCAATTCTGACATCTTACAAAGCAAAGCTCGATGAGTCAGTCCTGACAGGGGAATCCCTGCCTTCAGAAAAAAATGCAGGGGACCGCATTCCTGCCGGTTCGATCTGTGTTGATTCTCATTTTCTCTGCAGGGCAGTGAATAATTATCATGATTCCAGTCTTTCTTCTCTGAAGAAAAAACTGGAAGGGCTGGCTCTCGAAAAGCCTCGCATTCAGCTCATTGCTGAACGGTTTTCATCCAAATTTATTGCTTTTGTATTTATGACTGCCGCAGCCACTTTTCTCTTTTGGTACTTTACTAAGGGAAACCTGGAAATCGCTCTTGTAAATTTTATCTCAGTGCTGATTGTTGCGTGCCCCTGTGCTCTTGGTATCGCCGTGCCTGCAGCACTTGTCACAAATCATATTATGAATGCTGAAAGGGGAATTCTTCTGAAGAATCCTTCGATCATTGATGCCCTTCGAAAAATAAGAAGAATATACTTTGACAAGACCGGAACACTGACTGAAAATATGCTTGAGATTCTGGAAACGACTGTTCCGGATTTCTTTTTTGCACCTGTATATCTTGCAGAGAAAAACTCCAATCATACTGTTGCGAAATCAATCTGTGCATTCCTTAAGACAAAAAACATCTATTCCAAGCTGGAAAATTATAATCTGATCACTTCCTCCTATGCAAAGGGACAGGGACTGAGTGTAAAAATGGAAAGCGGAGCCTCCGAGCTGAATATGAAAATCGGCAGTGCCGAGTTTGCCGGCATTGACAAGTCTCTCGAAAAAGAAGGAGGAGTCGTTGCCTATCTTTCTGTAAACGGAGACTATAAGGGTTATTTTCTTTTCAAGGAAAAAATCCGGCCGGAAGTTCCCGGGCTGATTGCAAAACTGAAGAAACAGGGAAAGGAGATTGCCATTCTGTCGGGAGACAAGGAGGTCAATGTCAGGAAGGTTGCCGATGAACTCGGCATTACGCGTTTTCATTATGAAATGAAGCCTGAAGACAAGGCAGCAATTCTTGATGATGACAGACTTCATGGAGTGACTACGATTATGACAGGAGACGGGATCAATGACAGTCTTTCGATTTCCAAGGCGGCAGTCGGCATTTCCCATGATCACGGAGAGGACATTTCAATAGACAATTCGGAAATAGTTCTTCTGAACGGCCGTCTGGACGGAATTTCCACTGTGATTGAACTTGCCGAGATCACGGACAGGGTGGTCAAGGAAAACATTATAATCTCATTGGGTTATAATTTAATAATGATACCGCTTGCAGCTGCAGGCTTCATGCTGCCGGTGATCTGTGCTTTGTTTATGACGATGAGTTCGCTGACTGTCATACTGAATTCATCATCAATTTTTCTGAGGGGAAGAAACTTATGAACGCTTTTTACATTACAATTCCGATCGCGCTGGCTATATCTGCAGCAGCATTTGCTGTACTGCTCATGTCTCTGCGCAAAGGTCAGTACAAGGATATCGAGGCGGCCAAGTACAGAATTTTTTTTGACGAGGAGAAGTGAATATGGAATCCTTCAGCCTGGCCGCAGTACTTATGATGGGACTGGCATCCTCATTTCACTGTGTAGGAATGTGTGCTCCGCTCGCAGGCTGTGCAACTTCTGTATGTCCGAGCAGGAATAAGGGATTTTTTGTACTTCAGGCAGGCAGGCTAATTTCCTATACTGTGATCGGGGGACTGATCGGTCTAGGCGGGAGTGCTGTAAACGGGATCGTGGAGTCTGGAACTGTCATCAGAATTTCTGCGGTAATTTCCATTGCGCTTGTGCTTCTTTCTGTGATAGTGAATATCAAGCTTGGATTTGCGGAAAAATTTGCAGCTCCTCTGATGGATATGATCGGTCGCGGAAAAAATGCATATCTTGGAAATTTTCTTCTGGGACTTGTTACAGGGTTTCTTCCCTGCGGGGCTCTTTATCCTGCATATGCCGTGAGTCTTGCCGCAGGCAATGCATATCTTGGAGCGGCAGGAATGTCGCTTTTCTTTCTCGGCACTCTTCCGGGAAATTCCGTCATATTCCTTTCATACAATATACTGAAAAGAAAACTCAGTACTGGGCAGCTTAAGATGATTTATCTTGTTCTGGGTGTTGTCGGAATTTCATCTCTGTATGTCAAGATCGGTGATCCCGAAAAAGCAAAAACCTGCCATACTCCTGGAATTGAACATCATGAAGAACATTCAGAATCGAAGAGGCAGATTCAGCAGAGTCCCCGCTGATTCACTGTTTCTGCTGCATAATTATAAATAACTGATTATATACTTTCTTTCTATGCTGCTTTCATGAAATATATGCTTAAAAGAAGAGCGGAAATCCCTGAAATATAAAAAACGTATTCCGGTCCGAATTCCTTTCCCTAGCCGGTCTGCCGTCTTTGCCCCGAATACCCAGACAGGGCATGGAAACAGTCCCATTATCGGTTTTGATGCTGCACTGAGCCGATATCCCAGTCTGAGAAACGGAAGTCTTTTTGCGTGAATATCGGAAAGTCTTTCAAAATAACCTTTGCTGAGTCCTGCACAAGCTTCTGCAGTGCCTTCCAGAATACCGATCAGAATGACAGAAAAGCCGATGCTTTTGAGATAAATGGGAACAATCGGATAAAGCATCTCACTTGAGATATCCGTAAAAAGGCTTACAAGGGAAAGAAGCTACACAGATCCTGTAATATTTGTAAAAGGTTTCATTGTTGTTCCTGCATAAAGTTTAAGGCTTGTCTGTCATAATGAAACTGGTATCCCATCCAATATACTTTTTATCAAATCTTATTCTCTTTCATTAAGTTCAGATGAATGCTGTCTCATACTGAAATGAAAAAATGAATGATTTTTTACTGTGGATTGAAAGACTGGAAGGTCATATGAAAATTTTATTTTCAATCACTATTCTTCTGCTGTTCAGCTTCTGCACTTCTGAGAATTCCAGGAAATCTCCTTTGGCAGAAAGAGGAACAATGGACCTCCGCCTTTGGGATTTCAAAAAAGACGGACGGGTTTCTTTGTACGGAGAATGGGAGTTCTATTACGGCCAGTTTATTTCTCCTGAAGAGTTTCAGAAGAAAGCCTTTTCAGCAGACTATATTCAGGTGCCCTCTCTCTGGAACGCTCACAGGGCATCGTCAGGAGAATTTCTGTCCAATCAGGGCTATGCAACATACCGCCTTTCCGTTTATGTGAAGGAAAATACGCAGACTTACGGTTTC
>DAORDI010000202.1:0-10510 GCA_035345895.1 Leptospiraceae bacterium
TGCTTTCTGAAAATTATTGCATCTAGACAGCATATTGTATTTGCGTAAGGTGAGTCAGTAAAAAACCAGCTGCTCAGCCTGACGGCCTATGCTGTCAAATTAAGGTTCATTATTCAGGAAAGACGGTTGCCGAGTGATTTTCACCGCCCACCTCGATAAGAAAAACCCTGAAAATATTGGGTTTTTCACTCGGTGACCGGCGGTGAAAATTGTATCGAGGCATCATTCCTCATAACATCTTTGAACGTCTATTGCTAATTGTACAGCATTGGCCTGACGTCAGCAGCTTCAATGCTTGCGTCGCAGTTGCAAAAAAAGTAAAATTATGTTCATTATATTACTCAGATTTCTAATCGAGCGCAGCGAGATTAGAAATCTGGAAAGAGTTTGGAGTCCCGCCCAACGGGCTGCCGGACAGGCCCAAAGGGGTTTCGCAAGCTTGGAAACTGCCTAATCCCCGCGTTTGCTAACATTCAGTGACAATGCAAAGGCATTTTCAGACAATGATGAATTGACTTTATGAAAATTTCATTAGAAATTTTAGTATTATCCTGCCGCCTGTTCCCTTCGGTTGTGCTCAGGGCCAATGCCATGAAGTTAAGAGTTTTTAACCGCGAAGAACTCGAAGATCACGAGCTATAGAACCAAATCTCGCCGAACCGCTGCCCCTTCCGAAACCTTCTTTTCTTGTTTAACAAATTCCAGCATCATTCTGAATGGCTGAGAGAACTGTTATTATGAAAGTGGCAATCATTCACGACTGGCTGACTGGAATGAGAGGAGGGGAGGTTGTACTGGACTCTCTTCTGAAAATTTATCCCGAAGCGGAGCTTTTTACACTGATCTACAATAAGGGAAAGCTGAATGAAAGGATTGAAAACAGGAAGATCCATACTGCTTTTACCGACAGGCTTCCTTTCAAGGCTTCCAAGTACAGATCCTTTCTGCCTCTTTTCCCGACTGCAATTGAGACATTTGATCTGAGAGGATTTGATCTCATCATTTCCTCCTCTCACTGCGTGGCAAAAGGGATCATCCCTCCTCCGAATGCAAGACATATCACCTATGTGCATTCCCCTATGAGATACGTCTGGGATCTGTATTATGATTATTTTCCGAGGGACCGGGGACTGAAATTTTTCCTTCTGCAGATGATTTCCAATTATCTGAGACTCTGGGATGTCAGCTCCTCGTCCAGAGTGGATCTGTTTACCTGCAATTCCAAGTTCATTGCAAAAAGAATCGAGAAATACTACAGGCGGAAATCTGAAGTGGTATATCCCCCCTGTCTGCCGGAGGGTTTTCAGGCGACGGAAACCGCCAAGGACGACTACTATCTGGTGGTATCGGCATTTGCCCCATACAAAAGAATTGATCTGGCTGTAGAAGCATTCCGGAAGAACGGGCGGAGACTGGTAATCATCGGAAGCGGACAGGATGAGAAAAAACTGAAAAAAAACGCCCCAAAAAATGTGGAATTCCTTTCTCACCTCCCGACCGAACAGGTAGTTCAGTTTATGAAAAAGGCAAAAGGTTTCATTTTCCCTGGTTTGGAGGATTTCGGCATTGCTCCGGTGGAAGTGCAGGGCTATTGTACTCCTGTTCTGGCATTTGGACAGGGGGGAGCACTGGAAACAGTTGTGGACGGGAAGACCGGTATTTTATTTAATGAACAGACTGCGGACTCTCTGAATTTCGGTCTGGAGAGGCTGGAGAGGACAGAATTCGTAAAAAAGGATTTCCAGGACAGCATATCCAGGTTTACTGAAGAAAAATTCATAAATCAAATGAAGTCGCTGGTCGAGAATGTATAAGAGAACCTTTTTTAGTTTTCAGGAATAATTTTGATAACTGTGCATAGATTGAATAAAACGGAACTGGTCATTAATGCGAGCCAGATAGAGACAATTGAGTCTACACCTGATACTGTGATTACACTTATTAATGAGAAAAAGTTCATTGTCAGCGAATCTCTTGATGAAGTAGTGAACAATGTGATTAAATATCACCGTACAATATTTCAGTCGGCATTTTCAGGGTTTCGTTCTGAGGGGGAAAAGCAATAATGCGTTCATTTGACATAGCAACATTTATAGGCCTTGCTGCAGGTCTCTTCGTTTTGACTTTAGGGGTTATTGTCGCAGGTTTGAATCCCTTGACCATTATTGACATTCCTTCCATTCTGATTACGATCGGAGGAGGGATTGCATCCACAATTATTTCTGCCCCCTGGGAAGGAACTCTGAATATCGGAAAAGTGACCAGAAAAATCTTTTTTGTCACAGAATTCAATACTACAGGACTCATCAATACTTTGGTTTCTTTTTCTGAAAAGGCCAGAAGGGAAGGTCTTCTCGCTCTTGAAGACGATGTGAGTGAACTTTCCGACCAGTTTTTGAAAAAAGGGATTCAGCTCGTTGTGGACGGAACTGACCCTGAGCTTGTCAGAAATATTATGGAAACGGAAATGGGAAACATTGCCGGCCGTCACGCGAACGGAAGGAACTGGTGGGATACACTCGGAAGTCTGGCTCCCGGTTTCGGGATGTTGGGAACACTGATCGGACTCATCGCGATGCTCCAAAACCTGGGTTCGGGAGATACAACGGCGATCGGTATCGGTATGGCGGCGGCCCTGATTACAACCCTGTACGGGTCTTTTGTGGCCAACCTGCTTGCGATTCCTTTCGTAAAAAAACTCATCCGCAAAAGCGAGGATGAACTTGCGATGAAGCAGATTATGATTGAAGGAACTCTTTCCATTCAGTCAGGAGACAACCCTAGAATTGTAAAAGAAAAACTTTCCAGCTTCCTCTCACCCTCCGAAAGAGCTTCATTGGCAGAGGATAAGGACTAAACTATGGCAAAGCAGAGATGTCCTGAATGTATTCAGAAAGTACCCGAGTACATGCTTACATACGGGGATATGGTGACCCTTCTTCTCTGCTTTTTCGTCATGCTGTACACTACAGGAAAGACCAACCAGAGAGAAATGCAGATTATTCTCTCAGTATTTAAATCCTCCACAGGTTTTTTTGACGGAGGACAGACTCTCTCCAAGGGAAGTCTGGAACAGATGGGGATGAATGTGGAAAGCCTTCCTTCCCAGACCAGAGGACGTGCCAGTTCAAAAGCAATCAAGGCGGCTCATCAGGTTTTTAAATCGGAAATGCAGCAGGGAAAGGTAAGGGTTTCCGAAGATGAAAGAGGACTTGTTATCTCTCTGATGGGTGCAGACTATTTTAATCCTGCTTCAGCTATTCTTCTTCCGCCGATCAAGGATGTATTGAAAAAGGCAGCTCCTTTCATCAAGGAAATGGACAGATATGTAAGGGTCGAAGGTCACAGTGACCACGATGCAGTTCTTCCTGGAACAAATGAAGGAAAAGAAGAAAGAAATTATATCAACAACTGGGATTTGGCTGCTGCCAGAGCAGTCAATACGACGACATATTTAGTAAACGTAGGCCAGCTTGATCCGGAAATTCTTCAGGCAGTGAGCTACGGTTCAGCAAGACCGTTTGCCGTTGAGATGGATTCCAATATTCCGGAAGCAAAGGCCTATAACAGAAGGATTGATTTGGTTCTTCTGTCTGAGAAATCTGTAAAACGCAAGATTTCTGAGAGCAACTACAAATTGCCTAAATCAAAACTTCCTGGTACAGAAAATACACTGGAAGGTGAAAATTAATTCAGGAGGAAAACCCAATGGGTGATGGTGCAGCGAACTTAAATGATGAGGATGAACCGAAGGTCGAGGTAGCCCCGGCCACGAAATCGCCAATTATAAAATGGCTGATGTATGCGGCGGCAGGTATACTTGGAGTGATTATTGTAGCAGTTGTGTCCATGTTTGTGGCCCAGAGAACTGCGAATGCTGTTTATAAGCAGCAGAAAAATATCGCTCTTGTAAAAGCTCCTCCTCCGCTGGATGTGTTCAATTTTCCGGAAGAATTCAGAATCAATACATCTGATGTGGGTGAAGTTCACTTTATCAAACTGAAGCTTTCTTTCGGTGTGGAAACCGGGCAGCCGACCCTGACTCAGGAGCTTTCCACAAGACAGGCTCAGATGCAGAACATCATCAACCTGATTATTTCCAGAAAGAATAAGGAAGAGCTCAAGACTGCAGCAGACAAAATCGACCTGCAGGAAGAAATCAAGGCTCATATCAACCATATTCTGACAAACGGGAAAATTAAGGAAGTCTACTTCAGAGAGTTCATTGTAAACTGATTTCTCTTTCTCTTGCCAGGCAGACTTAATGTCGCCTGGATTTTTATTTTCACTTGTTGAAATTAAAAATCCTTCTCCTCATCGTACCAGATGAGAAATGTAATTATTTCCACCCCGTCAATGGTCTCTGTCAAATCCGATACATAATTCGGATTGATTGTATTTTCTATAAATACAATGTAATATCCTGTATTTAAACTGGCGCGGGTGCAGTAATAGGCCAGCTGTTTTTTTCCTTTGACGAAATAGGAAGGGCTGTAGTATTTTTTAATTTCCAGAAGATATTCGAATCCATGAACATTGATGATAAGATCAGTATTCCCCAGAGAAACAAAAGCTTCTCTGTATACTTTCGCATCCAGCTCCCGGAGGAAAATACTGATGTATGTTTCGAAACTGTAAATCATTGCAGCTTCCGGAATCGAGAGATAATTTCCGTTTTCGTCCTTTTCCCGGAAAGGCCGAAAGCTCCTGAGCCGAATATGATCTCTGTAACTGTCTATCAACTTATTAAAATTGATTTTATTATCAGAAGTCAAATATTCGGAGGAAAACATATTCCCTGCGATCCTTTTACCCTCTCCGTTTGTGTAGGGGAAAAAGGCACTGAACAGTCTTTTCTTGTACAACGGGACCCAGAATTCCACATTTCCGTCTTTCCCTTTTTTAATAATGCCGTTCACAAACAGTTCTTTGATGGACGGTCTGTCGATTGCAAATGGAACAGTCAGCTCCGTGAACAGCAGACCTTCCACGAAACTTCTGTATTTACTCGCTTTATTTATGATATTCGATACATTTTTGTCGATAGCCTCCGTGAGATACCATTCCTCCACTCTCAGATAATCTTCAAGTTCTATGATTTTTTTATCGGGATGATCTTCCACAAGTCTGCGGGCAAAACCGTTGACTAGACCCGGCTGATTGGCAGTGATTTCGCTGATCTTCTGTTTCACCTTTTCATCGAACTTCTGACCTGTTTCTTTTTCGTGCTGACCAAGCAGCTCTATTGTTTCCTCGTCAGTGAAATAAGGAACATCCAGTTCATCTGCAATATTAAAAGGACTTGCATTATCCTGAATAATACCGTTAATATTGGACACACCCACCAGGATCACTGATTTCAAAGAATGATCTGAACGGGAATGATATAAGTTTCTGATTGTATGCAGGAACTGATTGAAAATCTCAGGATTCAAACCTTCAATTTCGTCACAGATAAAGACGAATTTTTGATTTTTGAAAGAATAAACTTCATTAGAAAATTCTACGAAGGTTTCTGCCAGTAATTCAAGTGTAAAGAATTTTTGAAAATAGAGTTTTAAGGATTTAAACAGCTCAAGTTCAGTTGCAGCTTTGTAGTTTTCAAAATTAATATGACAGACCCTGTAACCGTCCTTTTCCAGCTCTGCTGCAAGCAGACGGAAATATGTGCTCTTTCCGGTCTGCCTCGGAGCCCGGATGGTGAAATACCGCATATTGTCCACCAGCTCAAGTCCCTTCAAAATCAGATTCTTCCGCCCGAGAGTGTAGTGCATTTCCGGAATGTTCGGACCCGAAGTATTGAATGAGCGTCTGGATTTCATTGTTCTGTTTTCTGCCGGCTGCTTTTTCTGTAAAGCAGAATGGTAATTCTGTCTCAACATCCATTTTTGCAGAGTATTTATTGATAGTTCGGCCGGCAGGATCAGACATTCATCCTGTTTTAAACTATAAAAAAATTGAATAAAATCCGAGCTCAATAAAAGTATCTAGGTTATGGATTTTTCATTTACCTTTCAGAAATCGGATGTCGGGGGAACTAAACCTTCCGCAAGACAGGATCACAGTGCTGTCCGCCATGACGGATTTATGTATATTTTTGGAGGGAGGAACAGCAAGGGAGAGTTCTTGAACGACACTTTCTGTCTTGACCTTGCTGAAAAAAACTGGACTAAGATCAGTACAAAGGGAACGAAACCTTCTCCAAGGTACGGACACTCTGCGACTGTTTATAACGGACAGATGTTCATCTGCGGAGGAGTGACTGGAGATAAAAAAAATGATACAGAAATTTATGTTCTGGATCTGACTGCATTTCAATGGTCGAAGTTTGCCGTGGAAGGAGAAATGCAAATGCCTGATGCTGTCTTTGGGGCGGTTCTTTCTGCTCCTCTCTGGCTTCTTTTCGGAGACTCTTATGCCTGTGCAGTCAATCTGGAGAATCGCAAAAAGATCTCTCTTGATATCAGAAAGAAGAAGCCTGAACCTGTGCCCGGCGGAGGACTTGTTTTATATAATAAAAAAATATATCATTTTTCCGGAGAATCAAAGCAGACTGGAATTCTGGATCTTGGCAGCGTGAAAGCACAATCAGAATTTGTTGACGGTGAAAGTTACAATGAACCTAAACCGGATATGTTCAGTCTTAACTGGGTTTCTGCTCAGACAGAAGGCAGAAAATATTCAGACAGGACTGTTCACGGATTTGGACGGCTTGGCGGTACAGTTGCGGTTTACGGCGGAAGAGATTCAGAAGACAGTCTGCTGAACTCCGTAATGATACTGTCATTACCTGAAGGAAAAAGCAGGGAAGTCACTGTTCAAAACTTGGAAATTCAGGATGCAGACTCACTGGCAGGGCATTCCACTGTGCAGTATGGAAACAGTCTTTTCCTTTTCGGGGGAGAGAGCACTTCCGGACTTTCTAATGACACTTACGAACTGCTCGCTGTTCCAGCAAAACCCAGAAAGACCAAGTCAAAGAGAGTTGTTCCTTTTTGGGATAAGGAAAGACCAGCACTTCCGGAAGATCTTCCTGTGGCCACAGTGCTTCTGGTCAATTCGGACAAATGGGAAGTTCCTTCTTCCTATTTCAGAGCGACGGCAGGTCAGTCCAATTATCTCAACTGGCTTGAACTGGACTACCCGGATATCCGGGCTTATCTGAAGCGCGGCGACATTGTGGAAAATGTCCGATGGTCAGGCGACCGTTCTTACGGCATCCAGTTTTATGACGGACATACACTTGTTCCAGTCTTCAAGGAATATGATGATTACGGAAGTCTGAGTGCAGAATTCAAAATGTTCAGAGAGTTTCATCCCCGTTACTGGAATGAACTGAATGTGGATGACCGGTTTGCTCCGGGAAAGAAGAGCCAGTTCTACTGGCACTCGAACGGGGTCTGTCAGATCATGGATAAAAAAGCAGTACAGACCGCAGCCAAAGCAGGTGTATTCGAATCTGAATACGGGACTTATATCATCGTAAATTATCAGGGTTTGAAATATGCTGTATTGCAGAACTGTCCTAAACTGAAGGCGGGTCAGCTCGGATTTCTTTATGATGATCCGAAATTGGCCAAATCACTTAACGCTGATTTTGTGGTCGGTCCAGAGAGGTGAAGCAATTCGGACATCATATCTTTCCGGACTCAGCATAGACAGCACCGGCAGATGCATATCATAATCTGCAGAAAGTGCGGTCAGCAGTGTCCCCTACACCACAGTCAGTTCTGCTCTTTTGTCTGAGAATACCAGTATGACTGCCGAAAGCACTGTTCTGCCTCTCTGCCGGAAGCTTTCTTCGTAGATCCGTCTGTCTTCCTTTATCTTTTCCATGGCTTCGGCTCTGATGCGGTCTGTGTCGGAGAGCATTTCTTTTTTGATATACTTCAGTTCTATAACATAATTATACCGTACTTCATCGTATGTCGGGTGGCTTTCCAGAAGAAGATCGATTCTCCGTCCTTTCGGCAGCTCTCTTTCGGAGATGATATTGTACATCTTGCTCATGGATAGATAGGAGATGAGCATAATTTTCACGTGTTTTTCACTGAACCGGCTGTAGTCCATATTCGAAAGTCTGTTCCCGAAAAACTCCTTCACTAAAATCTCCAGTGAAACAAAACTGCCCTTGAAGGCAAGATCATCCAGAGTATTCTGAAGGAGAGAAAAATCAAAGTCTACCTTGGACTCTTCCTGAATCAGACTCCGCAGATATTCCCAGAACAGAACATGAATTACATAGTTGGGGACCTTCAGTCTGCTTCGTCTGTCTGTAAACGTCAGCAGTCCCAGATAATAAAGAAGTGACTTAAGTTCGTTTTCACTGAATCTCTGCTCAAATGTAAAACGCCGCACCAGATCCACTCCAGTTTCTTCGGCAGAGGAAAGCTCCTCGATGATTTTTTTCAGCATATCTCTTCCGGAAAGACTGACGATCAGTCCTTTGAGTTTGCTGTAGTCTGTCTTCACATTCAGATCCAGAAGATCAATCGGATACATTCCGCGGCAGAAATCTTTTAGAAAATACAGGACCATATCGGGATTGAAGACCCTTTCAGGATTCGACGGAGAAAATCTGTAACCATTATAATAATGAGTCAGATCATCCTTGACCTCATCTTTTGTTTTGTCTGCCTTGGAGTAGGCGTCAGCCGTAACCTTGTCAAGGACTGACGTCACTTCCTCTTCTGTAAAACCCAGCATAGATGCAAAGTCCTGGTCCTGAGTCATATCCTCCATGATATTGAATCCGCTTGCCAGTTCGTCCAGCATCAGAGGGGAAACTCCTGTAATGAAAAATCGGTCAAACACACCTTCGCCGCTTCCTATCTTAAGTGTTTCATAAAAACTTCTTACGAACCCGCTTCGGGAAAGAATCCGTCTTGCAAAACCTTCTCTGTCCAGTGAAACCAGATTGTTTATAAAATTATCATATTCATCAATGAGCACATAGACTTTATACGGTGTTTCTTTGACATACTGCAGAAGGAATTTTACGGCGGCGGCAGGCTCCTCATCTTTTTCCAGTATTGTTGAACGGTATTCATCATAAACTTTTTCGCTGAAAACTTCAGAGTAATACCGAAGAACAAACCCTGCATCGTATTTAATTCTGTTCGTAAACTCCTTCTTCAGTATCTCATCTGTATCCGCATTGAGTCCGGAGAAATCCATCTTCAGGATGATGTATGTGTTTCTCAGATCGGTGGGATTTTTATGAATCGCGAGCCCACCAAAGAGCCTGTCAAATTTGTCCTTGGTTTTGATATCATAGTAACTCTGCAGAAGGCTCAGCATAAAACTTTTCCCGAACCGGCGCGGACGGATGCAGAAGAATTTGCTGTGTTTTTCCAAAAGAGGAATGTATTTTGTCTTATCAATTAAGAGGGCTTTTTTTGTAACCACACTCTCAAAGTTTGCATCGCCGTATGGAATGATCATAATTCTAAACTGAACGGTGTAAGTCAGGTGTCAAGCAGAAAGGATGTGCTGGCCCGAACCCGCAAGGAACACAGATCCGTTAATGAAATTCAGACTGTTCTCAATTTTTGATTGACTCATCTTTATTTTCTGAATAATCAGTGATTATGCGATTTACCTATCTGCTCATCGTTTTTCTGATCCACTGCGCATTTCCTCATCATTTCACTATGGGGGATCTGGACGGAACTTCCGGCAAAAGGAAGCATTTTCAGGTTCTGGTCAGTGAGACCGGTTTCAGTTTTGAAGAAGGTCTTACAATTGCACAGGCTGGACTGCTTGCAGCAAACAGAAATGCAAATATGAACACAGCCAGAGACATCCAGTATGTAAAGACCATTATCGCTCTGTCCACAATGGGACCTGTGACCGGAAGAAAGACATTCAACAATACATATGCTGATGAACTGGCCGACATTGTATATCAGCACTGCAAGTCCGGTAAAATTGTGAATCTGAAAAATATCAGGGAATCTGCAAGATATCCTGTAGTGAGCGGAGAAATCGTCAGAATTGAAGGAGACTGTCTTGAGTAAAAAAATAAAATTTACTATCATTATAGGAATGATTCTTTTCAGCGCAATCGGATGTGTTCAGCTTCAGTCTGTCACGATCAACTCCCAGCCTTCTCCTGAAGAAAGAAAGACAAAGATTTCAGCAGAATCCGACAAACTGGTTTTCCTTGCATTCAACTTCAACAACGATTTTCTGGAAGAGACTCCCAAAAAACTTCTGGATCAGTGCAAGGACGGAAAGATCCGAGGAATCATTTCCAAGTTTGAGACTGTTCATTATTTTATATTCATCAGATATGTCGTGAAAGCATCCGGATACTGCACAAAATGAAAGTCCTATATTTCTTAATGATGATTCTGGCTGTAAACTGTATGTCTTCCGTGCATCATTTCAATCAGTCTGAACCGATGACATTTCAGGAATACAGCTCAGCAAAAAAAATCAGTGCAGACTCAGAACAGTTCGTGATTTTATGGTTTGCGAGTGATACAAATTATGTGGAAGAAGCAGT
>DAORDI010000203.1:0-6451 GCA_035345895.1 Leptospiraceae bacterium
GCCTCCCTGTTTCACCTCTTCCATTACTCCCTCAAATGCTGCCTTTTCCAGTTTAACTGCCGGAAGATCAGAATCCATAAGTATGCTCCTTTTTTTACTTCTGGACATATTCTAATGATTTTTGCGTGATTCGTCGTCCCGGCGGATAAGACAGCACTTAAAAAATGAAAAAGCTTTTCGGTTTACCGAATTTTTTTATACTGGAGAAACGGATGATTTTGCGGTTTATTATTTTTCTGTTTCTTTTTCTTTCAGTAAGCTGCAGCGATTCCCTGAAAAATCCTGAAAGAGTCAGCTCTTTCTCTTATTCACTTGAAGAAATGACTCCCAATCCCCGGATAACTGAATGCAGTAAAATTGAAGCCTTAAAAGACTCTCCTATATGGAAGCATAATAGAGAACAAAACACTGTGCGTCTGAACGGACAAGGAGAAGAAAAGTGGATCAAAATCCGATTCACCAGCCGTTCCAAAGAGATGGAAGAATGGTATCTGGCGATGAAATGGACTACTCTTGACTTTGCAGAGTTTTGTTCTTCTTTTTACAATATGGGGACAGAGGGGCAGTTTTCCGGAATTCTGATTCCCTATGAAAAATGGTCTGTACACAGTTTTTTCCCCACGTTCCGGTTTTGGCAGGAATCCAACAGTGAATCTGTCTATTTTTTGCGACTCAGATCAGAGGCACCCCTCGTTGTCAGTTTCAGAAGCTTGGCAGCCAGTTTCAGAAGCTTGGCGAAGGAACTTAAGCAGTCCCTTCGCGGCTGTTTGTGAAACCAGCATAAACTTTAAAGCTGATGCGGACAGGTACAGAAATTCAGCTTTTATGCACCCCCAACTTAAAACCCTGCAGCAGTTATTGCCGACTTGGAGCAGGGATTGTTTCCCGGATCACACTGATACATCTTAAAAGTAAATCCGCTGTTCGGATCAGGTCTTTGTGTGGATGATCCGAAGTTTGTATTCGTTCCTCCAGTAAATCCCAAAGCTGTACAGTCAGAAGTGGACAGAGCCCATCTTTTAAGATTGGAATTGAATGCCCCGCCTGAGCCTCCCGGAAACGTGTTGTAGTAATTGGACGGTGAAACAGTAATTCCGTTTACAGTAAATGTATCGAAACACTGACCTGTATATGAAACAGTATCAATACGAGTCAGTATAACTTCAGATTTGTTTTTATCTGAAGCTGTTCCGTTCAGGAAATTGTTCAGCACAAGAGTTTTCAGTCCTGTATTTGGATTCGGTTTTCTGTTAGTACAGTCCGAAAAGAAAATTGCAGTAAGTGCAATGATTATAGTAAAGGTATATTTCATTTCATCCTCCTTAGTTCTGTCTGAAACTGTATGCTTCAGGTGATACAGTTCCTGCAAAGAAATTTGCCTGAAACTGCAGATAAACTCTTCTGTCGTCAATAGCCATAGCATTTCCGGTATTTGGGTCCACTGTAAATTTGTTTCCAAGAACCTGATAGTAAAGCTGCGCTTTAAAATGATGCTTGTCTCCAAAAAGGTTTAAGCCTGCCCAATAAACTGTAAGAGAATCTGTGGGATCAATTTTCCCATTTCTGTTCCAGTCTCCCTGCAGATGTTCATACTTCAGTACAGGCATAATATAGTATTTTCCTACAGGAATATTGTATCCTACTGTAGTATGCCAGCCCCATGTATTGTTAGATGCTGCGCCTCTGAATTTTGAGTAAGCGCCTGACAGATAAATGCCCTTCCAGGTGAATGTGCCATCCCAAGTATGTCCAACCATCCCAAACTTTGGTCTTCCAGGAGTTGTGACATTGTTCTGAACATTAAAGTTTCCAAATCCAGTGGCGGAATCTATTGTTCCTCTGTCGGGATTTGATCCCTGTCCGACTGCAATCTGAACAGCCTGAGTCGTACCGGGTGTGTACTCAGGAACATAAAGGGTATTTGGAACATAGTTTTGAGTCTGAACCATAGCTGTTCCCAGTGAGAGCTTCATATCTTTCTGAAAAATTTCTTCTCCTTCCTGCCAGTTGACTTCCTTGCCGTCAGCATCTCTTTTCAGTCCGCCGAATACATTGTACACCATTCTTCCATAATATGTAGGTGAAAGGTTTACTGCACCCCATCTGTTGGAAGTAGTCAGATCAAATCTTCTCCCTGTTCCATAATCTCCGGCTCCGCCTTTTCCATTTCCGACCATCAGTGAAACAAACAGTTTCCTCTCCCATTTAGGATTGATTTCCTTTAGCGGATTTGCAGAAATCATTATACCATTGTCAAACTGCGGAAGCATATTCGTTATGAAACTTCTTTCCAATGTGACCAGGTTGGCAGACGACTGCAGATACTCTCTGTTAAACTGAGTATTGATCATACCTGCTGTAAATCTTAGTCCTGCGAAATGACTTTTTGCATACAGAAATGCCTCATGAACATATCCTCTGTTATCCGTCATTCTTGTGTTGGATACATATGTAAGATTCTGAGTTCTGCCGTTTCCGTCAGTAAAACTGAAAGTGCTGGTAACAGGCACAACGTTCTGCCGGTTGAGCATATTTTCCATCCTGATTTGAATGTTTGCTCCCCACCAGTCATTTTCGTACATTGCACCGAGACGAAGACGTCTGAAGTTCCAGTCCACTGCATTGTAATCTCTTGATCCGTTGGAATAAAGGGATTCTGCTGAACCTGTCACACCCCTGAACTGCATTCTTCCAGTCACTGTAAACTTTTCCTTGCTGACATCATCCGGTCTGTGTGCAAATCCGTCAGGCAAGGTAGTTGTCTGCTTAGGAGGCGCAATATTCAGCTTGACTCTGTTATCTCCAGGTTTGGAAAAAATCTGACCTGTTTCCTGATCCTCATATACTTCCTTGAGCTCGATGGTTTTCGGCTTCGGCTGTTCGGCCGGTTTCGGCGTCTCCGCAGGAACTGCGTCCTGAGAGTAAAGATTTCCCGCAAGGCAAAGCACGGCTATGCCCAAATAAACTGATTTCATAAATATCCTCTGTTTTATTATTTTATGACATTTTACACATTATACTTATAAATAAATATAATGTATCTTATTTGCTTCGGAAGACCTGCTTTCATAAGTCTTCCAAAGATAATTCATTTTTTCAAAAAAACTCCTGATTCTGCTTTCTGCTCATTCAGTATCTGAAAATTCTGTCCCGGTTTGGGATACACAATCTGTGACAGGAAGAAGATTGAAATGGAGACTGCGATTCCAAGAGAAGCAAGTGCGACGTCCTTTCCTACTTTCTTGAAAGTGTCAATATAAGAGTCTCTGGATGTAATAATATGCAGAATAGATTCGCGGCCAGCAAGAAGACCCAGAAACACCCATGTAGTGGACATCGGGAGATTGCTCCATTTCTGGAAAATAATCAGTATCAGTGCATATACTATGTCCACAATTGTTCCTGCCTTTGCAGACTTAATGTCCGATTTTTCAGAAACAACTTCCTGAATTTTTCCCCCGCCGTTCATTATAATATATGTCAGAGCCAGAACAATGATTCCAGTCGCACCGCAAAGTTCGAATACATTCAGTCTTCTGGGAAGGTAGACGGCAATATTGGCAGAATCCTGAAAAAGCCATGCACCCCAGAGAAACAACGTTGAAATCCACTGAAGCCCGGACCATACTTTTTCACTGTCCTCATGTTCTTCTTCATATTCTTTTTTATCAAAATATCCAAGAACTGCCCAGACTGCAATTGCCGCAAGAAAAGCAACACCATATCCGACAAAAGACTTGGTCAGCATTTTCTGGATATTCTGGCCTCCTCCAAAAACACCCAGAATCAGAAATGTAGTGGAGACGGGAGCTTTCAGCCTGGTAATTACAAGCAGCACAACCGGTGCAAGAAGCTGAATGAGATTAAACTCAGTCACCTCATCAAATTTTTTCAGTCGTTCAAAATGAATCTGTCTGTCGTCAATGTACCACCCATAAACAAAAACTGCAATGAGTGTCAGTCCAAGCATTGCCATTTTGGGAAGCCAGTGAACCTGCTTTTTACTCTCAATAAAAGTTCCGACTGTCTGTATTGCGTCATTTCCTGCGACAGAGAGTGCGGCCAGGGTAAAAGCTGCCCAGCCGAGATAGTAGGACGGCATTCCCAGAAAGTATGCCGCTGTCATCAGTAAAGTCACTGCTGAAAGAGCCAGATAAAAATGCTTTTCATCCTTGTTGAAATAGCCCTGCTTTTCCGTTTCATTTGATTGCATACTGTAACCATGTCGTAACTATGTTACAAAATGATTACAGAACATGAAATATCTGGTTACATATTACAGGGAAGTTACAATTTATTGAACAGGAAATTAGAAATTGGTTACAGGATTGTTTCTTGGCTTTGCTTAAAACTGTCCTTTTAAACTTTATAACGTATTTTGGCGGTCAGAATTTATCAAGATTTTTTTTGAAATTCGGGAATCTTTAAAAAGTCATCCTTACGTAATAATTCGGCAGCAGAATCATATAATTATACAGTGTGAAAATATAAAGGTATTTATGGAAAATTCAAAAAATGACTATCAGAATCCGACTAGATCGGAACAGATCAGATATTTCGGCATCCTCGCTGCGGCTGCTGCTGTCATCATTATATCTTATTTTATGGGCATTCCCCATTATTATCTCGGCTGGATGGCATTTGCTGTGGCTGCATATTCAGTAGCGGGCAATGATGCGATTCAAACTGTAGGAACATTCATTGAAAGCAAGAAACACATACACTGGATTATAAAAACTGCTGTCTTTGCAGGACTTCTGATCATTGTGCATCTTTATGGATGGATGACAGAAGACCGACAGATTCATTTCCACAGGCTGGATTCATTCCAGGAGGCAAGAGAATTCAATCTTCTTCAGCTGCTTTCGCCGATTATCCTTGTAATTATTACCAGACTGAAAGCTCCCGTTTCTACTACTTTTCTGATCCTGGGGCTGTTTGGAAGCAGCAACGTAGAGAAAATGCTGACGAAATCTTTTTTGGGATACGGAATTGCTTTTTTCTCCGCCCTTCTTCTTTGGGGAATTTTAGGTTATTTTCAAAGAAATGAATATAAGGAAGATTACATTGCTGATGCAAAACAGGAAAAATTCTGGGGATTTATGCAGTGGGTTTCTTCGATGTTTCTCTGGGTTGCATGGCTTCTTCAGGACACTGCAAACATAGCTGTTTTTATTTCCAGAAAAATGAGTTGGGGAGAATTTGCTGCCGCTATGCTGATTCTGACAGCAGCTCTTGCGATGATCATTAAATCGGACGGGGGCACTATTCAGGAAGTTGTAAGTGAAAAAACAGATGTCAGCACTGCAAAAGCAGCTACATTGATAGATTTCATCTATGCAATTGTGCTTTTTATATTTCAGTATATGAGCAGACTGCCTATGTCGACGACCTGGGTGTTTATCGGACTTCTTGCAGGACGGGAATTTATTCTTCATGCTGTGACAAAACAGGACAGACCTTATCTGAATACACTCAGGACAATCGGCAAAGATGTTCTCCTGGCTTCTCTCGGAATAGCAGTAAGTCTGTTTATTATATATTTATCCGCTTTTTTGTATTCTCCCTCAAAAACAGGCTGGAAAGAATTGCTTCCTTTTCAGAAAATAGTAAAAAGTTCATCTATGCAGAAAATTCAGTGAGGATTCATTATGGGAAAACATAAAAAAAAGCTTAGAAAATTCAGTGAGCAGTACCAGGCAGTCTACAATTCCATCCTTGACGACCTGGAAGAAGAACTGGAACTTCCCGAAGAAGACGAAAATCTGGACAAAAACGGAAGAGCATATGAAAAACTGCTCAGCTCTGCAGAAGAAAGTAATGATAAAATATCTTATCTGAAGGAACTTCTCAGACTTCAGATTCAGCTCATTAAAATGCAGGACTGGATTACCCATACAGGGTATAAGCTGGTGGTTCTGTTTGAAGGAAGAGATGCCGCAGGAAAAGGCGGGATCATTAAAAGAATCACTCAAAGACTGAACCCGAGGGTCTGCAAGGTAGTGGCACTGAGTGCACCTTCGGAAAGAGAAAGGACTCAATGGTATTTTCAGAGATACGTATCTCATCTTCCGGGAGCCGGCGAGATTGTTCTTTTTGACAGAAGCTGGTACAACAGGGCAGGAGTGGAAAGAGTCATGAATTTCTGTACAGAGGAGGAATACTGGGATTTTCTGAATACTGTTCCTGATTTTGAAAAGATGATCTGCAGATCAGGAATCCATCTGATCAAATACTGGTTTTCCATCTCTGACAAAGAACAGGAATTCAGATTTAAATGCAGGATGAATGATCCTTTGAAGCAGTGGAAACTCAGCCCGATGGATCTGGAATCCAGAATCCGATGGGAAGACTACACAAAGGCAAAGGAGATTATGCTGGAGAAAACTCATATACCTGAAGCTGCCTGGAACATTGTACCGGCAGACAATAAGAAAGCCGCAAGACTTAA
>DAORDI010000203.1:6551-10385 GCA_035345895.1 Leptospiraceae bacterium
CTGAAGCTGCCTGGAACATTGTACCGGCAGACAATAAGAAAGCCGCAAGACTTAACTGCATTGCCGATCTTCTTTCTAAGATTCCTTATGAAGAAGTTCAAATGAAACAGGTCAAACTTCCTAAAAGAAAATATAATGAAGGTTACAGACGAAATCCTTCGCCCGAACACCTGATTGTTCCTCAGAAATATACCGGTGAAAACTTAATCTAAGAAATCCAAAGTGTAAAATGAGTTAACCAGCAATGCCCGTCCACTATTGACGGCTTTGATCGATTCATTCCAATGCATACATTTCCTGCAGAACTTAAGCTTTGAATAAGCTTGTATGACTCTTGCTGTCTGGATTCTGTCAGTGCTTCAGAAAATATATTTAAACTTATTATCAATATTATTATGAACAGCAGCAGTTTCTTCATTTCTTTCTCCATTGTTTGATATGAAACTTCATTCGCTTTCCTGCATTTCAAATCCTAAAAAACTGACAGGGAAATCAGATATTCCTTTTTAATGTGAAACAGCTGGGGTCCAACTGAAAGCATTATATTCGATTTTCGAAAATTTAAAACCTGATATTTTCAAAAACAAGTTTCTGAATAAACTTATCTGCACCGAATAGATCAAACTTCTGTAAAGTTCATATCATTTCCAATCCGAAATGAGAAACCAAGCAAAATGTTTATGCCATCTTATATTTCTGGAATTTAAATTCAGTCAGCTTCTTTTCGAATGGAAAATTTTTCGGAAGACCCGCAATCCCTGAAAATCTGAAACGAAATTTTTTCCGGTTGTCAGAAAAATACATATATTCTTATATTCTATAAATTCCTATTGCAGCTTTGGAGATATATGAAAAGACTCATAGTCAGTTTTCAAAACTGGATTTATTTTCACCTGGAAAATAATCCGGCTCTCATAAATAAAGTACTGTTCAGAATTTTTTTAGGAGCAGGTCTCACCGTTCCCTCACTCATCCTAGTGTCCTTCTGGCCTTCTGCATCAGAACATTCAGCAGTCCCGGAATCAAAACCTGATTACAAAATCCAGGAACCTATCCAGCCAATCCCAATCAGTCTCAGTATAGATTTTCAAAAAGCGGAACTGGGAGAAAAACTTTTTAATGATGTCAGACTGTCGAATGATAATACAATATCGTGTGCAACCTGTCATAACCTGAAGACTGGCGGTACTGACAGAAGAAAAGTATCAGTCGGAATAAAAGGCTTGGAGGGCAGCATAAACGCCCCGACCGTTTTCAACTCTGGATTTAATTTCAGACAGTTTTGGGACGGCAGGGCACCGAACCTGGAGGCTCAGGCAGAAGGACCTGTCCACAACCCAAAGGAAATGGGCAGCAGCTGGAAAGAAGTCATTGAAAAGTTGAAATCCGATGAGGATTATAAAGGCAGATTCAAACTGGTCTTCCGATCCGAAATCAGACCGGAACATATCCAGTCAGCCATTGCAGAATTTGAAAGATCATTGTACACACCCAACTCCAGGTTCGATCAGTTTCTTCGTGGAGACAGAAATGCAATCACTTCAGAAGAACTGGAAGGATATCAGATTTTCAAAACGAACGGATGCATATCCTGTCATCAGGGAATGAACATCGGCGGAAATATGTACCAGACTTTCGGAGTGACAGGAGACTATTTCGGGAATCGCGGAAATGTGACAGAAGCAGACTATGGGCTGTACAATGTTACAAAAAGAGAAGAGGACAAATTCCGTTTTAAAGTTCCCAGCCTGAGGAATGTCGCACTGACAGCACCCTATCTTCATGACGGGAATGCTTCTGAGCTGGAGGATGCTGTATATATAATGTCACGGTACCAGCTGGGCAGACCTTTTGAAAAAGAAGAAATTGATAAGGTCGTAAAGTTTTTGAAAACTCTCACTGGTGAATTTAAAGGAAAAAAACTCTGATGAAAAAAAGACTGAACCTGCTCATATGGGTATTTTTCGGAACAGCTCTTTCTGTGCTGTATGTAAAATCGAAAGTTGTTGATTATCAGAAAACAGAGAGAGTCCTTGAAGTGCTTCGGCAGATAAAACACGCCGATTCAAATCTGGATGAGTCGCTTTTAAAAACGAGATATTATATCATTAAGGATTATGATCCGATAAATCAGTATCTGTCTGAGGTTCAAATTGCACTGAACAGTCTTGACAAGGGAGAAAATTCGATACGAAACTCCGGTCAGAAGATGATCAATGAAAGGCTGGACGAATTTACGAGAATATTCAGTGAAAAAAAAGAGGAGCTGGACAGGTTCAAGGGACAGAATGCCATTCTGAAAAATGCAATACACCTGCTCCCAATATCCGTTGAAAAAGTAAAAAATCAGAAAATAATCAAAGATATTGTTCTGGATTCGCTGCTTAAAAACATTCTGCTGTACAATCTCGCAGGAGAAGAAAGTGTCAAGAAAATATGCGAAGGTCAGCTGATGATTTTAAAATCTGAAAACCGGAAGAAGACGAATCTTGAACTGGAAATTTTAACCCGTCATTCAGAGAACATTCTGCTCAAAAAGAAAGGTCTGGATGATCTGGTAGAATCTATTCTGAGTAAAAATACCGGGACTGCATTGGACAGACTGTCTGCAGCTTTTACAATATATTATAATTCCTATCTGAACACTGCCAATATCTACAGGCTTCTCCTTTATACATTTTCAGTACTCCTGCTGTTTTACATTGCATATATTCTTGTCAGACTGCTTTTATCCTCAATCTCGGTGAAAATGGCAAATGAAAAATTACTGATTACAAATAAGGCATATGAAAGATTCGTGCCTAAAGAGTCCCTCAGCATACTTTCCAAAAATTCAGTCATCGACTTGAAGCTGGGAGACGGAATCAGGAGAGAAATGTCTGTATTGTTTTCAGACATACGTTCATTCACTGCAATGTCGGAAAAAATGACTCCGGAAGAAAATTTCGGATTCATTAATTCCTATCTCAAAATAATGGGACCGATTGTAAGAAGGCATAACGGCTTCATTGACAAGTATATCGGTGATGCAATCATGGCCCTGTTTCCAGGAAAATCAGAAGATGCGGTTCAGGCAGGAATCAGTATGCTGAAGGAACTCAAAAAATACAACAGTGAAAACAGAAACAGTGCTGAGAGGTCTCCTATACAAATTGGAATCGGGGTGCACATAGGAGATATGATCTTTGGAACCGTAGGGGAAAACAACCGAATGGAAAGCACTGTGATCTCAGACGCAGTCAATCTGGGTTCCAGAATTGAGGGACTGACAAAACATTACGGAATATCCCTTTTAATTTCAGAAAACATCTATGAGATCATTCACAAACCGGATGATTATAAAGTTCGTTATATAGACAGGGTTACTGTAAAAGGCAAAAACCGTCCAATCGGAATATATGAAGTATATGATGCCGACTCAGAGGAACTGATTGCAAAGAAAGATGAAACAAAGGAGGCTCTGGAAGAAGCGATTCATTTATTTTACAGCAAGAACCCTCTTGAGGCAAAGAAAATTCTGGAAAAAGCATCCAAGAAGTTTAAAGAAGATCTTCCAATTAAAATACTCCTGAACAGATGCAATGAATGGATTCCAAAAATGAACGATTCAAACGCAGACTGGGAGACTTCTGCCGGGTTTGACTTTAAATAATACGAATCATTAATGAAAGTTATAGAAGTTTTTAATGATTTACTCACATTACGCAAATAGGATATACCGTCTAGACGCAGTAATTTTCAGAAAATATTAGGAAAATCTCACAGTTTGACAGCTTGCGATGAATCAGTAAAAACAGCAGCTTCCACGCTTGCGGGATTTTAGGCAGTTTCAGA
>DAORDI010000204.1:0-10322 GCA_035345895.1 Leptospiraceae bacterium
GCTTTCTGAATACTGCTCTATTGCTGATGATAGAACACATACTCACATAACCTCTGGTCACTCCCAGATAGTCTCCTCCGACGGCCAGAACAAGAACTGCGACAGTTCCTATTCCTATTCCGCCCAGATAAAAAGGCCAATACTGTTCTATCATTTGCTAACTCCTTGTAATTTTCTTCAGTGCCAGATACAATGTATCTATTTCCGACTTGGTATTGTAAACGGAGAGCGACGGCCTGACTGTTGCTTCCACTCCGAATCTTCTCAGTGAAGGCTGTGCACAATGATGTCCAGCTCTCACTGCTATACCTTCTCTGTCGAGAAGTTTTCCAGTTTCAGCAGGGGGAATGTCTTTGAGTACAAAAGAGAGAACCCCTACCTTTTCCCTCGCAGTTCCGATCAGACGGAGACCATTTATGGATTTCAGTTTTTCCTGAGCATAATCAGTAAGCTCCTTTTCATACTTGTGAATATTGGAAAGCCCCAGTTTGCCGATATAGTCAATCGCAGCTCCGAGTCCTACTGCATCTGCAATATTCGGAGTACCTGCCTCAAACTTTGCAGGAGGTTCACTGTAGACAGTTTCTTCAAATGTAACATCCTTTATCATATTTCCTCCTCCCTGCCAGGGGGGAATGATCTCTCCAAGCTCCTTACGGATGTAAACAGCCCCTATTCCTGTCGGACCGAACATCTTGTGACCGGAGAGAACAAAAAAATCGCATCCTGATTCATTCACATTTGTAGGAAAATGAGATACAGACTGTGCTCCGTCCACAAGAACACGGGCCCCGAATCTTTTTGCCATCTGGATCATTTCATTTACAGGAGGGACTGTTCCCAGACTGTTGGAAGCGTTTGTAATGGATACAAATTTAGTCTTGGGATTCAGGAGTGATGCATATTCTTCCAGGATGATCTCTCCTCTGTCGTTTACAGGAGCGACCCGGATGACTGCCCCGGTTTCCTTTGCTATCATCTGCCAGGGAACAATGTTTGCATGATGTTCGAGCACGGTGAGAACAATCTCGTCTCCTGGGCGAAAATATTTTTTTCCGTATGTATTTGCAATAAGATTTATCCCTTCGGTGGTTCCTCTTACAAATACAATTTCGGAATCGGATCCCGCACCGATGAATCTTCTGATCTTGTCTCTGGACTTTTCATATGCATCAGTGGATCTCGCGGCAAGAGTATGGGCGGCCCTGTGAATATTCGAGTTGTCATGCAGATAATAATCGGAAATCGACTGGATCACTGAAATCGGCTTCTGAGTTGTTGCAGCATTGTCAAACCAGATCAGATCCTTTCCGTTTACTTTCTGATGAAGGATGGGGAAATCTTTTCTGATCAGATTTACATTGAAGATCCCGCTTTCCAGACTGAACGGCTTTTTTTCAGAGGAATGCAGAACCCTTTCCAGACAGCTCTCTGATCCAGGAAATCCCGAATCGAATCTCAGAGGAGACTTTTGAATCTTGTTTACAAAATCAGAGAGACCTGAGGAAGGAGTTTCCCTCCCCCCTGCATATGTCTGCTGATGAATCAGCCCGTCCGTATGTTCTGAAAGAGGGATTTCTTTCTTTGAGTTCAGACCGGGGAGAAAATAATAGTTTTCCGCCTTCTGAAAAAAACTCTCATTGAGACTGCTTTCGGAAACAGTCTCAGTTTTATATTTTTCTGTATTATAAATTTCCTTATAGGAATCTGCAGGAAATTCAGACAAATTTTTTTCATTTGGATACGCAGCGTTCACTGCTTCTGTGTATTCTGTTCCCTGATTTAACGGAATTTCATTAAAAATTCTGGATGCCGTCTCTGCAATCAGCTCAGTGCTGAAAGGAAGCTCTTCGGGCAGATGAAAACCTTCTGTATTTATACCGTTCATATTTTTTCCTGTATTTCATTCATCCGGCATATTCTGCCGGATATTTTTTCATTAAGCATTCAGTAAAGAATTCCTTGTTCCTGAAAGATTTTCATTTCGGAACAGAATTTCTGTGTTCATAATCATGGTAGTAGCCGACTTCGACATTCTCCAGAATTCCAAGTGCATCGTCAGTCAGGACTGCAAGGGAAAAATAATGAGTCAGAAGATAGGAGGCAACTCCCAGTTTATCGAGTCCCATCAGTCTTGCAGACAGGCTCGGTGAGATTTCTCCCGGAATTCCTGCCTGATGCAGACCCACGACGCCCTGCTCTTTTTCGCCTACGCGCACAAGTATGATGCTGGTTGTTCCAAACCACTGATTTGCACGGAATGTTCCTTTTACATCCACCTTGTCGCAAGGGATGAGAGGAACGCCTCTCCAGGTAATCACCGGACTTCCAAAGAGCTGAACTGTCACAGGAGGAACTCCTCTCCAGGTACATTCTCTTTCAAAGGCAGCAATCGCCTTGGGATGCGCAATGAAGAATGCTGGCTTTTTCCAGACAAGTGCAAGAAGTTCATCCAGATCATCCGGTGTAGGCGCACCGTATCTTGTGCTGATTCTCATGGAAGGATCAGCTGAGTGGAGAAGACCGAAATTTCTGTTGTTGATCAGTTCCCATTCCTGTCTTTCTCTCATCCCTTCAATTGTAAGACGCATCTGTTCTTCCAGCTGATTATAAGGATTGTTATAAAGATCGGAAACTCTTGTATGGACACGGACTACAGTCTGAACTGCATTGAGTGAATATTCTCTTGGATTGTTGGAATAATCGATGAAAGTTTCAGGAATCTCCACATCCTCGGCAAACCCTGATACAAGGTCAATATGTCTTTCACCGTGCTTGTTCACAGTGGATCTGATTTTCAGATATTCTGCAACGTTTGTCTGAAACTCTTCCTTAAGATCGGGGGCCTCGGCAAGAATCTCTTCCAGATCCCTTCTTGTCAGAGTGAAAAGAGTTGTCGGAGTAATTGTTCTGACAGTCACATTTGCAGATTTCTCTGAAATCAGATCATCCTCTCCGAAGTATTCACCTTCTGAAAGAAGGGCTATTCTCAGATCTTCTCCGTGAAGACCCTTGCTGAGAATCTCCACCTGACCCTGCGCAATGATGAAAAATTTTCTTCTGTCGCTTTTTTCTTCGATCAGAAAACTTCCCAGTTTAGCGTCTTCTGTCTTGAAACGTCGAGCCATACGATTCACAGTTTCATCGCGAAGACCGGAGAAAAGAGGTATGCTTTTCAGCGAGGATGCCTGGAATGATGCAACTCCTTCAATGAAATCCATCTCGATTCTTTCTGCTTTTTTCAGTTCAACCTTGGTTCTGTTGACACGGTAAGTCCCTCCGTCGACCTGAACCCATGGAAGAAGACTGAGAATCCATCTTGGCGTGATGGACATCATTAATGGAGGGGTCTTGGTTGTATTTGCAAGATTCCTTGCCGTTGCAGTTGTTACGCTTCTCTGCGGTATGTGATTTGACATGTTATATCCTTTATTTATATTATATGCCAGATCCGCTGCTGTATTGATCTTCTGTCACTTTTGCCTGCGTGATCTTTGAATTGGGCGGAACATTGTCCGTAATCCAGACATTCCCGCCTATTACTGAATTTGCACCGACTGTGATCCGTCCGAGTATTGTGGCATTTGAGTAAATGACAACGCCGTCTTCAATAATCGGATGCCTCGGATCGTCTTTCAGAGGATTTCCGTTCTCATCCAGATTGAATCTTTTTGCGCCCAGAGTCACTCCCTGGTAAAGCCGGACATTGTTCCCTATAATGCATGTTTCTCCAATGACGACTCCTGTCCCGTGATCAATGCAGAAGTATTCTCCGATTTCTGCACCGGGATGAATGTCTATCCCTGTTTCAGAATGGGCAAGTTCAGATATGATTCTGGGGATCAGAGGAACGCCAAGTTTCAGAAGTTCATGAGCAATTCTGTAATTGGTCATTGTTCGGACTGTAGGAAAACAGAAGATAATCTCTTCAAAATTCTTGGCAGAAGGATCGGCATTGTACATTGCCTTCACATCCGTTGCAAGAATTCTTCTGATCTCAGGAATTCTCTCAATGAACTTCAGTGCAAGATCGGCTGCCGTATTCCTGAGCTCCTCTGTGTCTTCTTCTTCCGCAAAGCAGAATCCGTTATGGATCTGCTCTTTCAGAAGTTCATACAGTTTTTCCAGATTTCTTCCTGTAAAATAGTTCAGTGAAATCGGTCTGTCAAACTGAGAACTGAAATAACCCGGAAATACAATGGAACGGAACAGATCCACAATATTCCTGAGGCTGGTCAGTTCAGGCAGAAGTTTTCCCTGTCTGTATATAAATTCATGAACTTCTGATTTCTGATCAGTCAATAGACTTACAGTTCTGTCTAATACAGCAGAAACAGTTTTGCCGTCTTTTCTGTGATGGTGAGGAAAGAAATGTGAAAACTTAAGATCATCCTCATTCAGAAATTTTTGCTCCTTATTGTTTACCATATGGAACCTCCAGGGTATACTCTGTAAAACTCTCTCCAAGCACTGAAAAATCAGTTCCTGAACTCTTCAAAAAGCCAAGTGCTTAAATATCTCTCCCCGGTGTCAGGGGCAACGACTACAATCGTTTTTCCTGCACTGGAATCTCTCGATGCCACTTCAAGCGCAGCCCAGACGGCAGCACCGGAGGAGATGCCTGCAAGGATTCCTTCCTCTTTGGCAAGTCTTCTGGCAGTTTCGCCTGCATCCTGATTTGTGACCTTCACGACCTCATCAATGACTTTTGTATTCAAAACATCAGGAACAAAACCTGGTCCAATACCCTGGATCTTATGGGCACCTGCCCTTCCTTCTGAAAGTACCGGAGAATCAAACGGTTCTACGGCAATTGCCTGAAAGGAGGGCTTTCTCTGTTTAATCACTTCAGCAACACCTGTAATTGTTCCGCCTGTTCCTACCCCTCCGATAAAAATATCCACTTTTCCTTCTGTATCTGCCCAGATTTCTTCTGCAGTCGTATTTCTGTGAATTTCCGGATTGGCAGGATTGTTGAACTGCTGAGGAGCAAACGAATTTGGAATCGTCACAAGCAGTTCTTCCGCTTTTTTGATCGCACCTTTCATTCCCTCAGGTCCTGGAGTCAAAATCAGTTCCGCTCCAAAAATTTTCAAAAGCTGTCTTCTTTCCAGACTCATTGTTTCCGGCATAGTCAGAATCAGTTTATATCCTCTTTCCGCACATACATAGGCGAGACCGATTCCAGTATTCCCGCTTGTAGGCTCTACAATTACAGTCTCCGGCTTGATCTTTCCCTGTCTTTCGGCATCATCAATCATTGCCCTGGCTATGCGGCATTTCACGCAGGACAGCGGGTTGAAGGATTCCAGTTTTACCAATACATCCGCCTTGCTTGCGGATGCCATTCTTCCCAGACGGACAAGGGGAGTGTGTCCAATCAGATCACTCACACGATTTGCAACTTTCATAAAAAACCTCCATATGCGAAAATCCAATATATAATAATTTACTCCAATATATTAGATATATTTCCCAAATATTAAACAGGGATTCTTTTGTAAACTTTTTTTATCTGTTATAGTGAAAAAATGTTTAAAACTGAGAGAATGAATCTCAACACGCATTACTGATTCGGCAGTTTCGACTATTGCCTATGAGAAATGAGGTGATACTGATTACCAAAAGTAATTGAGGTTTTTACGTTGAGAAACCTTGATTTTACTCGCAGAACAGGGTTGAAATATGTAAAACCTTTTGAATATGATTACAAACAAAAGCAATATGCTTATCTAATGGGCATAATTTTTAAGTTAATCAGTAGACGATTGATTCCTTTATAAGCATTCGTCAGATTATTTTATAAATTTCTTCAGTATTCTTCAGTAAAATCCTAAATAATGCCCATATTTACTGCATATTTTCCTAGTTTGTACATTTTTCTCCCAGTCAAACTGCACTGTATAAAAATGGCACACTATTTGCTTATTAAACACTATGAGAGTCTGGAGGACAAAAAACATGATCAAGAAAACAGCAGTTGCTATATTTTTAATCACTTTGAATTCTTTAAGCGCAGATGCAGTAGCTGATATCGAGAAAATGTTTTCTGAACACAGACCGAAAGATCTCCCAAGTCTGGCATCTAATTTGAGTGCACAGGGAAGCATTCACCATATCAAAGGAGATTATGAAAAAGCTCAGACTTTTTTTCAGAAATCTCTCAAAATCCGCAAGCAGATCGGTCTGGAAATGAGTGCAGGTTATGCGAACATCCTTTATCTTTCCTCAATTGCTGATTTCAGAATGGGAAAATCCTGCGAAGCAAAGACAAAAGTCACTAAGGTCATTGAAATTTACAGATATCTTGGCGACTCTGCTGAAGCAAATCAGATCGAATCTGAAGGACTCGGAAGTTTCAAAAAAGCATGTGAAGCAACGATGGTTGCCGGTAACTGATTATTTGATCCTAGTCACATTAAATCCGATCACCTTGGTCGCCTCGTTTCCGGAAAAATCAGAAGTTCTTACCTCCAGAACATTCTCTCCGGAAACAAAACTCAGATTTCCTACAAAGTAATTTCCCAGAAAAAACAGCTCTTCAAAACTCTGGCCAGTTTCATTCACCCAGGTATTTTCTCTCAGACTGATTTCATTAAATCCTGCATCCTTCAAAACTTTTCCGTTCAGAAGAAATTTGACTCTCTGAATCCCTCTTCTCTGTCCTGGACGGATTCCTGAGTCCAGAATAGGTATGGAAACAGGGAAGGCTCTGGAAACATTAATATTGTCTCCGTCATTTACGTACGTAAATTTATCCACATTCGTCAGAATCATCATCCCGATCTTCGGAGCACTTGTATCCGGTATGACAGGAAGAAACGGAAGAGGATTGATGATTTTTTTCCCTCCGTCCTTTGCCAGAATAAAATGAAGATGAGAGCCCATGGAGTGACCAGTATTTCCGGACCTGCCGATCACATCCGTTTTGTTCACCTGAACCTTCTTCAGAAGACCGTCTTCCCGACCGTCCTTCAAGTGAAAATAGCCGGATAGAAAGCCCTTGGAATGTCCGATCCAAACGCAGTTTCCGCTTCCCATTCCGTTTCGGAAAGGATTGTCTGAATCAAATCTGGAGAAAAGAATCTGTCCCTGATCGATTGGACGGATTTCCTCATTGTCGGAAGAAATATCCACTCCGTTGTGAAAATGATCCCCCCTGGATTCCCCGAACAGAGAAGTCAGCTTATTCTCGAGTGCCGATGTCTGAATGGGCCAGGAAAATTTTACATCAGAAGCAAATGCTCCTATGGAAAGAAGTGTGCACAGAATAAAAAAAACTTTTCGATTTCTAATCATTTCAGAAGTTCCTTTGGGAGTTTAAAGAGCATAGAATCTTCTCTCGATTCAGGATAATTCTCGACAGAAACGGAAGGATAAAGCAGCTTCAGCTTTTCAATGATTTCTTCCACGAGAATCTGAGGACTGGATGCGCCTGCAGTAATTCCGAGAACACGTATATCGAGTGAATCCAGTTTTTCCTTTTCCAGTTCTTCCCTGGAACTGATTCGGAACGAGTGTTTCTTTTTTTTCTGAGCCAGTTCCAGAAGTCTGAGAGAATTTGAACTGTTGGATGCACCGATGACAAGCATCGCATCAATATTGTCCAGCATCTGCGAAACAGCTTCCTGCCTTTCCGTCGTAGCATAGCAGATATCATCCTTGTCAGGATGTTCCACAAAGGGAAATATCTCCTGAATTTTCTCCACAATCTTCCTTGTATCATGAACAGAAAGCGTGGTCTGCATCAGATAGGTCAGAGGTTTTTCAGGATTGATCTTATCCTTCAGATTCAGAATATCTTCTTCTGTTTCTGCAAGAAACATCTCCGCCTCACCCATTGTACCGATTGCTTCATCGTGCCCTTCATGGCCGATATATATGATCTGATGAGTGTCCTTCAGTTTTCTTGCCTTTCTGTGGACCCGAGTCACAAGAGGACAGGTGGCATCACCGATTCTCATTTTATTGTCCCGCGCATAATCGACAATGGAAGGAGAAACGCCATGAGCACTGAACACTACAATGGAATTTTCAGGAGCCTCATTCAGTTCCTGAATGAATTTAATACCCCTTTTCTTCATATCAGTCACGACTCTCTGATTATGAACAATTTCCTTTCTTACGTAAATGTCCTCTTCCGGAAACTTCTCCTGAAGATTGTACACATAGGATATGGCGTATTTCACCCCGGCACAGAATCCTCTAGGATTCGCCAGATAAATTTTCTCAAGAGCCACTAAACACCTCCGGGATCTCTGTTCTTTTCAGAAACCTTCATTATAAATACAGATATCAGAAACAATATCTCAAGCGGAACAAACAGCATCAGCATAAATGTCACATCGGGCCCGGGAGAAAACACGGCTGAAAAAATGGATATGATGATTGTAGCTTCTCTCCATTTTTCTGCCAGAAATCTTCCTGAAATAATTCCCAGTTTTCCAAGCAGAATCAGCACTACAGGGAGCTGAAAGCTCAGTCCGAAAATGATATGAAAATTAAAAAATATGTCAAAGTATTCATCTACTGGAAGCCTGTTCTCCACATCAGGAGGATTGTAATACACCAGGAAGACTTTCAGCAGGTTTTCAAAAACAGTGAACCAGCATACAAAGATTCCTGCCCAGAAAAGAAAAGTGGAAAAGCCGATGATGAGCCTTCCGTATTTCTCTGTGGCTTCTGAAACAGCAGGCGAAATGAATCCCCAGACAAGATAGAGAATGACTGGAAGAGTAATCAGGAGCGATATCAGAAACGACATCTTGAGATAAATTACAAGAGGCGCCATCAGCTTGATCTGAAAGAATTTTGCATCTGCCCCAAGAACATTCTTGTACGGAACGACCATGACCTTGTATAAATCGGATGAGAAAAAAAGAGTCACTCCCATGCAGACAGCAAGAAAGCTCAGACTTTTGAGGAGAACAATCCTGAATTCCTCCAGGTGTTCCCATATGCTCATATATTTTTCACGGGGATCAAATTCTTCAACTTCTGAAATTTCATTCGGCTGCACTGTTTCCAGTTCAGAAGTTACAGACAGCTCTTTTTTTTTCTTTTTGGAAACAGAAGTCTTCTTTTTTGTATTACTGATCTTTTTTACTGATTTTTTTGCGGGCATTCAGCTGGATCTAGTTTTTTTTCCCTTTGCTTCGGGAGTTTTTTTCCCATCAGGTATTTCTCTTCTGTCGGAATCATCCTCCGCTGCTGCAGAAAGAGATTTTCTGAATTCCTTGATACCGTTTCCGAGATCCTTTGCGAGAGATGGCAGTCTTTTGCCCCCGAAAAAAATCAGCACAAGAAAAACAATGAGTGCGATTTCCCAAGGACCTAAATTTAGAAATGCTAGAGGCGGCATATAGAAGAATCTCCTTTGATTAAGTTTCAGATTCATGCACTGGAGGTCAAGCAGATTTGAGAAATTATCTGATCTTTCACTTGACATGAGACTTGCGTAAATTACGGTTTTATAAATCAGAGACTTATTGAATTTAAGGAGATCCGAATGAGGAAAAAAGTTTTAATTGCACTATTAGCAGTTTTCGCACTGACCTTGGCGAACTGTTCTTCCGAGCCGAAAAAAGAGACACCGGCAGAAACTGCCGATGGAAAATGCACTTCCGGGGACTGTAAAAACGGCAGGGGAACTGTGACATACAATGACGGTTCCAAATATGAGGGAGATTTCAAAGACGGAAAAATGAACGGAGAAGGAGCTCTTACATTTGCCAACGGTGATTCTTACAAGGGGAATTTTGCAAATGATATGTTCTCCGGAAAAGGCACTTATAAATATGCGAACGGGGACATTTATGAAGGAGATTTCAAAAACGATCTTTTTGACGGAAACGGTGTTCTGACTACAAAGAAAGGAAATAAATACACCGGAGGATTCAAAGAAGGAAAATTCGACGGAGACGGAACGGTCACTCAGCCGGATGGAGACACACTTTCAGGAACATTTAAAATGGATATTCCTGTGAAAGGAACAGTGAAATCAAAAGACGGAAGAGTCAATGTTCAGAAAGATTTCACTCAGAGTATGCCCGCTGAACTGAAAAGAAGACTGTAATATAGAAACTGCCCGATGCAGCTGAACCTGCCGGGCAGTGAAGCAGACAATGGAGAATCAGAGCATATTCAAGTCAGGATGGATCGTAAGCAGAAATTATGATCTATTTTTTTTCATAGGGAGCTTTCTGTTTGCCCTTATGTTTTACGGAATATACAGACTCTGCATTTATTCAGGTCTGGAAGTGAACGGTCTTTCAATACTCGTAACATACTTCATTTTCACTGCAGTATTCGATCATCCTCAT
>DAORDI010000205.1:0-10307 GCA_035345895.1 Leptospiraceae bacterium
GACGAAGACCGTTTCTGTCAAGAGTCGCACCTATGTAACGGCCGTCGGAAAAAGCGATTGCAGCAGGCCCGTCCCAAGGCTCCATAATTGTGGCATGGTATTCGTAAAAAGCTCTCCGGTCCGCGTCCATATCCTTGTTCTTGGACCAGGCTTCCGGAATCATCATCATTACCGCATGAGGAAGGGAGCGTCCTCCCATACAGAGAAGTTCAAGCACTGTATCGAATGTTGCAGTATCGCTTTGTCCTTCCATAATGATCGGGAGCATTCTCTTCAGTTCCTCTCCGAAAAGAGGGGATTCCATCACAGCCTGTCTGGCTGCCATCCAGTTCATATTGCCGCGAAGAGTATTGATTTCACCGTTGTGTGCTATGAGTCTGTAAGGGTGAGCCAGGTCCCAGGTAGGGAAAGTGTTTGTCGAAAATCTTGTATGAGTCAGGCAGAAGGCACTGATCATATCCTGAGAATAAAGATCCTTATAAAAAGGTTTTACCTGGTTTCCTAAAAGCATTCCCTTGTATACGATTGTTCTGGATGAAAAGCTGGGAACATAGTACTGGCTTCTGTCCAGTTTATGTTCGGAACGAACCCGTCTGTCGATGAGTCTTCTCATCAGGAAAAGTTTTCTTTCGAAAGCATCTCCGTCTCCGGTATTTTTTCCTCTTGCTACAAAGAACTGTTTGAAATAAGGAATGGTCTTCTGAGCTACAAGTCCTGCCACTTCTGGAACTACAGGAACGTCCCTGAATCCGAGGAAAATCTCCCCCTCATCGACGATGACTTTTTCTATGATGTTCTGAATGGATTCTCTGAGTTCTTCATTTCTTGGGAGAAATAGAACACCGACTGCATAATCGCCTTCGTTAGGAAGAGTAAAACTGACATTCTTTCTGAAGAATGCGTCAGGAATCTGAATCATTATCCCGGCACCGTCGCCTGTCTTTGGGTCCGCACCTTCTGCTCCTCTGTGCTCCAAATTGCACATAAGGCGTATGCCCTTTTCTATAATGTCTCGGGATTTTTTGCCCTTTATGTTTGCGATAAAACTGACACCGCAGGAATCTTTATCTAACGCAGGGTCATACAGGCCCTGCGGCTGGGGCTCCAAAAAATCAAGTTCAAAGTTTTCCATTGTCTTACCTCCCGAGTCTGCAAAAGGGATTTTTTATCCATTTCTTTTAAATGCCTCTGGAGATAAATGTTTTTTTTCCTGAATCCGTTTTGAAATGATCCTTTTCTTCTTCTTTTTTATTCGCGTATGCTTTTTTATTAATCGTTTTGTTTACCTTTTGAGTGATTTGTTTTTGAGCTGCTCTTTTGGTGTACAGTTTATTTATTGAGTGCCTGTTTTTTGGAATATTTGGGATTGACGTTTTGAGGGATCAGTATCGAAAAATTGGAGAGTAAAATGCGGACCTGATTTCTTAAGCCGATTCTTTGGAAATGCCTTGTGCCTTCTCACTTAAATGCATACAGCACCATGCTTGAGGTGCTCCCTTTCAGCAGTCTGCTTTTGAAATGATACCAGGAAATATTGAACCATCTTCTGTAATCAAAAATGGATTTAAAGCTCCCTCTGGATTTGAGAAGTTTTGCACGGAGCGGAAAATCCACTCCCTGGTACAGAATAAATCTTTTGAATCCTGCTTTTTTCAGAGATGCCGTCAGATTTGTCCTGGAATAGCAGTAAAGATGCCCCGGCAGGTAATAATGATAGTTCCGCTCTGCATCCGCTGCCTGCCTGCCTTCAAAATCTGCAGTTTGAATAAGAAGAAGTCCGTCTTTCTGAAGGATGCTGTAAAGCTTTCTGAACACTTCAGTCGGACTGTCCAGGTGTTCTATTACTTCCACCATTGTAATTACATTGTAATGGTCTTCCGGAAGATCTGCATTCAGGAAATCGGAATTGACTGTAGGTATCCCGTTCTTCACTGCGTATTCAGCAGAGTAGGGAGAGACTTCCACTCCCTGAACACTGAATCCTGCTTTTGCCGCTCTTTTCAGAAACCCTCCGAAAGAGGAACCTATGTCCAGGAAATTTCCTGATTTCACATATTTTTGGATATTCCTGATTCTGGCATCCCAGACATAAGCATCAAATCTTTCGGTCCGCCTTTCATCCTTGTAATTATAATCTGATTTATTATTATCAGAGTAATAATCTTCAGAGTACATTTTTTCATAATCTGCGTTTTTGGGATAGATGGTCTGCATCCCGCATTTTTCGCACCTGTAAATAGGGAGTCTGTAATTCTTGAATTCCGATAAATACAGAAAATGCCAGACAGACATACCGTCGGCCGGGCACTCGAGCTTTATTTCTCTGCTTTGAATATCCAATGACAGATCCTCCTGCTGACATCACCGACCGGACTCCGTTCCATATAGCCCATTTCAAGATTCTTAAAATCACTCAGCAGTTCAGTCACTTCTTCCTGTGTATACAGCTTCACAAAGGCACCCTTCAGATCGGCAGTTTCTGCAGTATTGTCCCTTACTTCGAGAAAACTGTCTCTGTCTGACCGGACAGTGCCGGCGAGAAGCCCTCCCGGCTTGAGCATTCTGAGATATTCTTTAATTATTTTTTTAGAATTTTCTGTTGAGTTATAATGAAGAACACCCCAGCTTACAATTACATCAAACTGTTCCGTTCCGTAAGGGTAGGGCGGATCGGAAACCTTTTCCACTTTTGCATCGGGTGCCGCCGCCCTGATTTTATCCAGAGAGTTTTCAGTATAGTCGCATGCAAATGTTTCAAATCCGAACTGTTTCAGCAGTGCAGTGTGTCTCCCTGAACCGGCACCGAAATCCAGTGCCTTCCCGCTTTTTCCTGCTTTCGCGAGAATTCGGACCAGGTTTTCATCCGGATAGAGAAGGGTGGATCTGACCCTTGTATAATGCTCGTTCCATATATCTTTTGTAGATTCAGCTGTCAAATTTAGGCTCCAGGTAACTGTCTCTTTCGACGGAGATATTCTGCAGTTTATAGTCTGAGTCCGTAAAACCCAGAGCATAGAACCTGCATAAGTTCCCGCTCGAAGGATAAAGAAGATCCCCGGTTTTTTTCAGTTCTTTTTCCATAAAAATCTTTTCATTCGGGGTGACGGAAGAACCCAGATAAAATGCTCTTTCCTTTGCCGGTCCGTAAAATCTGATATATCCGGACTCCTTCAGTCTGTAATTCTGAACCGGCTTTTTAGGCTTCCTGCCGATCATAAGTGAAACATAGTTTTCAAAGTAATTATATTTGAGAACGGAAGGGATCAGAAAGTCTGCGAGAAATTCTCCGCCGATTTCGGGCACTGCCTCAATAAGGAATACTTCAGATCGGGAATTGACTTTAAACTCTGCAGTAAACGGTCCGTTCTGAAGTCCTGCCAGCTGAGCAATTCTCTGGCATAAAAAAACAAATTCTCCAATATGCCTTGTATCACTGACGGGAAATTTGTGGACAAGTTCTATGAAAGGGGGCTTTGAATCGGTGATTTTGTCCGTGACAGATACAAGGATGAACTCCCCCTTCCAGATAAAACCCAGAACAGTATACTCTTTGCCTTCAATGAAAGTCTCTGCATGCATATCTCCTGAATTCTGCGAAACAGCTGCATCCAGTTCCTTTTTTGTCCTGCAGAGTCGGATTCCTTTTTTTGCCTCTCCCTGTGAAGGTTTTATAACTGCCGGAAAACTGATATTTGCTTTTTTCAGATCCTGCAGACTGTACTGTTCCGGTACCGGGATTCCTTTTGTCTGAAGATATTTCTTGTATTGGAACTTGTTCTGAAAGAATTTTACGGAGTTTACAGTGTTCCCATTCAGCCTCAGTTTGTCAGCAAGATAAGCAGCAGACACTGAGGCTCTGCCGAAAGACCGGCATCCAATGCCGACAATTGGTGCATCCAGAAGTGTCTTGAGGATATAGTTGTAAATTCTTCTGTACTCTGTAACGGACTCCATAATCTTAATGTCCGCTTCCTTGAATCCCGGAGCCTTCGGATTACGGTCTGCAATAATCAGTCTGTATCCTGAGTCTTTGACTGCCCGAATCAGAGGGAGCTGGTTTTCTCCTCCCCCGATAGAAATGAAATATCCCTTTTTGCCAGTCATACAGTCAGTATGATGAAAAATATATCAGGTGTTTCTGTCAAATTGAATCTTCTATTTCAGCAGTCAGGGAGACTCGGTTTTTTTTCAAGAATCAGTTTTTCGAAAGTAAATTCATTCATTGCATATCTGATTCCTTCCTTGCCCATTCCTGAATCCTTTACTCCTCCGTAAGGCATATGGTCTGCTCTGTAAGTAGGGATTTCATTGATCAGAACAGAACCGGAACTGATTTCTTCAGTGCAGAAATGTATTGTCTGTCTGTCTTCTGTAAATACTGCGTTCTGAAGTCCGTACCTGGAACTGTTGATTTTCAGCACTGCATCCTGCATATCCGAGAATCTTTCCATAATGACGACAGGCCCGAAGATTTCCTCAGTCTGCAGTCTGCAGTTTTTAGGAACATCTTCCATCACGATCGGAGAAAGAAAATTTCCTTCAAACCGGATTTCAGTCAGAAGTTTTGCACCGCCATCCAAAGCTTCCTGCACCCAGGAAAGAATTCGTTCCATTGAGTTTCGGTTGATTAATGGACCGAGAATTCCTTCTTTTTCTCCTGTTCTCCATTGATTCAGTTTTTGAGTCTTTTCCTTAAACTCCCTGCAGAACTTATCGTATATTGAATCTTCAATCAGAATTTTCTGAATGGAGATACAAACCTGTCCGCTGTAGGAAAATGCACCGAAAATACATCTTTCAGCAGCCTGATTCAGATCTGCATCTTTAAATACAGCCGTACAGGCAGTTCCCCCAAGCTCGAGAAGCACTTTCTTCCTGCCGGCAATTGTTTTCAGATGCCAGCCGACCCTGTCGCTTCCAGTAAAGCTTAAGACAGAAATTCTTTCATCTGTTGCCAGTTTTTCAGCATCCTGATTTGAACAGTGAATAATCTGCAGTGCTGATTCTGAAAAGCTTTCCTCTCTGCTTTCACTGACGGCCTCCAGAAAAAGTTCACCCAGAATAACGGATGCTCCCGGAGCAGCGGGAGGCGGTTTTAAAATCACGGATGCCCCGCAGGCCAGTGCAGGCGCAACTTTATGCGCAGCCAGATTCAGGGGAAAATTAAAGGGTGAGACTGCCAGAATGACGCCCAGCGGACATCTGAGTATTTTCCCGTCATAAAAGTTTCTTCCATAGGCATCGATGTCCATAGGAAATGATTCAGCTCCGAATCTTCTGACTTCCTCGGATGCCCATAGAAATGTCTGGTATGCTCTCTCTGTCTCTGCAAGGGCAAGCTGGCAGGGTTTTCCTGCCTCATCAGAAATGCAGCTCACGAGTTCTTCCTGTCTTTTCAGAATTCCATCTGCAATTTTTTTCAGAATTCTGCTTCTGATGAATCTGGAGCTTTTCCGAGTAAGATTAAATGCCGAAATCGAGGCCCGAATGCATTCATCGATCATTGATTCATCAGCATTTGATGCTTCTGCAGTTTTCTCAGAATTGGCCGGGTTGACGATTTCTGCTTTTTCGGAAGAGGATCTCCATTTCCCGTTTATCAGCAGTCTGTGCAATCTCATTGTTTTTTCTCCGTAGGCTGAGTCTGGAAATCTAAGGTGACCGATTTCTGTTGTTGAAAAATAAGAATTCAGTCAGTCTGAATTCTGTTTCCAAAAATGGAAGTGCCAATCCGAATATAGTCTGTCTTTTCTTCAATGGCAGTCCTGTAATCTCCGGACATTCCCATGGAAAGGGCGGAATTCGGACAGAACTCGTCTCTGATTTTTCTGAGTTCAGAAAATGCTTTTCTGGTTTCTGCCGGATTTTCGTCTGCAGGTCCCATCGTCATCAGTCCTGCAAACCGGAGATACTCTGTTTCATAAGTATTGATTCTGCCAAGAACCGAAAGAAGATCTTTTCTGCACAGTCCCTGCTTGCTGTCTTCATTGAGAAGATTTGCTTCCAGAAAAAAGAAGAGCTTCTTTTTGGATTTTTCTGACTGTTTTGCAAGTTCCTTCAGACTGGATTCCGTGCAGACCCCATGTGTAAAATGAAAGAATCCAAATAGTTTTTTGAGAGTACCTGACTGAACCTTTCCTAAATGATGAAGTTCAAATTCTGTTCCAGATTCGTAAAGAGAGGAGAATTTTTCGATTCCTTCCTTTATCTGATTTTCTCCGAAAATTTTCTGACCGGACTGAACTGCTTCCAATACTGCGCTCAGAGGCTTTTTTTTGGATACAGCAATGAGTTTAGGAGGGGAAGGCAGAACCTGAAGTTCTGCCCTTATTCTGTAGAGATTTTCTGAGATTTCACTCATCCTTTCTTTTTACGTTTAATCAGTATTTTTTCCAGTCTGTAAATCCTCTTCGAAAGATTTCCACCGTCTTTTTTTCTGATTCCCAGTTTCTTTTCCAAATAAGCAACCCGTTTAGCCAGTGCAGATTTCTTTGCATTCTTCTTATGCAGGCTCTTTTTTCTCGGAGAAGATTTGCCTTTTCCTTTTTTCTTTTTCTTGGTATGAATCTTAGCAGTTTTTTCTTCAGAAGAAACGGAAGATTTTTTCGGATGACTGACTGTATCCGGAAGATTTTTTCTATATTCCTGAAGTCCATCCTTACCCGAGATCTTTTTGATTTTCGGATCATTCAGCTCAGGAGGAGGTTCAATGTCTTTTCTGTCCTTTTTCAGATCTTTATTATCAGTCAGAAGAAGAGGATCATTATCCCTTTTCGGAACTTTTTTTTCTGATGGATTCTTGATTTCTTCATCCAGAACGGATTTGGTTTCCTTTACTTTTAAGGAAGAGTCTGTAGGTGTAATGACTCTTTCGGGAACAGTATTCGGTCCTGAAATCGTAAATTTTTCGGGGGTCTCTGTTTTTTTTGTGATACCCTGCATTGTTTCCAAAATTTTATCCCGATAAATAAAACTGTAAACCCCGATTGCTGCAAGGAGCAGCAGGATGACAACTGTGAGAAATACACTGAGTCTGTCTCTGTTTTCTGGCATGATAAATTCCTATGTTATACTCTAAATATCGAATTCTCGCGACTCTTCTAGGAACATTTTTTTTGATTATTATGTCCCCTGTTTCACAGGAAACAGATATTCAGAAGGAACGTGTTCTGACATTGAAGAATTTCCTTGAAAAGGAAAAAGATTATTTTGTCTTTTCAGCCGAAAGTTTTGACGGACATTCCCCTTGGGAAAATTACAGGAATGACCATGATCTGAATGAGAACATTTTTACGGACAAGTCTGCAGATTCTGAAGATGCCCACAAATTGGAAACGGATCTGCTGCCTGAGATCAAAAAAGAATTCAGAAGGTCATTCCAGATTCATACTTCTCTGGAAATACCGGATCGTGAAAAAATATTTATCCGACCAAGGACGAAAATTTTTTTTCCTGCAGGCACCCCTGTTTATTCGTTTCTCTGGATGCATTCTGAGGGATACACCGGCACTGCGAAAGTCCTGCTGGAAGGTCCGGGCAGAAAAAACATCCAGGTGAATATGGGTGAGCTGAATTTTTCAGGCTGGAAGAGGCTTGAAGGCAGAATTCCATTTATGAATGAAATTCGACTGAATGCAAAGAAAAAAAAACTGTTTGAACTGAAAGGCATTCTTATGGAATTTAAAAGGAATCAGCCGAAGGGAGTATTCACGCTGCAGTTCGACAGACTGTATTTTTTAATGCAGAAAAGCAGTCCGACTTATCCTGGATCGGAAATCGAGGATGGATGGACATTCAAGGAGTAGTATGAAAAAAATTACAATTCAAATAGTCTCTATTTTTCTTTCATTCGGACATTCTCTTTATGCGGGTGAAAGCTTCCGTCTGATCTTTTCCCACAGTCTCAAGGGAAATGTAAATGCGTGTACATGCACTGCGATTCCGATTGCAGGACTTCTGAAGAGAGATTTCTTTTTCCAGAAAATCCAGGTTTCCCCGGACAGGGACATCTTAATTGAGGCGGGAGATTTTTATGCACCGTCACAGGATGCAAAAAAGAAACCGGCCCTGGAAGAAGGCTTCAGCAGGATGGGGTATCATCTTCTGGTTCCCGGAATGAATGAGTTCAAGAATGCAGGTTCGGATGAACTGAATCGGTTTTCACACCTGACTGTCTCAAATATAAAGATTACCGGTTCATCATCCCAGTTTACTTCCGGCATTGGAATTTTAGAAAGGAACGGCAGAAAGGTAGTAATCCTTCCTTATATGACAAAAGCAGCATTTTTGAGAATCCCTGAGCCTTACAGAAAAAAGTATTCTCATATTCCGTTTGATGCCGTGTACAGATATGTGCAGGAAAATGTAAAGCATGATTTTCTGATTCTGGCAGTGTATGGAAAACTTGCTGACGCACCTGAGTGGATTTCGGTAAAGAAGGAAAAGTCGGTTGTCATACTGGGAGGAGATGAAACAAAATCTTCCTCCGGTTTTTCTGATACGGCTTCGGGCAGAATATATCATAATTCAGGAAAGAATGGAGATGATATATCTGTTCTGGAAATTTCTCTGAAGGATTTTAAAGTGATTCAGTCAAAAGTGACAACTCTGGATGCGGACAAAGAAAAGGATTCAGAACGAATTCAGAAGATTTTAGACAAGTACGGAATTAAGGACTGATATGAATTTCAAACCGGACAAGGCAAAGTTCAAAAAACGCATCATCATTATGCACTCAGTCACAGTCAGTCTGATGATCGTACTGATTGCTTTCAGCTCATTCAATGCTTCAAATAATGATTTTCGTCTGCCAGTCATACTTTGTGCAATGACACTCATTCTTTTCCTTGTGTTTCGCGGAAATCTGAAAAGGCAGCTGAAAATCCTGGAGGAATCTGTCATCCGTCTGGAAGCACAGACTATGGTTTTGGAAAACTCTTCCGGTGTCTGCGAAACAGTTCCCCTCGATGAGGTGGAGAAAATCTATCTGGACAGTATGCTCGGACAGACAAAGCTCATCCTTGTCGGTAAAACCGACTGGGCAAGGACCTATATCGATATCGAGAATATGGACTTCTTTACGGAAGGATTGGAAAAAGCGGTCGGAATTAAATCGGAAAAATTTCCTCGCAACTGGAAGGAGATCGGGATCAAGACTGGTCTGATCTTTATCCCAAGTTTCATCACACTGATATTTGCATCGGTATATAAATTTAATATGAATATGAATATATTCTTTCTGGTGTTTACTTTAAACTCTCTTTTCTGTGTTTACAACCTTTCTGAAAAGAAGACATTCGGAGGAATCCCTGCATCGACATCCAGACGAATGATCATTATTTTAGCATTTCTTTTTGCTTATCTGTTTGTCAGGACGTTTCAGGTGTCCTGAGGCAGATGCCAATTTCAAGCAGGCAATAAAGGGTTTGTCGCTGCATCCTGGTATGCGATACTTTGCAATTACGAATTTGGGAAATATAATTGGAGCTGTTTTGAAAAGATCAGTAATGGCAAATTTCCTGCTTTTAAGCTGTTTTTCCCCGCAATTCAAGAAAGCTAAAGTTATTCAGCCTGATGGTCTTGCTCTTAAAGACAGACCGAGTATGAATGGAAAGCAGCTCGCACTGATGAAGGAAAAAGAAGAAGTACTTGTTCAGAGAGATGACGGACCGGAGGAGACTCTCTATGGCAGAAAATCTAGATGGTTTGAAGTGGAATACATTCTGCGGGGAGGTTATTGGGGCAGTGCTGCGCAGAATATTCGTGTCTCAAGCCGAAATTTCTCTATTCCCGACGGTCGATATATTTCTGTCGGTTTCCGCCTTGTGTTTCTTCCGGAGGATTAGCCGACGGTTCAAATTTATGAAAACCGCCGCAAAATCATAAGGTGCTTCACCACCGACTGTCTGACTTTCGGCAGGTATCTGAACCCTGTTGTAAAAAGGCCCTCCGTGATGAAATCTGGCTTTTACGCACAGTCTCGGGCTGATTAGCGTTCTCTGCTGAAATCAGGAAAGTTTTTCTTCAAATCCCCCTTTCCCCTTGGTTGTTTATTTTTTCTACCATATGGGGGACACACGGGATGATATGGATGATAAGCGTCTTTTTCAGTATGAACGGCTTTCGCCGCAGTCACTGAATTTTGTCCGGGGTCAAAAAATAAGTTTGATTTCATACGAGAATTCCGATAATCGGTAAAGTAAGACATTAACTGAAGGTAGCCTCATTTATGAAACAACTGATTTTCTTATGTATTTTAAGCTTGCTCACTGCGGGACAGATTTCTGCAGAAAGGATTATTGCCACAG
>DAORDI010000206.1:0-10298 GCA_035345895.1 Leptospiraceae bacterium
GCTGTATTCTGAAAAGGATACAATATGTATCTTTTCCCTGTCTGCCGCAGCAATCGGTTCCTTCGGATTGACTACAAGAGTATTCTCAGAACGGAATGCAAGGGTTCTGTATCTGTGCTTTTTCATCGATTCCAGTGTCCTCAGTCCGACAGTAGGCAGATCAAATCTCTCGTCCTGACCTGCCTTGGAATTCTTGCACACAGTCGCACCTTTTCCTCGCGAAAGTTCTCCGCCCCTTTCTATCGCCTTGTCGGTTCCTTCGATTGCTTCAAGTGCAAGGGTCATCCTGTCCATGACTATTACTGTCTGGCCTATATCCAGCCTCGCCAGTTCAGAGGAAAGATTTTTTCCGTACTGTATGTCTTCGATCTCAGATTTGCCGAGCTTTTTCTTCGTGTACCTGCCGGGAGGAAGAAAAAGAGATTTCAGATAAGTTTTCTGGGATATGATTGTAATTCCGTTCCTGTCAAATTCCCTGGCGGCAATTTCGAAAAAAGTATAGTCATTCTTATTCAGCATCTTCGCCATCAGAATGACGGCCTTCAGATCGAATTTATAAGACTTCAATATTATATCCTTATTTACTTTCCCCAGCAGAAGGAGGCGGTCAATCCCGTTTTTTCTGCAGGTCTTTATCAGTCCGCCTATCTGAGTAATGTATACGGGAATATTTCGGTCTGAAAAATCACCCGGATGAAATTCAGATTCCTTTACTGAGAGAAAGAGCGGATCCTCGCCGGACCTGAGGGCCTCATTCATTGCTATATGAGGCAGTTCACCTCCTCCGGCGATTATTCCGAGCCTGTTCAAAAATCAGGACCCGGATGATGCTGAGCTGGTGGATGAAGATGAGGAATCGCTGGACTTTTCTGAACCTGATTTTTTGTAATCGTTTACGTAAAAACCGGAGCCTTTGAAAATAATCCCTGTTCCGCTGGAAATCAGTCTGCTGACAGAACCTTTTTTCTCGCAGAGGCATTCTTTGAGAGGCTCGTCTTTTATGGACTGAAAATGTTCAAACACTGTGCTGCATGTACTGCATTTGTATTCATATGTCGGCATATCAATCCTCCTATGCACAAAATCCAAAATAGGTAGTTTTTTTCAAGTTCATTTTTATTCTGGCATCGTATGCTGATATCCAGTTTTTCAAATGAAAAAGTAAAACATGCCGTCAGACTCAGAGACAAAAAATACAGAGAACAGTCCCGGGAAATACTGATCGAAGGCTACAGAGAAATCAGAAGGGCACTGATTTCAGGAAAAATCAGATTCAAGTCAATTCTCATCTCAGAAGACTGTTTTTTGGGAGAAAATGAGCCGGAGCTGATTGAAGAAATCCTGAAACAGGGTGCAAGACTTCTGGAATTTCCGAGAAAAGTATTCGAAAAAATTTCCTACCGGGACAGGCCTGACGGGCTGATTGCCCTCGCAGAGGAACCTGATTTTTCGCTTGGAGAAAAAAACATTGAAGGGAGCATATTTCTTCTGATTGAAGGCGTGGAAAAGCCGGGCAACCTGGGAACCATTCTTCGGACAGCCGAAGGGGCAGGTACAGACGCCGTCTTCGTATCAGATTCGAAACTTGACATATTCAATCCGAATGTCATCCGGTCGAGTACAGGCACTGTGTTCACTCTTCCTGTATACACGGGAAGCCTGGAGGAAATTCTAGGCAGAATGCAAGAAATCGGTGCCGCAAGTTTTGCTGTCACACCGGAGGCTTCATCATGCTATTATAATGAAAATCTTACAGGAAAAACACTTTTTATATTCGGAAGCGAACAGTATGGGCTGAGTCCCCTCGCCAAGAAGAAGGCAGACAGAAGAATTTTCATTCCGATGAAAGGGGAGGCGGATTCACTGAATCTGGCAATGTCTGCAGGAATCATTCTGTATGAATCAGTGCGGCAGAGGGCAATGCTTAGATGAAATTCACTTATTACATCAGTCATCACGGATTCGGCCATATCAGCCGGTCCCTCGAAATCATCCGGCATTTTTCAGAAAAAGGAAATGAAACTGAGATTGTCACAGGCCGAACGGACTTTCTTGAAAAGAACAGCCTGAATATTCAGGTGCGAAATCTAAAGACCGATACAGGAGTGATTCAGAAGAATTCACTTGAAATAAATGTTGAAGAAACACTTCTTGAACTGAAAAAATTCAGACAGGGAGAAGATGAACTCATCGAAAAGGAAACCCTCCGTCTCAGGAAGCTGAAACCCGATGCAGTGATTTCCGACAGTTCCTCTCTGCCTTTTGCCGCCGCAGAAAATGCAGGAATCCCTTCCTTTTTCATCGGAAATTTTACCTGGGATTATATATATGCAAATTATATAAAATATAATTCAGATTTTTCATTATACTCTGCTGGAATGAGAAACAGTTATGCCAAGTGCACAAAGGCATTCATTCTTCCGTTTCACTGTCCGACAGATGCATTTCGGGATTTTATTCACGTAGGTGTCGTCGGAAGAAGCCCCCGTTCAGGCAGGGATGCAGTGAGAAAACGTCTGGGGTTTGACAGTAAAAAAAAGTATTATCTTTTTTCCTTCGGGGCATACGGTCTTTCCGGTCCTGATTTTCTTTTTGAAAAACTGGACAAGGATTCGGAGATATTCATTTCCGGTCTGGAAAATTTTCAGCATCCTAAGATCAGAAACATTCAGGGAGAATATTATCCTGATCTTGTAGGCGCTGCAGATTTTGTTGTGACAAAACCGGGTTACGGAATTCTGGCTGAGACATATCTGGCAGGAACTCCGGTCATTTACACGGACAGAGGCGATTTTGCCGAATATCCGCATCTTGTGGAAGCGATGAAGAAGACTCATGCAAGCGCATACATCTCACAGCAGGATCTCTTTTCTTTCAAATTCCCTGAAAAAAATGACTTTCATCTCCCTTCTGAAAAAATCAGCGGAAATGGTGCAGAAGAAATTCTTCAGGAAATAAATCGTATCCTTTGATTCAATGTCCGGCATTGTCTCTGAGATGACATGAATTTGAGTCAGGCGGAATTCAGCGCTAAAAGAATGAAATCTTATTCGGTTTCCGGCATATAATTTATTTAATTATCATGAAATCGCGATACACAGAGCGGCAGCCGCAAAAAGCTTCGAAAAAAAGACCTTGCTTTACTGCAGAAAATCGGAACAGCTGTCCAGGAATGAAAAGATTTCATCAGAATCCATCTTTTTGCTTTACATAAAAAATACAGGTCTATACTGGGATAAATATTATTTTGGAGAATATGATGAAGAAAAAAATTTTAACCCTGTTCTTAATTCCTGCAATGCTTCTGATAGGCACTGCAAACTGTTTTGGAAAATTTTCTTTGATAAGAAAAATGCATGCATTTAATGATGGAATAAACATCGGCGGAAAATGGGTTTCAAAGTTCATTAAAACTCTGATTATGTGGGTAAGTCTGTTTTTTGCTCAATGGTGGATGTTTGCAATTGATATGCTTATTCTTAATGTCATTGAATTCTGGACCGACTCCAATCCTCTTGGACTGAATGAATATGACAAGGACGGACGTTTTGTGAGAGAACTGGCTGAAGGGGACTCCAAAGTCCGACTGGAGTATACCGGATTCGGTCAGAGACTCAATATAAGTCTGTCTGAAAAAGACAAACTGTCTTCATTCGTTGTTTTAAGAAACCAGCCGGGTGAAATTTTTGAAGAAAGAGAAGGCAGACTGATTCCGATCAATGTAGAGTCTCAGAAAATCGGAAACAAAGCTGTTCTGAGAATGGTCAAGAATGGCAAACTGGAATCTGCGAAAGTAGTGGATTACGAAAAAATTTCTGAAATAGAATCCAAACTTTCCGTTTACTGAAAAATGAATGTATGTGCGTTTCTGCCTCAAGCAGAAGGCGCACATTTGACAACACTCCAGCGAAATTCTATCAGATCTGAATAAATAAATTATTCTTCAGCCAATCAAACTGTTATTCCATAATCCTCTGTTCTCTTTTTTTGTGCCAGACAGCAAGGATATACACTATAGTATTTCTGAATGCATAATAAAGGAAAAAAGGAAATTTTCTTAAAGATGCCTTGCGGACATCCTCATAAACGATAGAATGAGATTCCGGTTTATTCGCAATTTGATTCACTTTTTCATAAACGTCTTCTATAAATTCATCAGCGGCATTCGGATTTTTATCATTATATTACTTAAAATTTTCTTTTAGCTGTTTCTTTGCATTATCTGTGAACTGGTATTTTTCTGCCAATCTCTATCTCCAATTCATTCACTATGTCTGCCCAAGACTGACCTAATTCCGGGTTTTCTTTTATTGCCTTCAATTCTCTGTCAAAATAGGACTTCTCTTCTTCAGTCAACTCTTCTTCAATCGGTTCTTCTTCCAGAACTAGAACGATTCGATAACGGCCGGGAAGAATATCGCCTGACAGTTTCAAAATCAGACAGTTGTCATCCTGAACAGCACCAATGGTTTCTATTGTTTTCATATATGACAAAGGATAAAACATTTGTAAATGTATGCAAACATTTTTCCAAACGCACCCTTTGAAAGCTCAGGGTGCGTTGATACGTAATCAGTCTTTCTTTACTGTCACAATGTACAGAGAAGGCAGAACGTGAAGCATCAGTATCAGTCCTGAAGTCAGTCCCCCTACAATGACTGTGGCCAGAGGTCTCTGAACATCTGAACCCACACCGGTTCCGAACATCGCCGGAATCAGACCGAGCAGGGCGAGCATCATCGTCATCATCAGGGGTCTGAACTGAATCGTTGCAGCCTTTCTTGCAGCCTGTTCAATTGTCAGATCTTCTTCCTCAGCCAGAATCAGATTTGTTCTCGATACAAAGAGCACTCCGGAAATTGTTGCCACTCCGAATAGCGAAATGAATCCAATCCCTGCGGATACGTTAAAGTAGTAACCCCTGATAAGAAGTGCCACCATTCCGCCGATAAGAGAGAACGGAAGACAGGACATGGCCACAAGAACATGCCGAATATTGTTGTAAAGAAGATAGAGTACACCGAATATTATGGCAATCGTAAGCGGAATTACTATCGCAAGCTGCTTTCCTACACGGCTCAGATTTTCGAACTGACCTCCCCATTTGATGAAGTAGCCGGGCGGGAGCTGAACTTTTTCAGCAACTCTTTTCTGTGCTTCTGCTACAAAACCTCCCTGGTCCCTTCCTCTGATATTTGTCCTGACTGTAATGTTCCTTCTTCCTTCCTGACGGAAGATCAGAGTTGCACCGTTTTCAAGACCTATCTTTGCAAGTTCAGAGAGAGGTATCCTTTCTCCTCCCGGTGCAATGATAGGGATGTCTTCAATGGATTTAATCGATGCCCTGTAGTCTGCAGAATACCGAACTACAATTCCGAACCTCCAGGGACCTTCATAGAGTGTGGAAATTCTGGATGCACCGATTGCAGCTTCCACAACCTGCTGAATCTCGGATACATTGATTCCGTACCTTGCAGATTTCTCCCTGTCGATATTGATCGAGAGCTGTGTCTGTTCCCCTTCCTGTTCAATTCCGAATTCACTTGCACCTGGAATGTCCTTTACTATCTCCAGAATCTGTTCCGCAATTTTCCGCATCTCACGAAGATCATCTCCTGCAATGAAGATTGCCAAGTCGGCAATTGTTCCCATGATCGCTTCCGACAGGTTGTCCATAATCGGCTGAGAGAAACTGAGACGGACCCCGGGAAATTCTGCTTCCAGATCATTTTTCATTCTCAGAAGAAGATCTGCCTTTGTAATCTTTTCTTCCCATTTGGAATAGTCCCTCAGGCCGATGTACACTTCCAGTCTGTTCGGACCCAACGGATCTGTTCCGTCATCATTTCTTCCCAGCTGAGAAAGAATCACATTGACCTGTTTATTGTTGGCAATGACCTCTCTGAACTTAGGCATATAGCTTCTGACCTGCTGGAGGTGAATTCCCACTGGCCAGAATGCCCTCATCGTAAATCCCCCCTCATCCAGCTCTGGAAGGAATTCTGTTCCGATCAGTTTCACACCGATTGCAGTAATGACAATTACCACTGCAAAAGCACCCTGAACAGTCCGTTTGGAATTTGCGATGAAGGTTCCTATATACCCCTCGTACTTATGAGTCATCCAATGCACGACAGGGTTGTGCCATTCAATATGAGCCAGATCACCTGCCTCAAATTTCTTGGAAAAAAGATAAGACATCATTACAGGAACAAATGTCAGCGCCAGAAGCATTGATCCGCCGATTGCATAGGAAAGGGTGAATGCCATCGGTGAAAAAAGTCTTCCTTCAATTCTCTGAAAAGTGAAAATCGGAAGATAGGCAAGAATGATGATGCTGATCGAAAAGAAAATCTCCTTGCCGACCTCTGCAGAGGAATGAAGTGTAAACGGGATGATTCCCATTACCCTGTCCTGCTCGGAGGAGTCGCGATATTTTCTCATTATATTTTCTACAATGACCACGGATCCGTCCACAATAATTCCAAAGTCGATCGCACCCAAGGACAGAAGATTCGCAGTCACTCCTGTCAGCTTCATCAGGATAAATGCAAAAAGCATCGAGAGAGGAATGGTCGCTGCAACTACGAGGGCTGCAGGTATGCTTCCCATGAAGAAAATCAGGACCAGAATAACTATGGCGATCCCTTCAATCAGAGTCAGTCCGATAGTACGAAGTGTATAGTTGACAAGATCCCCTCTGTCATAGGAAGTTCTCATTCGAACCCCCTTCGGCAGGTATTTCTCGTTGATCTCGGCCACTTTGTCACGGATCCGCTGACCCATTTCTTCTGTATCACCCCATCGTCTCATAGCAACGAGACCCTGGATGCTTGAGTCTACATCAGTGTCAGGAAGACCGTCTCCGTATTCCTGAAATGTGTAACCGAGCACGCCTGTGGGAAGGGAGGGATAAGTTTCCACAGCGCCTACATCCCTTACAAATACAGGAACCCCGTTCACTTCCTTCAATACAATGTTTTCGATGTCCTTGATTGTCCGAATTGCACCGAGACTTCGAATTGGAAATCCCATTTCTCCCTGACGGAGAATGTTCCCCCCCGTGTTCAGGTTATTGTCCCTGATAGACTGAATCACATCGGAGAGTTTGAGTTTATACTGAATCAGTTTTTCAGGATCTGTAATTACATGGAACTGTTTTAAGAGGCCTCCGAATGTCACTACGTCTGGAATACCCGGGATGGAAAGCATCTTAGGATATACCACCCAGTCCTGCAGTGTTCTGAGTTCCATTGCAGTGTGGTTCTCAGAGGATTCCAGTACATACCTGTAAATTTCACCGACAGGAGAACTCATCGGCCCGAGCTGAGGATCGACTCCTTCCGGAATCTCTGCCTCCCTTACTTTCTCGAGAAGCCTGGTCCTGGCAAAATAATCGTCTGTGCCTTCTTCGAATACAAACTGGAATACAACCAGACCGTTGATTGTTCTCGAACGTCTGACGATGACTTTCGGAATCGCATTCAGAACCCTTTCTATTGGAAGAGTGACTCTTTCTTCCACTTCGAGTGCGGATCTTCCAGGAAATTTTGCAATCAGTCTTACCTGTGTATCTGCAATGTCTGAATAGGCTTCCTTTCTGAGATTCAGCCAGCTGAAAGTTCCGGCCACAAAAATTGCGCCGGCTGCGATGAGGGTGATCCCTCTGTTTTTTAAAGCAAAATCAAGAAGACTTGTAATCATTTCTGCGACTTCCCGAAATCAAATAAATATCCCACCTGAATCAGGAGCTGCGGGTTTCTGTAACTGCCCTGACCGTAACCGGCTCCAAGCTGAAGAAAAAAACCGTCCAGATAAACATCATAAGTCAGACCTATATAGTTCTGTGAAAACTTCCCATACTGTCTTGTTCTGTATTTGTATTCCAGAAGGGCGGCAAGGTCCGAGTTCTGAGAGGCTATATAGGATCGGATCAGATTGTCCGTGAGGGTAGGGGGCTGATTTTCATAACCTGGAAAATCAAATCTTTTATATTTGTTCTGACCGCCTGATCCTGTCTGAGGATCAAAAGGATTTGCTCTGAATGCTCCGCCCACTAATGAAAATCCCATGATGACTTCCTTGGTTTTATAGAAGGAATATCCCAGATCGAGCTGAGCACCGTTCCAGTTGGAATTGTAGCTCATCCCGGAACCTCTGATTACGAATCTGTCAAAATACCATCCTGCATTGAAGTTCAGTCCTGCTGGACTTCCTGCAGAAAAGCCTGCCACGAAGAAGTTTTCCTTTCTTCCGTTTGTCATGAAATCAGGCTCCTCTCTTCTGTCCTTTCCTTCTTTTTCGAGTGCGCCGGCTCTTTCCCGTTTATCATTTACGATTTTGGAATTTTCCTCCAGATATTCCGCATTCGATCTGTTTTCTTCAGCAGCGATTCCGAGGCAGAAAAAGCATAACAGAATTAAAAATAATGATTTTATATCTTTTTTAGTATCCAATGCTCAGTCCTTTGAGAAGCATTGTGCCTGAGACTACAATCTCATCATTCCAGCTCAGCCCCTGCATTACTTCCACTTTATCCCTGTCTGAATTGCCTAAAATTACTGCCACTTTTTCGAACTCTGCATCCCCGATTTTCTTGAATGCAAATGCATTTCCTTCCACAGTAAACACTGCAGTGAAGGGGATTACGAATGAGGAACCTACGCTGTCTCCGAATTCAACGTGAGCAAACATTCCGGGTTTGAACTGCTGCTTCGGGTTGGGCATGGAAATCCGGACTTTGACAGTTCTAGTCAGAGGATCCACCGTATCTCCTACAGCCTCGGCAACTCCTTTCATTTCCAGATCCGGGAAGGAAGTGAACTTGATTTTCACCTTCTTGTTCTTTTCCACTGCATTCAGATCGCCTTCCGGTACATCACTGATGAGCCAGACAACATTTTCCTTCACTCTGTCCAGTTCAATCGGATTGAATCCGAGAGCTCTCAGTTTCCCTTCGTGTTCAGCAAGTTCAGCACGGCTGTTTCCTGCCTCAGTTTCCACTTCGATCATATCTTTTTCAGTCGCGACCTGATTTTTGTACATGTCCTGGAGACGCTTGAGGTTCTTGCTTGCACGAGTCAGTGCGTTTCTTGCATGTGCATACTGAGAATACAGTGTATTTATTTCAGGTGTCTCAAAAAGCACAATCCTGCTTCCCCCTGCAAGAGAATTTGTGATGCTTGCAATGATTCTCGCAGGTGCACCCACTGTAATAAATTCTGAACCCTTTTCTATTTTTGCTGTCTTGATCCTGTCCAGCCCGATGCTTCCTGGAACAAATTTGATTTTTTTCCCTCCGTCAATGACTTCAGGTCTTTTCATCTTTGCATTGGGCTCTTCTTTTTTCTTCGTGAAATGTTTTGCAGCATATATCGCTCCGATCACTGCAATCACTGCAAAAACAAGTCCTTTCCAGTTGTTTCTGAAAAATGCTTTTCTGTTTTCCCCGTCCTTGAAAATTTCAAGATTCTGAATGATTCTATCTTTCATATTACTCCGCTCCCGGCTGAATAATGATTATATTTTTTCCTGCAGTGTAGTTGAGCCTTTCAATTGCCGCTGCTCTTTCTGTCTGCAGTTTCAGTAAGTTGATGATGCTTGTTCTGTAAGTTTCAAAAAAATCGGCAAACTCAATGATTGTAAGATACCGTTTCTGATAGTTGGAAATCATCAGAAGTGCCAGATCCCTGTACTCTTCCGAAAACTTGCCCTTGAAGTTCTGAAAAATCCTGTTCTTTTCCACAGCCCTGTTGTAGTCGATGGCAACTTCATTCTGAATCTGCAGTCTCTGATTTTCCAGATGACTTCTTCTTTCCAGGATCGCCTTTTCCGCAGCTTCAATATTCCCCTGATTTCTGTCGAATATCGGTACATTCAGCTGTGCAGTAAAACCGAAATAGTTTGGAATATAAGTTCCTGCCCTGTTGTATACAGGACCAAAGGAAAGATCAGGGATTGCGTTTGCTTTCTGAAGGGCCAGATTTGCCTCTTCATATTTCACTCCCTGAATCGATGCCTTCAGATCCGGTCTGTTTTCCATCGCAGTTTCGAGGAAGGAATTATAGGAAAGATTTTCCGGATCAATTTCTTCCAGCGATTTAGGATTGATCATCGGGTAAATATCCTTCCCGATCATTGTGGCATCATTCATCAGAACCCTGAGACTTGCTTCCTTTTCTCTCACCTGAACCATAATTTCCGTTCTTTCATTTTCCAGAAAAAACAGAAGGGCTTTGAGACGGAGAACCTCTGCCAGAAGAATTGCCCTGCTTTTGTGAGCTTTCTCTGTATTCTCC
>DAORDI010000207.1:0-10277 GCA_035345895.1 Leptospiraceae bacterium
CGCTACTGGAACGACAGGATGATTTTTTTCTTCATCACATGGAACAGAATGGGGCTTACTGCAGAGGCAGTAAAATTCGACTGATATGAGACTGGTAATTTTATTTCTGTCTGCCGTTCTTCTGAATATATCCTGTGCAGGAGGACTTACGGAGAAAGGCGGAAGAGTTCAGAATATCCAGATAGCACCCTCTGCCACGCTGATCCGGTCATCCAAATACAGACAGCTTGATTACACAGAAGGAGAATCGTCTCAGTTTTTCCTTCTGGGACTGATACCTGTGACAGAGCACTTAAGCATTGACTATGCAATGAGTCAGGCTGTACAGAAGGTACAAGGCGGAGACTCTCTTGCTGATATGCAGATCTGGCATGAGGTGCATTATTTCTTCCCTTTGGGAACAGTGTCTGTCGTCAAGGTCGGCGGATATGCAGTCGGTCTCAAGGATACTCAACCTCTGTTTGACAAAGGGCCTGACGGAAAAAAGGCAGGAAAGAAATAATGAAAATATTATCTGTCCTTTTACTGTTTTTGGGATGCATTCCTTATGAGGAAAAAATTCCAAAATGGAATGCACAGACCCAGCTCAATGCGGCTGTGGACTTCAAGGCCAAGGAATGCAAAGCCCCTGCTCCGCAGCCTCCATTGTATGTATTTACGGATCAGCACAAAAGAAACCTGGATCTGTGCACAATTGCAATCACTAAAATCGCCTGTCCTTTCAACGATTATCCCATTATCTGTCTTGGGATATATTATACAAAAGAAACTCCAAATCTTCCCTGGTACGTAAACTTCAATGAACTCACAAAACAAAGATTCAAACTTTAAAACCATCCTGTTTCTCCTGCTGTTTCTTTCTGCGTGGGACATATTTGCAATTGCCGTAAGGGGACGCGTTTACAGCAGACAGAAAAGCAAGGGAGAGGGAGGCGTGCAGGTATTTGTCACTGAAACTAAGAAAGCATATACTACAGATGCTGACGGTTTTTTCGATGCAGAGCTCCCCTCAGCCGGAGATTTCACGTTCAAGATTGTAAGACCCACTGGAGAAATCACCTCCATCGGAAAAAATGTGTCTCAGGACGGTGAACTTATCAATCTGTATACAGACAAGGTGGAAGTGCCGAAGGGCGCCATCAATGTGGAAGGAACAAAGGACAAGACAATACTTTCCAGATACAAACTGAAGTATGATGAAATCAAAAGACTTCCTGGAACAATGGGTGAGGCCCTGAACGCACTTCAGACTGTGCCTGGAGTATTTCAGCCCCCGTTTTTCGGAGGCGGAAACGGTGCACAGCCTGGTGCTTTTGTATGCCGGGGAGCAAATCCGAATTCAAATACAATCCTGTATGATGATCTTCCGATTGCCTATGCATACCATTTTGACAGTCTGAACTCGGTCATCCATAATGATCTTATAAAGACAATTGACATTTATACGGGAGCCTATCCTGCGAACTTTGCAAATGCTACAGGCTGCGTGATCGAGATTGAATCCAGCGACAAGCCTCCGAAAAGATCGGGACAGGCCAATCTTTCTCTGATTATGGGTCAGGCAATGTACCAGACTCCCCTTTTCAACGGAAAAGGCTATCTTGCAGCGGGAGGAAAAGTCGGATATCTGGATAAGACAATAGGAGCAACAGGACTGATTCCTGAGGGAATCAGACTTCCTCAGTACACAAGCTCAAACGTAAAATTCATATATGATATAAATGCAGATCATCAGATCTCTTTCATTTCGCTGACTGCATCCGACAACTTTGTCGCCAACTTTTCAAACAAGCCGAACAATGATCCAACAAAGGATCCCTTGGCTGCTGTAGCAGGAGCAAGAGTTGCCGCAGGTCAGGGGTACAGAACAACTGCACTCCGTCATATCTGGACAGTGAATTCAAAGATCACAAACAGATTCACTCTGATCAATTATGATCCATTCGCAAAGGTAAACGTAAAATTCGGAACAATCGAATCGGATTTCATTGCCCGGGCGCCTTACACTGGTCTCCGTCAGGATATGTACATCAATGCGGGAAATATGCTTAAGATTGACCTTGGAACAGAATACAGGCTGTTCAGTTACAATCTGAGCGGCTTTAATGTTCAGCAGACTGATCCCAACAATCTTTCTCCAAACCCTTACAATACAGCAAACCCGGATTTTCAGAAAAAGGACATCACGCAGAAGACTCCTACAAATTATGCCAACGCATACACAACTCTGCATTTCACTTTTGGAAAACTGAAAATTGAGCCCGGCTTGAGATATGATTATGTAGGCTATTCTAAACAGGGAGTGCTTGGTCCTAGAGGAACGGTTTCCTACAAACTGGAAGGCTTCCTGAAAGGTACAACATTCTTTGCAGGGGCAGGGGACTATTACAGGTATCCCTTTTTCAGCGATGCCATTTCAAAAGAATCAGGAAATCCTGACATCAAGTTTGAAAAGGCGAGAAAATATGGCGGAGGGATCGAGCAGGATATTTCAGATATTCTGTCTGTAAAAACAGAAATGTTTAAGCAGGAGTTTACTGATTTGATAGTAAGTGATCCATATATTTCTGCTCCTTACGGTGTCAATCCTGACAAGACGCAGCTTCTCACTCAGCCGATCGTCGCAAACAGAGCATTGAATTTTTCCAATAAAGGAACCGGATGGGCAAGAGGATATGAACTCTACATAAAGAAAAATCCCAAGCCGGGAGTCAAGGACTGGTACGGATGGATATCCTATACCTGGTCGCAGAATTTCAGAAACACCAATATTTACAATTCGAATGCAGATCCGAGTGCTGGGAGAATTCTCACAAGCGATGAACTTCGTCTCCGGTCAATGTGGAACAATTCCAGAGAGACGCTGGGCGACTATGATGTCACCCACCTGCTGAGTGTGGTATTCGGATGGAGAATAAATGCAGACTATCAGGTCGGAGGAAGATGGTTCTACAGAACTGCATTCCCTGTGACGCCTGTAATAGGTGACGACGGCGGACAGTTCAGGAATCCGGCAAACGGACAGACTTTCTGGAATCCGCAGTATTCAAACAACCCCTACTCTGCAGAATATGTAAATTCCAGAAGACTTCCTGACTATCACAGACTGGATTTCCGATTTGACAAGTTCATGAATTATGAATGGGGTTTCATTAATCTGTATTTCGAGGTCATAAACGTTTATATGAGACAGAACACAGTCGGTGAAAATTTTGACACGACCAGACCATTCTCAAAAACCAACCCTTCTCCTCAGTATGACTTTTTCCTTCTCAGGAACAACGGACGGATTTCTCCTTTCTTCAACGTAGGAATGGAGGTCAGATTTTGAAGCATATATTATATGTAATTATATTCATTACATCATTAACCTGTTCCGGAAAAAATCACTCTGACTATCAGGACAGCTACAATTCCAGGATCGTACTGATGTCTCTGATCGCCGCAAAGCCGAATCCGCAGGGAGCCTGCGAAACCGCGTCTAAATCGGCAGGAAGCTGCATATTCAAGGCAAAGGACAGATCGGCCCTTGCCGACATTTACGGTGAAGAGATTTATGCCTCTTCAATACTGAGCTCAAACAGACAGCAGAGTTACACAGACTACTGCAAAAATCAGCTGAGTTCATCGACTTATGAAAAAATGAGCGATGCCTACAGGGAATGCTCATTCAACTGTATGAAGCAGTCCTGGGATGCCGCTGTAAATGCAAAATCCTGTGAAAAATTCAACACTGCGGATCTGATCACAACCGCCGTCAATGGAATGAAATCCTGTTTAATTAAATGTGCTAAACCTACAAACAACTGAGGAGAAAATATGGGACAGCTGGAACTTGTAACATTCGGAGAATATGCAGTCTTCGTCTTAATGGGAATTGCAAGCGTAATCGCGGTGGCAGTGGGACTGGAAAGAGCAGTCGTATTCAATAAAAGTTCTGCAAAATCTGCAGGGATCATCAAGTCAATAGTGGAAAGACTCAGAAAAAAGGAATACGGAGCTCTCGCAGAAGTGGAAACATCCAGTCCAAAGAATGTCTATGCAAGATTCGCATCTTTCGGTTCTGAACACAAGGATTCAGGAGCAGAAAGTCTTTCTGAACTTCTGGCAGCCAAGGCTATTGAAGAAAGGATCTATCTGGAAAGAAGACTCCCTATTCTCTCGACTCTTGGGAATAATGCTCCCTTTCTTGGACTTCTAGGAACTGTGCTTGGGGTAATCAAGGCATTTTACGGAATGGGAGCACTCGGTGCATCCGGAGCAGAGGTTGTAATGAAAAGTATCTCTACTGCCCTTTTCGCAACTGCTGCAGGTCTTTTTGTTGCCATTCCTGTCGTGATGGTGAACAACTTCTTTTCCAAAAAACTGAAAGTCATATCCCAAAATCTGGATATTATATCCAAAGAGTTCCTGGCCAGTCTCGGTTCCGGCCAGAATAAATAAGGAGGCTTATTATGGCAATGTCATCCGGCGGAAATGAAGACGAAATCATAGACAGTATCAACATTACTCCAATGGTGGATGTGATTCTGGTTCTCCTTGTAATATTCATGGTCACTGCCAACTTTCTGAAGAAAGAGTCTATCAACATCAATCTTCCCAAAGTGGAAGCTGCTGATCCGAATGTTACAAAATCCACCCAGGTTGCACTGGGAAGAGACGGAAAAATCTACCTGGAAGGAACAGTAGTCAATGAGGAAAAACTTTCTTCTGTTCTGACAAGAGATGCAAAACTCAAGCCGAATATGAGGCTGACCCTTTCTGCAGATGAAAAAATTCCGTACGGAACAATTATGAAGCTGATGGGAGTCATCCGAAAGACAGGAGTCACAAGAGTAGCTCTTTCAGTGAAGAGGTAGATATGTCCGGCGAACTATATGAAAAATACAGAAAGAAATTTTCTGTAAAATATCTGTTTCCAATTATGACAGGTCTCTCCCTTTTCGTGCATGTCGGGATATACGGTGCATATTATATATACCAGAACTGGAAGCCTGATGAAGTCGATTCCAGCACAATCACCCAGGAAGTGGATATGCTTGAAGACATCCCTCCGGAACTTCTGGGAGGCGATAAAAGCCCTGCTCCGGTGGAAAAAAAGGACTGGGTGGAAGGTACAAAGAAAAACGGAGATGCTCCGGACGATTCAGATATCAAGGATGCTCTCTCTGGGAACGGAACAGACAAGGACGGGTTTATGTTTGCAGTTCATGGTGACAGAGTCCCTACTCCCATAATGGAATTTGATCTGAAGAATTATTTTCCTCAGGCAGCCAAGGATGCCAACATTACTGACAAGCAGGTCATTCTTCTTGTGCAGATAGATGAGTCAGGTCATCTAGTCAGTGCAAAGATAGTATCAGGCCGTGCAGGATACGGATTTGATGATGCTGCAATGCAGGTGATAAAACTTGTGAGATGGGTGCCCGGCTATGTAAAAGGCAGACCGGTAAAGATGACTCACCGAGTCCCGATCAACTTTTCACTGAATGAGTAGTTTTCGGCAGGCTTTGTTTTTTTGCGGAAGCAAAGAGGGAACCTGCCGGGAAACTTGATCTCCTCAGAAACTGTTCAGATTTCCTGTCTCAGGGCGGTTGAAATTAACTGACCGGTTTTATCAGTAAAAGTCTTCCCTGATGAAACTGATATCTCTGTCTATATATCCGATTCCGAGCAGGATGATTTTTTTTCAGAACCAATGAACTTTTCTGCATATTTCCTTCCGCGAATCTGCTCAATTGCCTTTTCGGGTCTGTCGAGTTTGATCTCAATGATATATATTTTATCATTCAGTTCCATGATTCCGTCTATACGGCCTTTGTCGGTAAGCACCTCGGTTTCTGTTCTGAATCCGAGAAGCCGGAGCACCATATAGAAAAGAGAATGATAATATGCTTCGTAAGGGAGATGAAGAGTATAAGGAACAGACGCAAAAAGAGACTGAAGTTTTTCAAAAAAAAGTTTCAGATCTTCTTTCTGAAGATATCTTCTCATTTCCAGAATAACAGGGTCAACCTCTGCGGGGGTTCTGTCCTTTAGAAATGAAGCTGTGATATGCGTAAAAAAGGAATTCCTGACCTCTTCGTTAGGATAGTCCAGAACAAAGTACTGCTGATATTCGAAAGAGGCAGATTTGACGACAGTCAGATACCCGGTCTGAAAGAGGAGTGAACTGAACTGAATATTATCCAGTGCAAAGGAGGAAAATGTCTCATATGTAATTTCTGTCTTTTCTATTTTTGGAATCTCCATATGATGATCCTTTATGTAACTGACAAGAAAAGAAGGAGTGCCTGACTCAAACCAGTAATTCCTGAAAGCCCCTTCATTAAAAAACATCATAATGGAGAAGGGGTTATATACCTTGATTATGCCATCCCAACTGTAACCATTATACCATTTTTGAATTTTTTTCATGAATTCATCATTACTTACTCCGAAAGAAGCTGCAAGTTCTGCAATCCTGTCCCGAAAATACATTTTAAGCTCCTCTTCCGTATATCCGAAAAGAGAGGAGGATTCTTTTGAGAGTGTGATATCCCTGATATTGTTCAGGCCGGAAAAGATGGAGACTTGGGAAAATTTGGAAACCCCTGTCAAGAGAACAAATCTCAGATATTCGTCACAGCCCTTGATGACGCCGAAAAAATTTCGAAGAATTTCCCGGTTCTGTTCCGCGACTGCCGGATTTCCCAGATGATCTATAATCGGCTTATCATACTCGTCAATCAGCACGGCAGCTTTTCCGTTTTTTGAGAGACCCAGTATAAGCTCCTGAAAACGGTCTGTACAGTATTCGGAATGGAGCACAATCCCGTTCTGCTCCGCAATCTGCGAAAGGCGGAAGGAAAGAGAAGTTTCCAGCTGATTCGGATCCTTGCCCGAAACAAGTGAAAGATCCAGACGGATTACAGGGTATTTTTTCCATTCCAGTTTTTCATATATATAAAGTCCCTGAAAAAGTTCTTTTCTTCCATTAAAAATTGAATCCAGCGTGCTGATCAAAAGTGACTTGCCGAATCTTCTCGGTCTCGATACAAAATAGTATTTACCGTTCTTTATCAGTTCCAGTATCCTGTCCGTTTTGTCCACATACAGATAATTTTCTGTAATAATTTCTGAGAACGTCTGTATCCCTATCGGAAGTCTTTTCACCCTTCCAAACTCTCACTGCTCATATGAGAATCAAGAAGTATTTCAGTGCAGGTTTGAAGTTGATTTTCATCTGCATATGCAAAAAACTGTCCAGTGATGGACAGACTCAGCGCAAAAAACGGTCATTTCACGGACAGCAGAGGCAATATTATTCTTCTCAGAGGAGTGAATCTTTCGGGTTCCTCCAAGGTTCCTTTTTTTCCTGACGGAAACACAGCCTACGATCAGGGAGCATCCTTCAGCAGTCCTGAATCTGTTTCCTTTGTAGGAAGACCGTTTCCAATTGAAGAAGCAGAAGAACATCTGGAAAGACTGAAACGCTGGGGCTTCAATTTTATCCGATTCATCATCACCTGGGAAGCAGTAGAGCACGGAGGTCCGGGAATATATGATGAGGACTATATAGAATATATAGGTCAGATAGTAAGTATTGCTGAAAAAAAAGGAATTTATCTTTTTATTGATCCGCATCAGGATGTATGGTCGCGGTTTACCGGTGGAGACGGTGCTCCGGCCTGGACACTGGAAACGGTCGGGATAGATGTGAGAAAACTTCCGTCCACATCCACAGTGATTCTCCATCATGTCAGAAAGGAAAACTACCGAAGAATGAGCTGGCCGCTCAATTACCAGAAGTATCCTGCTGCATCCATGTTTACTGTATTTTTCGGAGGGAATTTTTTTGCTCAGGGTCTGAAGGTGGACAGTATGCCGATCCAGGACTGGCTTCAGGAAAGATACATTTCTGCCTGCCTCAGAATTGCTGTACGGATTGCAAAAAATAAAAATGTAGTGGGCTTTGATTCGCTGAATGAACCTTCACCGGGATGGATTGGAAGAAAGAGTCTTTCGAGTTTTGAAGGAATCGGTGCAGGAGTGGCGGAGACACCCTCCCCTTTTCAGGAAATGTGTCTTTCCGAAGGAGTGCCGATCAGCGTATTCAATTCATTTCTGTTCGGAACAGTCAGAGTTCCCTTCGGCATTAAAAAACTGGGGGAAAAAAATATTTCCATCTGGAAAAAAGACAGCCACTGCATCTGGAGGAAACACGGTGTATGGGATTACGATCCTCACGGAGCTCCGATCCTTCTGAAAGACGACTACTTCTCTCATGCATACGGGAAAGAGGTGGACTTTTTCAAGGACTGCCTGAAACCGTTCGCCAGAAAATTTCAGACTGCACTTCAGAAAGTGGAAAAGAAATTCTTCATCTTCCTGGAAAGTGATCCTGCAAAGCTGGAACTGGACTGGCATTATGAATCCAAAAAAGGATACGGGGGAGTTGTAAATGCCACCCACTGGTATGATGTAACCCTTCTCTTCACAAAACGCTACCTGGAATGGTTCGGCGTGCATTCATTCTTTGCAAAGCCTCTTTTCGGAAGAAAGTCCATCATGGATATGTATTTTTCCACAATGGATTTAATTAAAAAAATGTCAAAGGAAAAGATGGGCAACTGTCCGACTGTCATCGGCGAAACAGGAATTCCTATGGATATGGAATATCAGACTGCTTATAAAAAAAATGAGTATTCGCTTCTTGAGAAGGCAATGGACAGAATATTCCAGGCCCTCGAAAAGAATTTTCTGAACGTGACTCTCTGGAATTACACACCGGACAACACTCATGAGCACGGAGACAAATGGAACGGTGAAGATCTCTCCATATTCAGCAGAGATACTGATCCCGCCCATGACCCTGAGGGAGGAAGAACCAGAAGGGCATTCAGCAGACCCTACCCAACCAGTACAGTCGGTGAGCCTCTGAGTCTCTCCTTCGATATGGAAAAATCCCTGTTCAAATACACGTTCAAAAGCCCTCCAAATGCTCCCGGAGCCTGCTCCATATTTATTCCGGAAATACATTATGCGAATGAATTCAGAGTGACCGTAAATGCAGGCACATGGAAATTCGACAAAAAATCCAGAATACTGAAATTCAAGGGAGAAGAAGGAGTCAATCTGAACGGGATCACAGTTTCTCCCTGAGGAAAAAATAAAACCAGATAAAAAATCCTTGATTCTGTCTGCGCCAAACCTGTCCAATGAAACAGAACATTCAGACAAGGATGGTATTGTATGATTCGGTTGATTTTACCGGTTTTGATTTTTTTCTTCAGTCTGCCTGCATTTTCGCAGACAGCACCTCCCCCGGCTTCAAAAGATAAGCTGGTTCTCGCAGGACTTGTTCTCAGATACGGGGACGTGATTGACGGGATACAGCCTATATATAAAAAAATACGTGATAACGGAACACTCGGAGAAATTTCTTCAGGAAACTTCATCGGCGGATTCGGCGGAAATGAGATGATTCTTTTCAGACCGAATCATGTGATAACAGGATTCTTTGCAGAAGAAGGAGACTATTTCGGAGCAAGGCATATCACGAGACTCAGAATCGTATGGCAGAAATGGGGAGCAGGAAGACCTGAAGGCGATCTTATTCTTTCAGAAAGATACGGCAGAGGAAGTTTTACAAGAGGAACTGTAGAAACTGAAATCATCGCCCCGTTCGGAAGAATTGTCTCGCTTCTCACAGGAACACATTCCTGCCACAGCGACGGGAACTGCTTTCTTTCCACATTGTCGATTCAGACTGCATCCACGATTCCGGAAAAAGATTCTTCCGGTCTTATAAAAACTGCAGGCAATGTAAATTATGATTTCGAAATCCAGGTGATTTCAGGATTCAATGAAGGCAAAAAATACAGAGGCAGTTTCAGTTATGACTCTTCCCTTCTGAAGGGACGGGGAGAAGAGACAATAGAAGTTTCAGACATTCAGTTCACATATGAAAATGACGCCTACATCAGATCCTCCTTTGATTCTGTCCCGACAGCGGTTTTTCAGGACGGCAAGTTCAAGGATCTGGTACTTGTAGGAGGACCCACTACAAAAAGATTCGGGCTGAATGCCGGCTTTGACAGAAGACAGTTCGGCAGACCTTCAGAGGCTTTCATTCTGGAAGGAAAAAGTTATTTCGGATATCTGGACGCCGCAACATATGTGGAAGGTGCAGGAAAGGTAATTTATATTAAAAAATAAGGCTCAGCAGCCGCAGAGGTTTTGTAAAAGCATACCTCGATACAATTTTCACCGCCGGTCACCGAGCGATGTGCCGA
>DAORDI010000208.1:0-10239 GCA_035345895.1 Leptospiraceae bacterium
GAAAATAAATCTTTTAGTTGCTTTTCATCTTTAACATTACTTAATTTTGTGGTTGATGAAATTTTATCTTTAGTTTTTTGATCAACTTCTTCCTTCCAGTATCTTGCTAAACTTTCGTTATAAGGCGAAATAACAGTTAAATTCAATTTATTTAGAGAAAATTTATTACCTGCTAATATTAGAGTATTATTCATAGGAAATTTATTCTCGTATAAAAACTCTTCGAGTCTAAATGTGGTTTTAGAATTTAGCTTCCGCTTATTTTCGATATTTGAGGAAAATAGAAAAGGAGTTTTGCTTTCAAGAATTGTATACCAATGAATTAAATAGTGCTGATTAAAGCTTATATTTTTTATTCGAAAAACTTGATTTGCATTTCTTAAATAATGGATTAAAGATTCAATTCCAAGAACATGATCATTATCACTATGGGTAATAAAGATGGAATCTAAATTTTCATTTTCCTTAGCCAGCAAATCACCTATTTCGGGAATTAGGTTTTCCATGACCATATTTGCATTTCCGCCATCCACCAAAATATTGTGAAACTTACCGTCCTTTCCTTTAAACCGAACAAGGATCGCATCTCCCGATCCAGCTTTTAAAAATCTGACTTCAAAGCTCATTTTTGATTTCCCCGTTATTCAATTAAAAACATATCAGATTCTCTGCCAGCAGAAAACAGAAAGGATTTTGTCAGTTTTTGTCCTGATGCAGTCAATGCTTCAGTAAAATGTCATCCAATCCTGAATAAATCAGTTCACTGACAGACTCCTTTCAGATAAAAAAATTGACTGATTCTCAAAATCCTGGTTGCGGAAGTGAACAGTCTGCAGAATATAACAGTCTGAATCTAGGAGGAAAAAATGAAAATCATTTCCATATCAGTTTTTTCAGCAATCGTATTCGGGTCGTTCTCTGTCTCAGCAGAAGAAGCGGCTACAGTGAGTTTTTCAGTCGGAAAAGTATCTTACAAGTCTTCAAAGGACCCGAAGGCAGCCTGGAAACCATTGAAAAAGAACGACAAGGTGGAGGGAGGCACTTCCATTCAGACAGGAAACGGTTCATCCGTCACTTTTGTATTTGCCGGATCCGAGTTCAAAATCTATCCAAATACAACCGTCGTTCTGAATGCCCTTCCGTCAAAGAATCAGGAAGGACATATTGATGTGCCGTCAGGATTTGCCTGGTTCAAACTGAAAGATGTGGAAAAATCAGGATTCAAGGCGACTACCCCTGCTTCGACTGCGGGAGTGCGCGGAACTGCGTTTGCCTCTCTTTATGATCCGAAACTGGAAACTGCAATGAACTGCACCTGTCATGGAAAAGTGGAAGTGAAGGGTACTGGGAACGAAAAAGGCACTATGGTAGAGAAAGGAAACGGATCCTATGTGGATAAAAGCGGTAAAGTCAATACAGGTTCTTATGCCGGTCTAATTGAAAAGACAGATGCTCTTCCGGGATTCGAAAATCTCATACAAAAGGCACCTCTTCTGAAAAACTGCCTGAGCTGTCATGCTCCGAAAGGCTGGCAGATGAAGGGAATCACTAAAGACGAAACTTACGGAAAATAAATCCATCCGAAATTCAGACGGAATGCAGGCCGACATTGTTCATTCTCTGAATGTCCGCCTGAATTCAATTCGTTCAAATCCTCCCATCCTCTGCATACCCTGTTTACAAAATAAAAAACTCCTGCTGTTCTGACATAGAGTCTCAGATTCTGATTTTCTGCACTTTCAGATATATGATTTCCCCAAATATTTAAGGCTTTTTTCTTCTTTCAGTTTTATGATTGATCTTTGATGATGCAGAATTTTTATATGTAACAGCTTTAATGAATTTCGGTGAATAATTATGCGATATACAATATCTTTTATCACAGTTCTGGCAATCCTCATTTTATCCGACTGCAGATCCGTACCTCCTCAGGAACAGGTTTCTTCCGAACCTGAAGAAGAAAAACGTACACCGGAACAGCTCGAAAGTCTGCGAATGAAATACAGAAACAGGAATGAAAAAAAAGCAGGACTTGCTCCCGGCTATCAGACCGAAAAACCTCCTTCTCAACAAGAAAGGATCATATCCGTCAGCTCTCCGATCAGAATAGAACCTGCAGCAAAGGTTGCTTTTGCAGTCGGAAATCCTTCAGCTATCCTTGCAGCAGGCAGAAAGAGAACGTTGAAAAAAGGAGACACTGTCCTCGACGGAGAGATTATTGAAACGGGAAACTCAGGAACCTGTGATCTGGAATTTTCAGGCAAATCCAAAGTAATTATCCGTGTAAAACCGAAATCTGTTTTCAAGGTCAGCAGAAACACTGCCGGTGAAGGAGAGAGTCAGTTTCTAGACTCAGGAAGCATTGCAGTCAAAGCAGAAAAAACAGATAAAAAAGGATTCAAGCTGAACACTCATGCATGGGTTGTAGGAGTGAGAGGAACTGAATTTGATGTGTCTGCAGATGATAAAAATTCTGATATTAAGATGGATGAAGGTGAAGTTTCGCTTCTTCCTTTCATTCCTGAACTCGAACTTGTCCAGAATAAAAAAGGCAGCTTCTTCAAGCTTTTTTATGACAATGCAGTCAAGGCTGAAAAAGGGGAAGATGTCAGTCTTTCCTCCGAAAAAAAGAAAGAATTCACTGAAAAGTCAGGTTTGAATAATGTACTGAATGATGCCTCCTCTCCTGACTTTGAAAACAGGCTGAATCAGCTGGCGGAGTCGGATTCATTTAAAAAAAGTTTTCTGTCTTTTTTGCAGACTGCAAAGGAAAAAAGGGTGCCTGAAAACTGCAGAGGGACAAAAATCCCTGCAGAGCTGATAGAAGAATGCACTGATACTCATATTCTGCTGAAACTGGACACAAAAGAAAACAGGAACAAATACTATCAGATGCATCTGAACGGAAATCATTTTGAGTTCAGACTTCAGGCATATGATTATTTTTCAGGTGAGTGCCCGGAATATGCTTCTGCAAAAAATACTGCAGAAGAAAGACTGAAAAGAAAGGACACAGTTCCGGCAGAAACGGAAAAAGCGGAAAAACTGCTGGATCATTTCAGATCCTGCGGTTCGGAAAAGAAATAAAAATGAGGAGAAATTAATGATTTTAAGAATCCTTTCTGCAATATTTATTGCAGGAATAATGATGGAGTGCAGTTCAAAGCCTGTAACTCTTGCAACAGCGACAAGGAAAGTGGATGAAAAATCTGCCGAATATAAATCCCGATCAACAGCTCCTGACTCACCTCCAGGGTCCTGCTTTATCCGGAAAAAAACTCCGGCAGTGTACAACACAGTATCAGAGAAGGTGCTTGTAAAGCCTGCTGAAACAAAGACTGTAGATGTGCCTGAAGTGACTGAGACTGTGGAAGAACGGATCATAGACAAGGAAGGCTACACATACTGGGTGACAAATGAAACAAATGAAATCTGGTACCAGGAAGAGGTTCCGACCACCTACAAAATTGTAAAAAAACAGATAGTCAAATCGCCGGCAGAAAGGAAGACAGTGGAAATTCCCGCAGAGTACAGGACAATTGACAAGCAGGTAGTCGTGAAGGAAGAATCCTATGACTGGCAGGAAGTCCTGTGCGGAAACAATGCGACAAAGGAAACAGTGAAAAGTCTTCAGGATAAACTTAAGAGTGCAGGATTCAGTCCTGGAAATACTGACGGAAACCTGGATGAGGATACAATGAAGGCACTGAACGAGTACCAGTCCAAAAATCGGCTTCCTGTGGATAAGAACAATTATATCAATATGGAATCATTAAAAAAACTGGGAGTAAAGGTTCAGCCTAAACAGTCTTGATTTTTACAAACTCACCTTACGCCTAACGGCCGCAGGTGGGGCGTTTTTGGCAGGAACGCCTTTCGGCGGCTTGAGGGCTCGCACATTTGGAAGCTGCTGCAAACTTAGAAGCCGCTACGCCCAGATGGCTAAACTCCCGCAAGCTTGGAAGATGCTGTTTTTACTGATCCATCGCAAACTGTTAAACTGCTAGATTTTTCTAATGCTTTTTGAAAATTAGAGCATCTAGACAGCATATCGTATTTGCGTAACGTGAGTTACAAAGAAAAAAAGGGACTCTTTGAAGAGTCCCTTTTGAGTAATCAAACAGCAATATCAGTCCATCTGTTTTCATTACAGAATATACCTGCTCAGATCCTTGTCCTCTACTATCTTTCCTATTTTCTTCTGAACATATTCCTTAGTCACAGTAATCTTCTTTTCTTCAGGCTTCAGATCAGATGCTTCAAAGCTCAGGTCTTCGAGAACCTTTTCCAGAATCGTATTCAGTCTTCTTGCACCAATGTTTTCCTGTGATTCATTGACCTCAAATGCAGTGGATGCAAGTTCTTCAATCCCGTCCTTTGAAAAATCCAGTTCCACGCCTTCCACCGAAAGAAGTGCCTGGTACTGTTTTGTCAGTGAAGACTTTGTATCCGTAAGTATTTTTATAAAATCGTTCCTGCTCAGTTTTTCGAGTTCTACACGGATCGGAAATCTTCCCTGAAGTTCCGGAATAAGATCGGAAGGCTTGGATATATGAAATGCACCGGCTGCAATAAAAAGAATATAGTCCGTTCTGACAGGGCCTGCTTTTGTATTTACGGAAGCACCTTCCACAATCGGAAGAAGATCTCTTTGAACACCTTCCCTGGAAACATCGGCACCGCTTCTGTTCTCTTTTCCTGCTACCTTGTCTATTTCGTCAATGAAAATGATTCCGGCCTCTTCTGCCCTTCTCACTGCCTCCTGATTGACTTTGTCAGGGTCGAGAAGTTTTTCTGCCTCCTGCTCTGCCAGAAGCTTGAGTGCATCCTGAACAGGAAGTTTCTTTTTCCGGCTTTTGCGGTTCATCAGATCTCCCAGAAAATTCTGGAGCTGGGAATCCATTTCCTCCAGATTGCCTGCTCCGAATACCTGCATGGATGGCATATTTCCGGGATTCGGTGAACTCAATTCGATTTCAATCTCCTGGGAATCAAATTTACCGTTTCGAAGCCTCGACCGGAAAATCTCCCTGGTAGACTGGTAGCTTTTTTTTCTTTCTTCCTCTTCTGCACTGATGAAATCGGTCTGAAAACCTGCTCCGGACGGAGCGGGAGGCGGAGGAATGAGAATATCGAGTACAAGATCCTCTGCTTTTTTACGTGCATCCTCTTCAACTTTCTTTCTGAATTCTGCCTTTACTAAGTTCAGAGATACACTCATCAGATCGCGGATCATTGACTCCACATCCCGTCCCACATACCCTACTTCAGTGTATTTTGTAGCCTCCACTTTCAGAAACGGGGCTCTGCAGAGTTTAGCCAGTCTTCTGGCTATCTCTGTCTTTCCTACTCCAGTAGGTCCGATCATCAGTATATTTTTTGGATAAATCTCTTCACGAATGGACGGTTCCAGTTTTCTCCGTCTTGTCCTGTTTCGCAGTGCAATTGCCACTGCTTTTTTTGCATTTTTCTGACCGATAATGTGCTGATCGAGTTCAGTTACGATCTGAGAAGGAGTCAGATCAAATTCAAAACCTGTATCCGACTTTTCTTCCCTGTTTTCCAATGGCTGCAGTTCATTCATATAGCAAGCTCTTCTACTGTTATGTTATGATTTGTATAAACACAGATATCGGCTGCTATTTCCAGCCCTTCTTTTACGATTTCAGCTGCATTCAGAGAGGAATGCTTGTACAATGCCCTGGCTGCTGAAAGTGCATAATTCCCGCCGGAACCGATGGCCAGAATCCCGTCATCCGGTGAAATCACTTCTCCCGTCCCGGAAACAAGGAAGGATTCAGTTCTGTCCGCCACAATCAGAAGAGCTTCCAGCTTTCTGAGCATTCTGTCCGTCCTCCAGTCTTTTGCGAGTTCCACTACGCTTCTCGAAAGATTCCCGTTGTATGTCTGAACTTTTTTTTCAAAAAGCTCAAAGAGTGTAAATGCATCTGCAGCAGAACCGGCAAATCCGGTGAGTATCTGATCATTGAAAAGTCTTCTTACTTTTTTTGCAGAATTTTTCATGACTGTCTGGCCTAATGAAACCTGTCCGTCTCCGCCAAGTGCAGTCTTTCCGTCCTTTCTCACACAGAGAATGGTGGTCGCCCTGAATTTTAATTCTTCCATCAAAGAAACTAGAAAGTTACTGGTTTTTTTTGTAAAGATAAAATCTTTAGTAATTGCTGAATCATCCGACAGAGGAAAATGAGACTTTCAATCAGACTGAAAGTCCGGTATCCATTGAATCCGTCTGATTTAATTCATTTCTGAGATTTTATCCAGACCTGCAGAATATGCTGTGTCTGTTGAAAACGCAAATAAGCGAGCGAAGCTTTGCGTGCAAAATTTAAATTTGGATCTACAGGAGTTCCTCAGAATGGGCATCATTCCAATATTCGAAGGTGAAAGACTGGTCTGCAAGGCAAGACTGATACTCGGCGGTTTTTTTGTCCTAGGAAGCATCAGCTCACTTGTCACAACACCTATTGTAATTCTCATTGTCGGGTATTTTCTTGCGAGTTTTATTTTCATAGGATACAGCATATACGGACTTCAGATCATTCAAAAAAAAGAAATTCGGATCTTCCATGTTTATCTTTTCAGTTTCCTGGATATTTTCACTCTTCTGATTATCAGGCTTATGCTGGCTTTTCTTGCACCGGAGGGAATCGATTACGGATTAAATGAAAAGGTAATTTTCAGTATCCCTTTCATCTATATAGTGCTTGCTCCTATCAGATACAATATCAGGTTCACTGTTTTCACTCTTTCTTTATGTCTCGGGCAGGAAATCATTCTGCAGGCAATATGCATTCCTTTCGTAAAAATCCTTCCTCCGGGACAAAATCTTACTCCAGGCTTTGTAGACGTGATCAGACTCGGTACTGCGGATCTGTTTATCCTGGGATGCTGCATTTCTTCCTATCTCCTGACGACAGTCACCTCAAGAAATATTTCCATGATTCAGGAAGAGGAATCCAAGGCAAAGGAAAGACTTGAAAAAAATGCGGGTGTTCTGGAAAGACTTCAGTCCTCCATTCAGACCCTGAATGAACTGAAAAATTCCACTCATGAAAACATTACAAAACTGCAGACAGGAAGTCAGAGACAGGCCGCAGCTACAGAAGAGACTGCATCTGCACTGAATGCCATTTCTGCATCTGCACAGGAAATCTCGAAAGCAGCGAGAAAACAGGCAGACCTGAATCTTGGACTGAACGGAATCACAGTCGCAAACGAAGAAGCCTTCGAACAGATCAAAAAGAAACTGGAGGAGCTGAAACTCTGGAACAGCAAACTTCAGAAAATCACTTCCAGGGGACAGGAAGTGATTCTGAAAACGAACAGATCGATGGAAGATATGAAAGAATCCTCCATCGGGATTTTCAAGGTCATCGGCGTAATGAGAGAAATTGCCTACAGAACAAATCTTCTGGCACTGAATGCATCGATTGAAGCGGCAAGGGCAGGAGAACAGGGAAAGGGATTTTCGGTCGTTGCGGAAGAAGTAGGAAAACTTGCACAGAATTCCAGCATTCAGACAAAGGAAATCAGCAGCAATATTCAGTTCAATCTGGACGGACTGAAGGAGAGCACTGTATCCATGGAAAACCTTGTCAAGATCTTTGATGAGACAGCAAAGGGGATAGACAAGGCAGTGCAGCTTCTGGATTTCTGCTTTGAATCACTGGCAAAATTTGAAACGAACAGAAAGGAAATGTCATTCCATATAGAAGAAATGAGTTCTGTAACGGAAAACATCAAGGATTCCACAGAGACTCAGAGCCATTCCATAGAAGAGACAAATGAAAGCATGAAATTTATTTCCAGAGAAGCAATGGATCAGTACGAACTGATCGAAAAATTCACACAGGTTCTGGACTTTCTCGATGAAGCAGGAAAACTGATTCAAAGCCTCCATACATAATGACAGACAGAATTCTCGATTCACTCAATGAACCTCAGAAAGAGGCTGTTCTCCATACAGAAGGCCCTCTTCTGATCCTCGCAGGTGCAGGATCAGGAAAGACCAGAGTCATCACTCACAGGATTGCACATCTGATAATGAACAGAAATGTATATCCTTTTAAAATATGTGCTGTTACATTTACCAACAAAGCGGCGGCCGAAATGAGAGAAAGGATCATTGGACTTCTTCCGAACAGCGGACATATGGTTACAATGAAGACATTTCATTCTCTCTGCCTGGGCATCCTCAGAAAAAACCCGGACAGGGTCGGACGGAAAAGCGGCTTTACTGTACTTGACACAGGACTTCAGGAATCTCTGATCAAGACAATACTCAAGGACAAGGAACTCGATTCCAAGGAATACAGACCTGCCTATTTTTCAAATGCAATCCAGAGAGCCAAGGACGACCTGATTTCGGAAGATGAATTTCTTTCCGAATTTCCGAGACCTGACAGACATACAAAGGCTCTCCATGAAGTTTACAGAGAATATGAGAAAAGGAAGGTCCAGAATAATGCATTTGATTTCGGGGATCTGATTTTTTATTCAGTGAAGCTTCTTCAGAGCGACACAGAAATTCTGGAATATTACAGGGACCACTGGCATTATCTGCTGGTAGATGAATTCCAGGATACAAATCATGCTCAGTATGTCCTTACCAAGCTCCTCGCAGGGGAAAGAAAAAATGTATGCGTTGTAGGAGACGATGACCAGTCCATCTATTCCTGGAGAGGCGCAAACATTGAAAACATTCTGGGATTCGAGAAGGATTTTCCAGGTACAAAAATAATTAAACTGGAAGAAAATTACAGATCGACCGGAAACATCATCGAAGCTGCAAAGAAGATCATAGAAAACAATACGGAGAGAAAGAACAAATCCATCTTTACATCCAATGCAGACGGTGAAAAAATTCTGATTACTGAATGCAGTTCGGAGGCAGAAGAGGCTGCTTTTATTATAAATGCAATACAAAAATATCAGAAAGTCGAGGGAAGCTACAGAGGAATGGCTGTGTTCTACAGAACAAACGCACAGTCCAGATTCTTTGAAGAGGCACTCAGAAACAAGTCCATCCCTTACGTGATTCACGGAGGCTTCCGCTTCTTTGACAGAATGGAAATCAAGGATATGATTGCATATCTCTGTGTACTTGTAAATCCCGACGATTCAATGAGTCTGATGAGAATCATCAACTACCCTCCTCGAGGAATCGGTGAAACAAGCATTGAGAAAATCAGAAAAAAGTCACTCGATGAAAACCGGCCGATTCTGGATATTCTGAAAAAAGGAGACCTGGATATGAGAAAGGCATCATTAAAATCTGTTCAGGAATTCACAGCAAATATAGAAGAACTGCAGACACAGCTCAGAACAGGAATTATGCCCTCGATTGTTTCAGCAAATCTTCTGAAACTGATGAAGATCTCTGAGCATCTTTCAGGAATGAAGGACTTTGAATCTGCTGACAGACTGGAAAACATCAACCAGTTCATACTCTCCATTCAGGAATATGAGGAGAATACTGAGAATCCTTCTCTTGAGGAATATCTGAATCAGATCAGTCTTCTCACGTCAGAAGAGGCAGAAAAGGATCTGGAAGATTTTGTGACACTGATGACGATCCACAATTCGAAAGGACTGGAATTCGATACTGTATTCCTTGCAGGAATGGAAGAGGGAACTTTCCCCCATTCGATGAGCATTCAGGATGACAATATTGAGGAAGAAAGAAGACTCTGTTATGTTGCAGTGACTAGGGCAAGGAAAAAACTCTTTTTAAGCTACTGTCAGAGCACTAGAAAATTCGGAGACTTCCAGTTCAGAATCCCAAGCAGATTTCTGGATGAACTTCCGAAAGATCTGATTTACAGAAACAGGGGAAATTCAGTCAGGGCTTCTGAAATCAGGACACCCTTTGCATCAAATCGAAAATCGAATCCGAAGGAAGAGGCCAAACCCAAATCAACAGTCACAGCACAGGGAAGAACCGGTGAAAAATACACAGTAGGTGCAAAGGTCAGTCATAAAGATTACGGTACAGGAAAAATAATATCAATCTCAGGAACCGGAGACAATCAGAAGATCAAAGTACAGTTCGGTTTTTCCGAGAAAAGTTTTCTTGCTGCATATACAAATTTGGAAGTTTTATAGAAGCAGAAAAACTTGCGCAACTAAAATTTTTAACCTTCAGGATTTAGTTGAAAAATCTGTTTAATTTCAGAATGCTGCTAAAGAGAGGGAAATATGGGAACGAGTCCGGCAATA
>DAORDI010000209.1:0-10197 GCA_035345895.1 Leptospiraceae bacterium
ACAGTCTACCATATAAATTTCCATTCTAAAATTCCAAGTATTTTTATTTTTTTCAAGTGAGACGCTCAATTCTGACAATTGAAATATCATCCAGTATCTCTCCGCTCTCCCGAATCAGACCGAGCATTGTTTCCGGATCAGATCCTGCCGCTTCTGCAATTCTTAAAAACAGTTCAGCTTCCTCGTTCATTGAATTTCCGACAAGGAGGTCGTCTTTTCCGTCCGATCCGATCAGGAGCACATCTTTAGGTGCAATTCTGACATGCTTCAAACTGAATTCTCTCTGAAACGGAATGCCGAGTTTGTAAAGTCCGACAGAATTCTCTGCAAATTCTGCCTTTCCGTCCCGGTACAGAACAGCATAAGGGTGTTCTGCATTAAAAAAAATGACCTCCCCTGTATCCTCATCAGCAAGTCCCAGAATGCAGGAGAGAAGCATGCAGCCCTCAAAAGCTTCAAAGATGATCTGAAGTTCAGAGAATGCATTTTTCAGCCATTCCTCCGGACGGACAGACTTAATCCTTGCTTCAGAGGAATTGCGTGCCATGATTGAGTTCAGAACTGAACCGGCGACCAGCACGCCTCCTGCTCCCTGAATTGATTTTCCCATTGCATCGCCGTTGAAAAACATGAGATGCCTTCTTCCGGCAAAATTAAGATCGCCTGCAATGCATACGTCTCCCCCCAGCTGATGAATTTCCTCTCTGAACACAAACTTCTTTTTCTGCTCGATCAGAAAATCGATTCTGTATTTTTCAGATCTGCTCCTGTTTTTCATCAGAGGCTCAATCAGAAGCGTATTCAGAAAATAGTCTCCGTCCTGCTGAAGTTTCAATCCGGAAATTTCAGAAATCCTTTCATTGAGTTCCTTCGTTCTATCAGCAACTTTTTTCTCCAGATTTACGGCATAGTCTTCAAGGCGCAGGCTGCTTTCACGAATCGAGGAAAGCATACTGTTGAATGATTTGGTGAGTATCCCGATTTCATCATTGTACGTAGGCTCTACAAAAACATCCATCCTGCCGGAATCTGCACTTCTCACTCCGGCAAGCAGATTTTCCAGAGGCAATATCAGAGTTTTTTTGAACAGAAAAGGATACAGAATAATGACGAGCAGTGCAGATGCAGTCATCGCATATACTGCCTTGAGAGCAGCAGGATGAATGAATTTTCTGTATTCAATGTAATCATATCCGAATTCATAGGTATCATCTTCAGATGACTGCAGAACAAAAACTGTAAACCTCTCTCCCAGCACTTCCCTGTAGTTTCTTTCGGCACTTTCTGATATCTCAGGAAGCGCAGCAAGCAGTTCAAGGAGCCTGCTTCCTGTATCAGGACTGGACCAGAGAGCCGATCTGCCCTTCTCTCTGCTGTTTCTGATTATGTATTTCAGATCAGGGGAATCAAAAACAGCACTGCCCGATTTCAGTCTTTCAAGAATGTATCTGTTTTCACCTTTCTTGGATACAGTATATGAACTGTCTCTTTCTTCTGCGGCCATATACCCCGAGAAGCAGGATATCATAAGTGAACTTATAAAAAATATTCCTGCAATTTTCACCCGGAACGAAGCTGTTTCCTCCGAATCGTTTATGTATATGATAATCAGACCGTATACAATCACAGGAATCGAAAAATAATAGATGAAGAAATAAAAATCCTCGCTGAGTCTTCCTGAGCGCATCAGTGAATTTGCAAGTGACGGCACAAATGCAAGCAGAGTAAGAAACATATAACCCAGTATATGCTCTGCCTTCTTTCCATTCCTGTAAAGAATGTATTTTCTGCAGAAGACTGCAAATGCGAAAATGAACATCAGAAGACTTCCTATTCCGATCTGAAGTCCCGATGATCTTGCATAAGCATAAGTATGAGAAGTGAAATCATAGTATTTTTCGACATAAAAAGTGACCGTGAAATAATGAATGTATGCGGCGGCAGCGGCACAGACTGCAAAAAAGAGTACAGCCTTCCTTTCTTTAGGAAAATCATCAGCGGGAAAACTGTAGGCATATGCAATGTAAAACACATTGCCGAAAATATAAGTTCCGCTCAGGAAGCGCCTGAAGTAAAGAACGGATTCGTAAGGAAAGGAAGATGATACAAAATATGCCAGCATAAGGAGAAACTGAAAAAAACAGAAACCCAGCAGATAAGAGACAGTTTTTGTCTTCTTCCTGTTCCAGAGATAGACAAAAGCCAGCACACTCAGAAGAGTGTCAAAAAAAAGAAACGGAGAAAGAGACGAAAAAAGCACCGGCATAATATGATACGGCCTGAACTTTTTCCGAAGTCAAGATCTTTATTGATTCACTGATTCAGGGACAGGCCAGAGCCTTAGTCAGCTGCTGACGGATGGCATCAGGCGGGATTGTAAACTGAATCTCCCGAACAAGTGTTTCAGGATAACCATCAACTGGAGACTGATCTGCCAAACAAAGAAGTCTCCAAGTACCCGGACTGACATATTTGATTTTGGACCCGCCTGTACGCACAGGAACTGCTGCATAAGGAAGTCTGTCCTTTATTATTTCACTGGCACCATATAGGGCATAATAATGGTTATAAGTCTGAGTCCCGCCGGTAATTGTAAGACTGGAGGCTCTTTCCGGATAAATGACTCTTGCTCGAAGAAGAAGATTGCCTCCCATATCTGACTGACCCTGGTGATTGTACTTCCAGTCGCTGAAGCCTACCATTGTCTGAGTGATCCCTGCAAGAGTCGTCCAGGAATGAATCATTAAGTTTTCCTTAATATTCATCCTCATTTCCAGAATATATGGTTCATAACCTGGATTGATGTTTAGATCTCCATTCGTCCAACTGACATTTGCCATTCCTGGATCTGTATCTAAAACTGTGTAAAATACAGGAAACATCATAGGAGTGATGCTCTGCTTCTGTGCATCGCTGGTATTCGGAATATAACTGTTCCTCGGAACTATATTGGAACCGACTACAGGATAATTGTCGAATCTGGTGTCCGTCTTCATCCCATTGTTCTCTCTTGCAAAACTTGTCACAAAATTTCTTATATAGATTCCTGCATTATAGTACTGAGATCCGTAAAATCCTCCTCCCCTGGTTTCCGCTGATGGATCCACAGATGGATACTTTGCACCGTTTCCGTCAAAAAACTCCTGAATCCTGAAATATCCTGAATCCGTCTGGCAGGAATTGGCAAATAAAACATAGCCGGGAGCAGTGCAGTAGACCTGTCTGTATGGAGCTATGAAATCCCAGAATTTTACTGATTCTGCTGGACTCTGAATCAGGTCGGGGCTTCCCGCTCTGGATGAAATTCTGACTTCACCGAAATCAATGTGAATCAGGAGATTTTTTGCGGAAGGCATATCCGTAAGATCATATACAGGATCATCTGTCGTCACATCCTGATAGAGCTGTCCTGTTCCTCCGTTAGTTTCTTCAAACTTCAAAGGATCATCAGTCGCATATGTACCTTTCAGAAGCAGCAGCATTCTGTTGTTGAAAAGACTGCTCAGGACAGGTCCTGATGTCTTGGATACATTCTTGAAAGAATTTTTTTTGCATCCGGTCCCGGAAAAAAAAGAAAGCAGAAGTAAGATTTGAAAGAATAATTTCATAGAAGAAAACTCACCATCAAAGCAAAATGGAAAAACTCACCATCATGCAGTTTATAATAGTTCGGATTGAAAAGCCTGTAGTCCCTGTCAAGAGGTGACAGATAAAACCTTTTGGCTTCCGCAGGAATGTCAGTTCCAATCGTTTCAAAAATCCGAAGATAATCGACCCTGAGACCGATTCTGACTTTTTTCCCTGCAACAAAGCTCACCTCTGTTCCAAGCATTGCCATTGGATCCCATTTGGCAGTATTTGCCGGTCTTGCAATCACGTAAGAGTATCCCCCTCCCGCCTTCAGAAATATGGATACAGGAAGTTCAAACGGAAGTTTGTATGCCAGGGCACCGTAGACAGGAACCGTCGTTAAACTTCTCTCTGTAAGCGAGGGGTAGTTCGCAGCACTGATGCCTGCTTCTGTGTAAAGGTTGTACGGCCACTGAATTCTCCCGAAAAGACCGAAACCGAGACTTGTGTTCAATACTCTTGAAGTTTCAGAACCGGGAAACGGATTGGAAGCTCCCAGCCAGAAGCCCAGCTCCGGTTTTCTACCCTGAGACTCATCAGCATAGACAGTGCCGATGAGAAAAATTAGCAATAAGAAAAAGCGCAAGTTATGTTCCTAAAAACACGAATTCGGCAGAGAGCCTCTGTGTCCATCATATATATTGACTTGGAAAAGGAGGAACAAAAAAAGTTTTTTTCAGGTATAAGGAATAACTGAGACCTTGGGGATTTGGACTTGACTCATATTCCCTGAAAATTAGGATTGAACAACATTACAGGAGTTTGTATGATAAAATCATCAGTTTGGGCTATTCTGGCCTTTTTCGTTTCTTCATTTCTCTCAGTCAGTTCAGTTTCAGCAAAAGACTGCAAAGGATTAAGTGAATCTCAGTGCAGTTCAAATGATGACTGTACATGGGTAAAAGGATACCAGACAAAAGACGGAGTGAAAGTAGACGACTACTGCAGAGCAAAGCCCGGAAAAGGTGACAAGTCTGATAAGAAAGATAAAAAGGACAAGTCTGACAAAAAAGATAAAAAGAATAAAAAGGACAAGTCTGATAAAAAAGAAAAGAAAGATAAAAAGGACAAGTCTGATAAGAAAGATAAAAAGAAAAAAGATAAAGACTGACAGTCTTGAGTAAATCACCGATTTTCTTCAGGAGAAATTCGGACTCTTCCCGAAGCATTGAACTGACAAGGGAAGAGTGTTCACATTTGAAGAGTCTCCGTCTGTTTTCCGTTCAGAAGGTAGTGGAGATCAGAGACGGAAGAGGCAATTCTTCGTTTTACGATATTCCGGGAAACCGAGAAACAGGTCAGCTTCAGAGAACAGAAAAAAATATATGTGAGCCTGGATTTTCTGCTGCATCAGCCCTTCCAAAGTCTCAGAAACTCGATCTGATCCTTCAGAAACTTACAGAATTGGGAGCAGATCATATTCATCTGATTGTATTTGCACAGTCGGACAGAAAAGAATTCAATGAGAAGAGAGCTGAAAAGATAATTCTTTCGGCTGCTGAACAGTCGGAAAGGCACAGGCTTCCCGAAATACATTTTCATAAAAGTCTGGAAGAGTTTATCAGGCTCTGTCCAGGAAGCTTCTATCTGCATCCATATGCGGACAGGAATATTTCAGACGGACTGCCGGGCTCGGTTCCTGTAATTGGACCGGAGGGCGGATTCAGGGATTCGGAAATTGAACTTATGAGAAAAAACGGAATGAAGGGATGCAGATTCGGCAGTTCCATTCTCAGAATTGAAACAGCTGTAATTGCTGCATCAGTCATTATAAAATATCTTAACTTGAGAGACGGAAATGAAAGCACAAGAGAGAAAACACACAATATTCAGCCCAAGTGAGGCTCATGAAGAACTGAGGGAAACAGTGGGAAAATTTTCCAGATCAGTCATAGACGGACAGGCAAGAGAACATGATGAAAAGGAAAAATTTAATGATGAACTTTTCAGAAGACTCGGAAAGGAGCTTGGTATCTTCGGAGTGACTGTCCCGGAAAAAGACGGTGGCCTGGGAATGGACGCGACAGCAGCGGTCATCATTCATGAAGAAATGTCGAAATATGATCCAGGCTTCACTCTCTCTTATCTTGCCCATGAAGTTCTTTTTGTAAATAATTTCTATTACAGCTCGAATGAGGAACAGAGAAAAAAATATCTGAAAAAAGTCATATCGGCAGAATGGATTGCAGGAATGGGAATGACTGAGCCTGGAGCAGGAACTGATGTTCTGGGAATGAGTTCTGTCGCTGTTAAAAGAGGCGACAGATATGTGCTGAACGGAATGAAGCAGTTTATTACTAACGGAAATACAGGAAATGTTTTTTTAGTATATGCAAAGCTGGATTCTAAGGAGAGCAGAAAGATAACATCGTTTGCAGTGGAGTCCTCATTTAAAGGATTCAGTGTAGGAAAAAAAGAAGAAAAGATGGGCATGAGAGCGTCCCCGACTACACAGCTGATCTTTGAAGATATGGAAATACCTGCAGAAAACCTGATCGGAAAGGAAAATGATGCAGTGACTCATATGATGAGAAACCTGGAAATTGAAAGGATCACTCTCGCGGCTCAGTCCCTGGGCATTGCGGAAAGATGCATTGAGATTATGTGTGAGTATTCAATGAAGCACAGGGATGCCTTTTCAAAGAAACTGTCTGAATTCGGTCAGATTCAGAGGCTGATTGCTGATTCCTACACAGAATGGTCAGCAGCGAGAAGCCTTGTTTATTCAGTCGCCTCAGGAATAAACCCGGAAAACAGAAACTCCCTGGGAGCTGCGTCTGCAAAACTTGCTGCAACCAGAATGGCTGAAAATGTTTCCAGAAATGCAATCCAGGTTCTCGGCGGATACGGATACTGCAGAGAATATCCTGCAGAAAGACTCCACAGAGATGCAATCCTTCTTTCGATCGGAGGCGGAACTAATGAAGCAATGATGAAAAATATTGTCTCGGATCTGAGACGCATTTACGGGGTCTGAAAATGAAGCAGCTTTTTTCTGCCCTAATTTCATTATGTTTTATATATCATTGCACCTCGGGAGCAGGTAAACGAGCAGAACCTCCTCCCGAAGTGAAAAAAGACAACCTGGCTGTTTCTTCCGGCCGAGGAAACGATGTTCAGGAATCAGAGTTCATTTATTACAGAACTCCGGTCTTCATAGATCATCTTGGATTTGCATCGTCGGAAAATCCGGAAAAGATGGATAAAAAAATATGGAAAGGCAATATAAGAACAGATGAATTCAAGGAAAAAAATGAAGAAATCATTCCCGTCGAAAAAATACCTGAATTCAGACTGAACATATCCAGAGAGCTTCTAAAATCAGTCAAGGAGGCAAGACTGACGTACATTCGGCCTGTGCGTCTTTTTCTGACTGACATTTCAGCAGAGCCTTCAGAAGCGGGCAATTCAGAAGTACAGAAAAAAGACTATGTAAACTCTGTCGTCAAGGTTGAGAAAATCAGACTGGAGCTTTTTGATCTGGATGGAAAACCAGTGCCCTCATCCACTGCTGCAAAATCGCTTGGAAAGGTAAAGAAACTGAAACTGGATCAGAATGACGGCCATCTCTATTTTGGAAATAGTTATTTTATTGCTTTCAGATATGCGAAAGCCCCAGGTAACGCTGAGAAACTCATCCTGAAAGATGAAAACCAGTGGAGAACAGCCGTTCTGCCGGTCATTCAGACTGGGGGCAAAAACTTGAGTCCCGCAGAAAAGCAGCTGTTGAGAGAAGCAGTATATACCTCACTGCTTCGGGTCAATAAGATTCTGACTCTTCCCAGGACACCATATCAGAAAATTCTGGAAGAAAGGAATCTGAAAATCACTGAATTTGCAGGTGAACTTTCGGTCAATTCAGTATTTGTCATCAAGGCAGAAGTAAAAGACAGTATATGGAAACTGCAGACAGAGATTGTATCTGCATCAGAATCAGCAGTGCCCGGATACAGTCTGAACTATGATCTGAATATGGAAGGCAAGTCATTAAGCTCTGCAGCTTCTGAATGGGAAACAGTTCTGACTGCATTCTACGGCGATCCGGCAATCAGATCCAAGACATCTCCTAAGACACCAATTGATTTCCGGGAGGATTCTGCCTGGGAAAAGTATTATCAGGCCAAGGAACTGTATCTGTCTGCGGCAACGGAAGAAAACCTGTACAGATCTGCTGAACTGCTGAAAGAAGCGGCTACTCTTGACCCGGAATACAGTGAAGCACTGGCACTGCAGTCGCTTGCAAAACAGAAACTTGCACTTGTTCTAAAGTCTAAAGGTGCTGATTATAAGTCCACGGAGAAAATTAGGAAAGACGGAAGGGAACTTGCAGACAAGTCAGCTGCACTGTCGCCGAATCCTTCAGCATACAGATCGCTTTGTATTTTTTTCTGGAACAACAGAGACAGGATGATGCAGTTTTCCTCTCTGGCTCTGGACGGAAACGGAAGGGATGCCGATGCAAAATTCTATTTTACGAGAGCTGCTTTTCAGAAAAAAATGTACCGACTCAGACCTGATTCGTCAGAGCTGTCACAGTATTATTCCTGGAATCCAAATTCATTTGCTGCGAATCATTTTATGATGGAACTCAGCCTGTATCATTCAGCAGGAGACAAGGCAATTGACTATATGAATAAGATTCTGAAACTGAACGAGCTTTCAGAAATTCAGAAATTCAATCTGCAGGGGAATGTGTTCAGAGCAGTCAAAAAATTTGATCTGGCCAAGGCTAACTACAGCAAGGCTCTGGAACTGTCTCCCGGATCACCGGAAGCAAATTTCGGAATGGGCGAGATTTCCCTTGCAGAAGGAGGAAAAGAAAAAGCACGTTCCTACTTCGACAGACTGTATGCAGGAAGTTCACTTGATGAAAAATTTCTTGCTCATAAGGGTTACGGAGACATTGCGGCATCAGAAGGAAAATATGATGAGGCAGTCAGACAGTACAACACCGTCAGGCATCTGAGAAAATATGATGAAGAAATCGTATTCAGCACAGTTCAGGCATTGATCTCGGGAGGAAAAAAGAAAGAAGCCAGAGACATTCTCGATTCAGTTCTCAGATCCGATTCAGATCATCCGGAGGCAAATTATCTGATGGCGGCGGCCAATGAAGACAAAAGCAGAACTGAAGAGTATCTGAAAAAAAGCTGTGAATCCGGATTCAAAAAGGCCTGTAATCTGAAATAACTGCAATCCGGTTCAGGTCTTCTGAAAGATGACGGCCGAAGACCGGATAAAAGAAAATTTCCCTTCCAAGAGGGTCTTGATTTTATCTCAAAGAAGCCGATATTAAAAAGGAAATGATGATCCCCACTCTTGCAGTCGAGAATCAGAAAATCCTGGATCAGGAGCAGAAAATATTTGCTCTGAGGAAATTTATTTCTGAAAATCCGTTCTTCAATCTGCAGGATCTTTACCGATGGCTCTATTACGGCGAATTCGGTCCTCAGGATCATGTGTATTATTATAAATCAAAATATAAATCTGAACTGATGAAGATTCTTGACGATTACAGGATTGAAAACGGAAGAAGATTCAGAGTCATGGACAAACTTGTTTCCAGAATAAACTCATGGAAATTTGACTACGTTTCCCCTCAGGATATCAGTCCCAAAGGCGGAAGACTCTGGGAACCGATGGGACTGTCTCAAAGGTTCATTATGGTCTTTGTTTCAGAATATGCTGCCAGAAGATATCCTCTGAAAAATCTTGTGGATCTGAAGGACAGAGCACCCGCGTTTGCAGGCACAAGAATGCAGTTTAAACTGGACTGGGGATTCATAAAAGACTATATACTAAGGAATGAGGAAAGATTTATCAAGGAAGATTTTTACGGTTTTGAAGACAGGATCAATTTCCATCAGCTTCCCGATGATGTGCCTTTCACTGACAAATTCCTGGAAGCCAGACCTCTTCGGTACAGAGTCGTTCCTAGAAAACTGTTTTTCGAGCAGTACCCTGAATTCGATACCAGAGAAGACATCCTTCCTGTCAAGCCGAGAGACTCGCTGATAGACTGAAATAAGGAAAAGTGACCATCATGAAAAAAGAATTTTTAGGAGAATTTTTCGGAACCCTGATTTTAATACTTTTCGGAAACGGTGTCGTTGCAGCGGCAGTTCTGTTTGGACTGGGGGGATATGAAATGATTACCTGGGGCTGGGGTCTTGCTGTAGTATTCGGAGTTTTTGTATCCTCCAGGACGAGCGGCGCCCACCTGAATCCGGCAGTGACATTCGCAGTCGCATTCAGAAAAGGGATCTCATACAGAAAGGTTCCAATGTACATATCCGCTCAGATTTTAGGGGCATTCGCAGGAGCCTGTCTGATATATTTAAATTATCATGATGCATTTGCTGAATTTGAAGCAAAGAATTCCATATTGCGGGGATATGAAACAAGCATAAGAACAGCGGGAATATTTGCCACCTATCCGCCCGCGTTCATTTCCAATCTGAATGCCTTTTTTGATCAGTTTCTGGGAACTGCACTACTGATCATACTGATTCTTACACTGACGGACAAGCAGAACAAGGTAATTGATCTGAATATTTCGCCTCTTTT
>DAORDI010000210.1:0-10151 GCA_035345895.1 Leptospiraceae bacterium
ACAATCATTGTAAGTATAATCGGATTTATTTACGGATGTGCAAGCGCAGGCGAGAAGTCCGTGGACGGACGCGGCCTGGTGGAAGGCAGAAAGATTCTGGGTTATACTCAGTTTCAGGTCTGGTCGAAGGAACCGATGCTCGGTTATATTCCGAATGAGGAAGATCCGACTATTCTGAAGGATCAGTATCTGAAGCCTGTCAAGGTCAGAGAAGGGGAGGGGAAGCAGGTCATTGAGATTTCCTATTCTGCGGCGGATCTGGGCTGGGCAAAGGCGCAGCTTCAGAAAGTGGCTTCAGTGAATGCCGGTCTCGAGGATGTGGAGGCTGTCACATTCCGGTTCATTGATCCTTCCGAACACGTAATGGAAGACTATAAGCCTACATCCAAGGCAAAAAAGGATGAAAATGCATTAAAAAAGAGATACATTGCAGCTGCATTGAAAGTAAAAAGAATTGAAGTGGTTCTGAAGACAAAGGGCGGTGCGGAACTTAAGACGGAAGCGGATTTCAGGAAACAGAATATTCTTCTCACTGCAGGCCTCAAGCACGATTCAGTACAGAATTCAGTGTATACAGGCGAGGACAGGTTTGTCGGATACAAACTTCTCAGTATGCCCAAGGATATTAAGTAATTCACCTGAAGGGAAATAGATACTGGGTATGAAATTAGGATATCAGATTGCTGATATCCTGCCCCAGGTTTTTTCTATGTCTTTTTCTATATCCTGCAGTCTTTTGGAAAGTTCTTCCACTCTTTTATAGTCTGCAGAGTTTTCTGCGAGTTCCCTTTCAATGTCCTCTTTGGTCATTTCCAGCTGAAGAATCTGTTCTTCCAGATTTTTCAGTTCCTTCTCTTCCTTGAAGCTTCTTTTTTTAGCTGGCTCTTTCGGGGTTTCTTCCTGTATCTCATTTTTAATGATTTTTTCCTCTTTTTTATTCAAATTCGGATTTTCCAGAAATGAGGTATATGTTCCAGTGTAGCTCTCTATTTTTCCGCTGCCTTTGAATATCAGAAGTGTCTCAGCAGTTCTGTCGAGAAAATATCTGTCATGGGATACAATTACAATCGTGCCTGGAAAACTGATGAGAAAGTCTTCGAGGACTGACAGAGTACGGATGTCGAGATCGTTTGTAGGTTCATCCAGGATCAGAAAATTCGGACTGTTCATCAGTATCTGCACAAGGTAAAGCCTTCTTCTTTCTCCTCCCGAAAGTTTTTTGATTTCAGAATACTTCATCCTGTCGTCGAAGAGAAATTTTTCGAGCATTTTGGATGCAGTGATTTTGACTCCGTCTTCAGTCGTAATATATTCACCGGTATTTTTCTTGATATAGTCGAGTACCCGCATTTCCTCCGGAAGATCCCGGCTGGTCTGATCAAAATATCCTGTCACTGTGTTCAGGCCGGGATTGATAAATCCTCCGTCCGGGTTGAGCCTGCCGGCCAGAATGTTGAGAAGCGTTGATTTCCCTGCACCGTTGGCCCCGACAATTCCCAGTCTTTCCTGCTTCTTGAAATGATACGTGAATCCGTCAATGATCGTTTTTTCACCGAAAGATTTACGGATGTTCTTCACTTCCATAATGGTCTTGCCCTGTCTTTTGGCTGCCACTGAAAGTTCCAGTTCCTTCTGTATTTCGTATTTTTCTCTGTTGATTACCGCATCTGCACGGTCGATCCTGGCCTTCTGCTTTGTTGTTCTCGCCTTAGGCTGTCTTCGGAGCCATTCGATTTCCTTGCGGAGAAATTTTTCAGCCTTCTCTTCCTGAATTCTTTCCTTCTCCTCTCTCTCAGCCTTTTTTTCCAGAAAATAGGAATAGTTTCCCTGGTATAAAAAACATTTTCCTGAATCAATTTCCAATATTTTATCAGTAATTCTGTCCAGAAAATATCTGTCGTGAGTGATCAGGATCAGTGCCTTCTGGGTCTGAACCAGAAAATCTTCCAGCCATAGAATGGACTGAACATCCAGATGGTTTGTAGGTTCATCCAGAATCAGAAGATTGCTTTCCTCAATGAGTGCTGATGCAAGTTCCACCTTCTTCAGCATACCCCCGGAAAGATCGCTCATCTTCAGATTCAGATGATCAATTCCCAGTTCGCGCAGAATGGATTCTACCTGTGTTTCATATTCCCAGGCAGAGACCTTGTCCATCTCTGTCAGAATGGCGTTGTATTCCTTTTCTGCGTTTGCATCTCCCTCAGCCATTCTTTCACAGATGTCTGAATATTTTTTCAGAAGAAGAATTGTCTTTCCTTCACCGCGAAATATATGTTCTCTTACTGTTTTTTCCGGATCGGAATGAAAATTCTGAGCGAGGATGGATGTTTTCAGTTCACGATTTTTGACGATTTCGCCTGTATCGGATTCTTCCTTTCCTGTCAGAATCCTGAGAAGGGTGGATTTGCCGGAGCCGTTGACTCCGACAATTGCCAGTTTTTCTCCTTCGGAAATCCCGAAGTCCACATCCTTGAATAAAGTACGGTCTCCAATTGTCTTGGAAAGTTTTGAAACAGAAAGAAGCTGCATTTTTACAGCTTTTTCAGATACTTTGCTATTGTCGAAATACTTTCTACCACTTCTCCGTTTTCCACAATCTTCGCCACCATATCCTTGTTCTCTTTCCGAATGGACTCAAGTTCTTTGGCTACGGAAGATTCTATGTCATTCTTAGTCTCTCTGTTGGAGCGGAAAACATCATCCAGCTTATGATCCAGTTTCTGAAGTTTTTCAAAAACCTGTGCAAGCTGTGCTTCCAGCTGAAGTCTCCAGGAATTTGATGTTTCGTCCAGGCTCAGCTGTCCTTCCAGGCTTTCTGTTCTGTAAATCATATCCTGAACCTTGGAAAGAAGTTCCTGAACATCCTCTCTGGGATATTGAAATTCCTGACGGATCATTTCCAGTCTTCTGTGCAGATACTCGTAAAACCTGATTCCGGGGCGCAGGAAAGTCAGAAGGATTGTAAGGCCTGCAGTGTAGTAACCTACCTGGCTGATTCCTCTGTTTGCAATATAAAATAATGCTCCAGCAGATACAATGTGCAGTGAGATGGAAACAATGAGAGATCTTCTGCTGACGGATTTTGCAAAGGCTACGCCTTCTTCCTTCACTGCAATGTTCTTCAGTCTGGAAACTTCTGCTTCATACAGGATTTCCTTCGCTTTAAAATAGGAATTCCAGGGAATTGTCACGATGAAGATCAGCCAGAGAAAGGACAGTGCTCCGACCGTCCAGTCCAGGAATTCCCCTGACCCGACCAGTTTGTACATCCCGAAACAGGCTGCCAGAAACAGGACAGCGCCTACCAGAAAATAAAAAATTCTTTCCATTCATTTCTCCATCAGTATTTAAAGATAGAATTACTTGTACAGGAATCTCATTGGGCATTCAAGCATATTTTTATCCTATTTCCTTTTTAAGAACTCAGTTTAACGGGTGCAGGTGATGCATTTTGGCAGGAAGGTCTGCCGACAGTTTGATGGCTTAGGGACCAACCTTTTCTTGCTTTTTTAAAACAAGTGCTTGAAAAGGGTATTTGTAACTGCGACGCAAGCATTGAAGCATCTGCCGCTAGGCTGAGCATTTCTGAATTCATCAGCGGGACTCAATTCTGCACGCGGATACTGAATAGAATGTCTATAATTATAGAATAATTATAGACATTCTTCCAAGGCAGGGCTGGCTGCCGATGAATCCCTTGTAAAATCAGCGGCTCCCGATGAAATCAAGGATTACCTGTGCAAGTTCTTCTCCTTTGTCCTCCTGAAGAAAATGTCCTGCTCCCAAAATGGCTGCATGCTTCTGTCCTTTCGCTCCAGGAACGGCTCTTTTGAAAAATATATCTGCCTTTGCCGTGATCGGGTCGCTGTCGCTGAAAGCAGTCAGAAAAGGTTTTTTCCATCTGCGGAAAACTTCCCAAGCCTGTTTATTTTTAATGCCTTCCGGATCATCGGGAGATATGGGAACAAGAAGAGGAAACTTCCTGGCACCGGCCTTGTATTCCTCGGAAGGGAAGGGAGCATTGTATCCTTTCAGTACTTCTGAGGAAAGGGAGGATACGCACCCGTTCTGGATGATCTTTCCGACTGGAAGACGTTTTACATTCTGGGAAAAATTTCTCCAGTCTAAAAAAGCCTGTGCAGGTTTTCCTTCGCCTGTCGGCAGAAAAGTATTTCCTGCTGCGATTCTGGAAAATCTTTCTTCATTGAGGCTGGCAAGCCGAAGTCCCAGAAGTCCACCCCAGTCTTGGCAGAATAGAGTGATATTCTGCAGGTCCAGAGTTTTCAGAAACACATCCAGCCAGTCCATATGCGCCTGATATGTGTAATTGTCCTGTGATGCGGGCTTGTCTGATTTTCCGAATCCGATTAAATCAGGAGCAATGACTCTGAAGCCTTTTTCTGCAAGAGGAGGAATCATCTTTCTGTAAAGATACGACCATGAAGGTTCGCCGTGCATAAGCAGTATTGTTTCTCCGTTCCTGTTTCCTTCCTCGACGTAATGCATTCTCATTCCATTCTCTGATACATTCACATAATTGGGAGAAAAGGAATATCCTTCCAGATTCAGAAACTGCTCTTCAGGTGTTCTTAAAAATTCCATACAATATTCGGCTCCTGCAGAGAAGATAAAAAATTGATCTTGACTGTCAAGCTTTGAATTTATCTTTCTTGACGGGAATGAGCATCATTATATAATATCATACGATGAAAGAAAGGAAGATTGTACTGGCCGGCGGGACTGGATTTATAGGAAAATATTTTCAGAAACGGTATGAGGATATGGGATATAAAGTAATGATTATATCCAGACAGAAAGAATGCATCGGATGGAATCAGACTTCCGCCATTCTTGATGCTCTTGAAAATTCTGAGATGCTCTTTAATCTTGCAGGAAGATCGGTGGACTGCCGGTACAATGAAAGAAACAAGGAAGAAATACTGAAATCCAGAACGGAGACTACGGGGATTCTCGGTGAGGCAGTTCTGAACTGCAGAAATCCTCCTGCACTCTGGATCAATTCCAGCACTGCGACAATATACAGACATTCAGAAGACAGACCGATGACTGAGACCGATGGAGAGATTGGAACCGGGTTTTCCGTCAATACTGCACTTGCTTGGGAAAAAGCTTTTTTTGATTTCAATCTTCCTCAGACAAGGCAGATTGCGCTGCGGATGGCAATTGTGCTGGGCAGGGACGGAGGAGTGATGATTCCCTTTAAAAATCTTGTCCTCTTTGGACTGGGCGGCAGGCAGGGAAACGGAAAGCAGATGTTTTCCTGGATTCACATAGCTGATCTGTTCTCCATCGTGCAGTTTCTGAAGCAGAACAGTGAACTGAAAGGAATTTACAACTGCTCATCTCCTAATCCTGTATCAAATGAAGAATTAATGATGACATTGAGAAAAATAATGAATGTAAGATTCGGACTGCTTCCTCCAGGATGCTTCTTGAGATAGGTGCTTTTTTGATCAGAACAGAAACTGAACTGATTCTGAAAAGCCGCTGGGTTGTTCCTGAAAGACTTGTTCAGGAAGGATTTAATTTTCAGTATCCGAAAATCGGCGAGGCATTACAGGATATATTAAATTTATGACAAAAAAGAAAATCCTTGCACTGTCCGGAAGTCAGAGAAAGAACTCTTCAAATGAGGTCATTCTGGAAACACTCAGAAAACGAAATCAGGAATTTCTTGAACTCAAAATCTTCAATGGAATTTCGGAACTGCCGTTCTTCAATCCGGATCTTGATTACGAACTTCTTCCGATATCCGTTCAGAACTTCAGACAGTCGATCGAATCAAGCGACGGTGTACTGATCTGCACTCCTGAGTATGTGTTCAGTCCTCCCGCTTTGCTGAAAAATGCAATTGAGTGGACAGTATCTGCAACGGTCTTTACTGATAAGCCGACTGCAATTATCGTCGCATCAAATATGGGCGAGAAAACCATAGAGTCCCTTTCTCTGATTCTGAAAACAATACAGGCAAAGACTTCAGAAGACACTCAGCTTCTTCTGAAGGGAATGCGGAGCAGAATCAGCGAAGCAGGAGAAATCACAGACGGAGAAGTGCTTGCGAGACTTGAGAGACTGATGGAAGCATTTTTAAAAAAAATGTAATTTTTCATTAAAAAATATTTTATAAAAGAATTTATGGAAATTGCTGAAAATCTGGACGGAGCGGACTGCTTTTTTTCTGCCTTTGGAAAGCAGACAGAATCAGACTGCTGACTTACGTTGCGCAAATACGATATGCTGTCCAGATGCTGTAATTCTCAGAAAGCATTAGTAAAATCCAGCAGTTTGACAGCTTGCGATGAATCAGTAAAAACGGCAACTTCCACGTTTGTGAAACCGCCGGGCTCTCTGTCAAAACGCCCCGCCTGTGTAAGGTGAGTTGTTTACTCATAAATGTTTCGGCAGAGATACATAGAATGAGGTTCCTTTTCCCGGAACGCTTTCGGCTCTGATTTTTCCATTGTGCCTTCGAATGAATTCCTGACATAGAAGAAGTCCGAGCCCTGTACTTGATTCCTCTTCTGTTCCGGGACTTGAGATTTTTTCGTTCGAAATGAAAAGACTTTTCAAAATCTTCTCATCCATCCCTATTCCGGAGTCTTCAATAGAAATCAGAATCTCATCTTCATACTCGGAAGTAGAAACGGAAATTCTTCCGCCTTTAGGAGTAAACTTGACAGCATTCGAAATCAGATTTCTGAGCACCGCTTCAATCATGGAATGATCAGCAAGCATATAAATGTCCTCCTTGACTGAGCAGAAGAAATCTATACCCTTCTGTCTGGCAGATTCGCTCAACAGAGAAATGCTGTTCTGTGCAATTTTTCTGAGATTGCATAAAATCGGAGAGAACTGAACAGTTCCATTCCTGACTGCAGACCAGCTCAGAAGATTGTCCACGTTCTTGTGCAGCTTCTCAGCGAGAAGATGAATTTCCCTGCTGAATTCCTGCATATCTTTTTTTGATAATGAATCTGATTCATCGGCCATCAGCTCACTCAGTCCCAGAAATGTACGGAAGGGAGAACTCAGTTTATTTGCAATAACCGAAAGAAACTTTTCCTTCACCTCATTGATTTCCCCAAGTTCTCTGTTTTTTTCAGCGAGCTGAGACTGCATTATTTCTAATGATTTATGACAGATGTTTAATGAAAATTCCGCCTGTTTTCTCTGGGTAATGTCTTCCAGAATCCAGATGGAGCCCTTTTCCGGGTCTTTAGGATCGAGCAGTTTTCCTGTAAACCTGCACCAGAAAGTTTCTCCTGATTTTTTTTTCTGCTCGGTCTCAGTGGAAAATCGAAATGCTCTTGCAAGAACGGAATACATCTCAGAACCCAGATGATTGAATATCTCTGCGTATGGATAAGGTTTGATGAGACTGATGCTTGTCAGTTCTTCCAGAGTATATCCGAACAGATTTGCCGCTCTTTTATTGGCCCATACAATTTTCCTGTCCTTCAGCAGAAGAACACCGCTTCCTGTGCTTTCCAGAATCATTTCTCTCTCATTGGATATCCGAATAATTTCTTCGTTCGCTTTCTTCAGTTCAGATATGTCTGTGCACGATCCGATATATCCTTCAAACTCGCTGTCATCTGAAAATCTGGGAACGCCCTGATCGTAAATCCATCCGTAAGTTCCATCCTTCCGCTTCAGTCTGTATTCCATTGCAAACGGTTTTCTGTTCTGAAAGCATTCGGTATATATTTTAATGCAATTTTCAAGATCATCAGGGTGAACACCTTTTGCCCAGCCGCAGCCGAGCTCTTCTTCCATTGATTTTCCTGTATACTCAAGCCAGGTTTTGTTGAAAAAACTGCACAGTGAGTCTGTTCCTGACATCCATATCAGTGCAGGACTGCAGTCCGCCATAGTACGGAATCTGTTTTCGCTTTCCTGCAGTTTTGTCCGTGCTTCCTCTGAATCTGTAATATCAAAGAAAACGGTGACGAATCGGTCATTCAGGAAAGGCGATGTGGATATCATAAAATGTCTTCCGTTTAAAGGACTGATGAACTTGGTGTACTGAGTCGTGTTCGACCCCCGATGTTCTTTCCAGAATTCAGCAATGACATCACTTGACAGTCCGTAAATCTCTGAAGCAGTATTTCCAATCACCGAAGTTCCTGTAAAGTCTGCCATGGAATAAAAGGCCCTGTTGACTTCTATGATTCTGTAATCGGACATTTCTCCCTTTTCATTGTAGATGATTTCATTCAGAGCAGCGCCCTCGCTCATCGTTTCCAGCAGGATTCTGTATTTTGCTTCTCGTTCCTGAATTTCTGCTTCTGCTTTTTTCTGTTCTGTAATGTCTTCAAGAGTTTCAATGAAATAGTCGGCAGAACCGTCTTCATTTTTTACAGTCAGATTCGACATCCTTCCCCAGATCACTGTTCCGTCCTTGCGGATGTATTTTTTTTCAATGATAAAATTTGGTGTCTCTCCGGTGCGTCCCTTTTCGAGAAGCTCCTCAGATGTGCTGATGAAATCAGGATGAGTGAAGTCTCTAAAGGTCATGGAAAGAAGTTCTTCCTGACGGTATCCCAAAATATCGCAGAATTTTCTGTTCACTGTGAGAAGACGTCCGTTCAGTGAAGTATTTGCAATTCCAATAGGAGCATATTTGAATGTATGCTGATAGATTTCTTCTGTCCTGTGAAGCAGATCCTCCGATTTTTTTCTTCTGGAAATGTCTCTGGCAATACCTTCAATTCCGGCGATGTTTCCTTCCTTGTCATATTCCATTGCACATCTCAGTTCAATCCAGATGATTTCCCCGCTCTTTTTTATCCATCTGAGAGCTGTCGGCGAATCGGAAGGAATTTCACCTGAAATAAATGAATTCCAGAGTGACAGGTCTTTCGGAAATATAAGTTTATTTACGAATTCAGGATATGCATAGAACTCATCGGGATTGTACCCTGTCATTGCAGAAACTGCCGGACTCAGATACGTGAATCTGCCTTTAGGGAGAAAGTCGAATCTGAAGATCAGATCTATTGAGTTTTCTGAAAACAGCCGGAATAGAAATTCCTTTTCTGAAAGCAGATCTTTCAGTCTCTGTTCAGCAATGTATTTATCTGTAATATCAGTAAATACAATGATAATTCCATTTATTTTCTTTTTCCCGTTTTGAATAGGAGATACATTGACGCTGACGTAATGAGTTTTGCCCTGTCTGTCAGTCAGAATTGCATGTTCTGAAAACCTTGCCGTTCTTCCGTTTTTAATGACTGATTCCACAGTTTCCTTCAGGCTGTCAAAGGAGTCTATATTTACGGTCTTGAATACATCTTCCAGACGTTTGTTTTCTGCTTCCTTAAAACTCCAGCCGGTCAGCGCTTCCGCAGAAGCATTCATCCTGCTCACCTTTCGGTTAAGATCTGCCGTGATCACAGCGTCGCCTATCGACTGAAGAGTGACCTTAAGCGATTCCTCATTCTCTTTTTTGAGCTCGTTCGCATCAAAAAGTTCAAATGCGGCATCTACCGAAGACTTCAGCGTGAATTCATCAGAATTCTTCATCATATATGTGCAGTTAGGAAATTCTCTGACTTTGTCTATATATTCTATATCAGAATCCGATACGACGAAAAGAATGGGAAGATTTCTTTCCGACAGAATTTTTTGAACAAGATCCTTTCGGTCTTCTCTCATATCCATCATCACCAGATTGACGGTGCCGTTTGCCGAAGCTGACCTGAGAGCTTCTTCGCCTGACTTGACCGGAATGATATCATAGCCGGATTTTTTCAGATTCTCTATTTCCCGAATCTGAGGAAGTTCACTGTCTTCAATGAAAAGGATAGATTTTGAATCTTTCATGGCACAAGCCCCCGCTCTATCTAAAACCTTTTACGTTGGACAATTGTCAAATGTTTTAATTGTTCTGAAATTTTTTCAGTTCTGACTTTATCGCAGGTTGACTGCTCTCCTGTCTGTTTTCTGTTGAATCCTTTTTTAGCCTGAATACACTGGCCGATATTTCGTATTGAGGTCGAAATAATCGGGAAAGTTTACCCTAAATAGACTGGATTCGACTGAAATCCATAGATCTGTGCTCCTCAATCCTTTTGATGTTTCCAAAATCTCATTTCTTTCTCTTCAACAAAATGCCTGCATTTTAA
>DAORDI010000211.1:0-10136 GCA_035345895.1 Leptospiraceae bacterium
GCGGCAGATCTCGCAATGGATGCGGCAGCATGCATCGGGTGCGGTGCCTGTGTCGCTTCCTGCAAGAATGCTTCAGCAATGCTTTTTGTATCTGCAAAAGTTTCTCAGCTCGCACTTCTTCCTCAGGGACAGGTTGAGAGAAAGGAGAGAGTCCGCAAGATGCTTGCAGCAATGGACAAGGAAGGATTCGGAAACTGTACAAACCAGTATGAATGCGAAGCAGCATGTCCGAAGGAAATCTCCGTTTCCAATATTGCAAGACTGAACAGAGAATATCTCGGCGCAGTAAACGCTGAAGTATAACCTTTTTTCTCAAAGAAAGCAGCCGTCCTTTTTTCCAGGGGCGGCTTTTTTTGTATCTGGCATTGAAAATCTGAAAGTCATCCCCTTGGCAGAGAGTTCTCTTTTGAAACATTGGAAAACTTTTTGGAGAGAATCTGAAAAACTTCTTTACGGAAGGAACTGACAGCTTTAAATAAACTGTAAAACTCCTGCAAGGAGACATCCATGTCCTTTCTAAGCAAATATAAAATCATTTTATTTTCCTCATTCTTATTTACAGTTCTGCTGATGTTCTCCTTCTGGACGGCTTCTGCAGGTTTTCTGAAGACAGTCTTTGAAAAATCAAATTACTATTTTCTTGCAGTCATTTTTATTTTCAGTCTGAATCCGATTGCTGAAAGGTATCTGGAGAGGTATCCCGCGTACCACTCCTTCTGGAATGAAAACCGTCTGAAGCTTTCTTTGGGATTTCTGTTCTCAGTCATTCTGTTTTTTTCAGTTCCTGCAGTTTTTCAGATTCTGGCAGATGAAACGAATCTCCTTTCAGAATCCCTTTCCTTTTACAAATACAAGACTCATACAAATCTGATCGAAGCTGTCGAGATTTTCGGGAATACTTCAATTATTAATCAGGATACAGCACACAGACCAGGGATGTATCCTTTCCTTGTTTCCTTGATGCATTCTGTTTCAGGATTCAGGCCGGAAAACTCTTTTGCGGTCAATCTGATTCTGCTGTTTTTATCTTTTATTTCCGTATTTCGTCTTGCTGAAAAATTTACAGAGTCTGAGGAAATCAGAATCGGTCTGCCGATTCTTGTACTCTCGTTTCCGATCACTGCCATTTGCTTTCGTTCCGGCGGATTTGATGCATTGAATCTTTTCTTTTTTCTGGTCTGGCTCCATTCTGTTCATCTTTATCTGAAAACTGAGGCAGAGCCAAATGCAGAATGGATGATATTTACTTCCATCCTTGCAGGAACTGCCAGATATGAAAGCATACTTCTCATCATTCCTTCTCTTTTTCTGATTCTGACTGCAGTGTTCAGAAAAAATTTCCGTCTGGAATTACTGACCTGGAGAACGGTATTGTCCGTGATTCTTTTCTTTCCCCTGCTCTGGCAGAGAATGGTTTCATCGAGCTTACTGAATGCAGGGGATTCCAACAAGGATCCAATTTCATTTTCGTATCTTTTTCCAAATATACTGAACCTTGCAGATTTTTTCAGAAATCTTGTGCCGGGAACGTTTCCTTCCTCTTCTGCCCTTTTCTTTCTCTGCATTGCAGGAATCGGAGTGCTTCTCTGGAATTTCAGAAAATCAGAGTATTCCAGTGAAGAGAAAAATACAATCCTGACTGCATTTATGGGACTCTGTCTTGTCTATTCAGTAAGACTTGCCTATTATTTCGGAGATCTCAGACTTCCCTGGGTTCACAGGCTCTCTCTGGAAGCAGCATTTGTCCTGTGCATTCCAGCCGCTGTTTTTCTGAAATACTTGTTTGTTGATATATTCAAAAAAAATATAATATACTATACTATAATATTCCTGATTGCAATGCAGAATCTTTCTACTGCGGCAGGAAATCAGAGCATCAGAACAATTACGACCCATAGGGAATTCATAAATAATCTGAACTTTCTCAAGGGATTTCCCAAAGAAGGAACACTTGTGATTTCGGGCAGGCCGGGAATGTATGTTTCACACGGTATAAATGCAGTTTCATTTGATACGGTTCTGACAAAAACAAATGAACTTGAAAACTGGATGAATAATAAGATTGCAGCCAGGGTTTTTGTCTTCCAGGAAATCCAGATCAATACAGGTCTCTCTATGCCGTACTGCAGTCTCGTTCTTCCTGCACTCAGTCTGGGTCAGGCGGAACTTGAGTATTCAGTTACTGGCGGAACTTTCATCCGGGTTTCCAGAGTTCATCTGAAAAACTGAAAAAAAACTGAACGCGTTCAAAAAAGTGATTGCAGATTTTGTTTTATGATATAAATTTGAACATGTTCAAATGGAGGATTTTATGAAACGAATTCTGATTCTGGGTCTTTTAATTTTAGGCATATCTGTTCAAGGTTCGCCTGAAGAAGAGCTCTTCAATTCTGTGACAAAGGGAAATATTCCTGCAGTGAAAAAGGCTTTGGAACAGAATCCCCAGCTTGGCAGAAAATATAATTTTGGAAAGACAGTGCTGTTTTTTGCAGTCGAGGGCGGAAAAGAAGAGATTGTTCAGATGATTCTGGACTATTCCGCAGTGTCGGGAAGCAATTCTCTGACTGCCGATCTGGATGACAATCAGCAGTCTGCCGGGCATTATGCAGCAGCCAGAGGTCATCTCCCCATATTGAAACTGCTTATTTCACGCGGTCTGGATATGCTTCAGAAAAACAGACAGGGGCAGAACATACTGGATATTGCGCAGAGTTACGGTCATTCGGAAGTTGTGAGTTTCCTGGAAGTTGAAAAAAATATCCGGCCGAACAGGAAAGTGGAAAAAGACGGACTGGCACTCGGACTTTATACAATCTATCTTCTTATCAGCATTGCACTGACTGTCTGGGTGGCAAAGACCCTCAGTGTAAACGGAAGGATTTTCCTGATCGACAGTCTGTCGAATGAAAAACTGGCAGATTCTGTAAATCATCTTCTGGTGGTCGGTTTTTATCTTCTGAATATCGGATATATTACACTCGCGCTGAAAATAGAACATAAGCCGGATTCGTTCGTTCAGTCTCTTGAGCTTTTAAGCACAAAGATTGGATTTGTTCTTGTGATACTGGGCATCATTCATTTTTTCAATATATTCATGTTCGGAAGACTCAGAAAAAAAACATCGGAGAAAAGAGCTGAAAGAGAGAGGTCTGCGGTGAGCAGCATATGATTTTTCAGTGATCAGCAGCAGAGCCTCAGAATTTCTGACTGAAGTTCTCCGGTTCTGCAATTTTTATAATGACAAATTCATGAAAATTTCGGGCAGGCTGATTAGGGAAAATCTCCTGCCTGCGTTCGTTTTGCAAGTTGGGAAGCCTCTTGAATTCCCGCTTTTCTCTAGTCTCTCGCAGTCTGCAGTGCGACATTCAGTATTATGGAAGCTGAGATGCTGATGCACTCAGTAAGACGTTCTGGACACGCAGCAGAGCCGGAGCTATTTCGGCGCTTATTACAGAAAAGTGGAGGTGCCGGAAGGCAAATTCTGCCTGTACAGGAAAACTGGTACTTATGTCTTGCAGTCTGATAAAGAATAAATCGGATTACAAGGATCTGGGAATGGAATACTTTGAACAGAAATACAGATACAGAAATACAGCATCATTACAAAGGAGAGCTGCTCTTGGTCTCTCGGTTCTTGAGAATCCTTCTGAATTTCCGAAGGTCTGTTTCTTAGGGGAAATCTGAGAAAGACTGGGCATAATCATCACAATTACTCTACAGTTTGCCGTGAAACTCTGCCTCCATTAATACCTCTTCGTACCGATAAATCGGTTTAAAGGGAGAATTTTGCTGTAGAGCGGAAAAAGATTGATTTTCTCCTTTCTCTGTATTTTTCACGGAATAAAAGTTTGAACTGCAGTTCATAAATACGGACTGAAATATCTGCTTTTGCTCAGTTTCCTTTCTGTTTCAACTAAAAAAATAGTTTTATTTTTAGCGCACGGCAAAAAGACTAAAAACAGAGGAAATTTCTGCTTACGGGAAAGGAATCCCCGCAAAAAAAGGAACCTATGGAAAAAAACGCTAAGATTTATGTGGCAGGACTTTATGGAATGGTAGGGTCTGCTATTAAAAGAGTGCTCCAGGAAAAAGGATATACAAATATTATTGGTCACAGTTCGGAGGAACTCAATTTAATCCGACAGTCAGATGTAGAAAAATTCTTCAAGACAGAGAGACCGGATTATGTCTTTATTTCTGCCGCAAAGGTAGGCGGAATTTATGCAAACAATACTTATCCGGCAGATTTTATCTACAATAATCTTCAGATCCAGAACAACCTGATCCATTCTTCGTATGTTTACAGAGTGAAAAAACTGCTTTTTCTGGGCTCATCATGCATTTATCCAAAATTTGCAGAACAGCCGATCAAGGAGGACTACCTTCTTTCAGGAAAACTTGAACCTACAAATGAGGCCTATGCAATTGCAAAAATTGCAGGCGTCAAAATGTGCGAATTCTACAACAGCCAGTACCATACAAATTTTATTTCAGCAATGCCTACTAATCTTTATGGGATAGGTGATAATTATAATGCAATGAATGCTCATGTGATCCCAGCCCTTATCCGAAGAATTCATGAAGCAAAAAAGTCAAATGCAAAGGAAGTCGTTATTTGGGGGACAGGCAAACCTCTCCGCGAATTTCTCTTTGTCGATGATCTGGCGGATGCCTGTGTTTTTCTTATGCATGAATATCTTTCCAATCAGACGATCAATGTCGGGAGCGGGAATGAAGTAAGCATTCTTGAACTGGCAAATCTTATCAAAAAGGCTGTGGGTTATTCAGGAGAACTTGTGTTTGATTCGTCCAAACCTGACGGTACTCCAAGAAAGCTTCTGGATACTTCCAGAATTCATGGGCTGGGATGGAAACCAAAGACAGATCTGGAAGCAGGACTCAAAGTGGCCTACGAGGACTTTCTGAAAGGCAATGTGAGACTCTGATGATTCACGGAAAAAAACTTGTTATCGTTCTTCCTGCATACAATGCAGAAAAGACTTTGGAAAAAACCTATAAAGAAATTCCTCACGAAATTGTGGATGAAGTTATTCTGGTGGATGACAGAAGCAAGGATGGCACAGTAGATGAGGCAAAGCGAATCGGCATACGATATGTTATAGTACATGAGCAGAACAAAGGTTATGGCGGAAATCAGAAGACCTGCTATAATAAAGCCAAGGAGCTCGGAGCTGACATTGTAATCATGCTCCATCCTGATTATCAGTATACTCCCAAACTCATCACAGCAATGGCAAGCATCATTGCACTCGATCTGTATCCTGTGGTGTTTGGGTCAAGGATACTGGGAAAAGGAGCACTGAACGGCGGAATGCCTGCATACAAGTATATCGCAAACAGACTGCTGACTTTTTCTCAAAACCTGCTTTTGAATCAGAAGCTTTCTGAATACCATACCGGTTACCGTGCGTTCTCCAAAGCTGTTATTGATACGGTTGATTACGAAAAAAATTCCGATGACTTCGTATTCGACAATCAGATGATTGCACAGATATTTGCTGCCGGTTTCGAAATTGCAGAAGTCACATGTCCTACGAAATATTTTGCTGAGGCATCGTCAATTAATTTTAAAAGAAGCGTAAAATACGGATTTGGAGTGCTGAGTGTCAGTTTTGCCTATTTCTTTTACAGAATAGGGCTTTTTAAAAAGGACTGGCTCAAACCGAAGGGAACCTCAGTAAAATGAAAAAAGAAATACTGAGAAGAAAAGAGATCATTCTAAGAGCATTACCGGATATTGGAAAATATCTAAAATTTATGCAATCGAAGAATGACCTTGAAATCAGCAGGAAAAAAAATCTGGTAGATCTGGTCACTGAAGCGGACAAAGGTTCCGAGGAAATGATTGTCAAGGCAGTGCTGAACGAATTTCCTGATGATCATATCCTGGGCGAGGAAGGCGGTACTAGGCAGGGCAAGTCTGATTTCAGATGGGTTATTGATCCTCTGGACGGGACTACGAATTTTACTCATAAACTTCCCCTTTACGCTGTTTCCATTGGACTGGAATATATCCCTGAAAGAAAAATCTGTGCCGGGTTTGTACTGCTTCCAGCCCTGGATGAACTGTACCATGCTGTTCAGGATGAAGGCTCATATAAAAATGATAAAAGAATATATGTTTCTTCCACTGAAAAAATGATAGAAGCCCTCTTCTGCACGGGATTTCCTTACAGAAGGGAAGACAATACTGACAGGATACTTGAATATTTGAAGAATATGCTGGTTCTTACCAGGGGAATCAGAAGAACCGGTGCAGCAGCTCTCGATCTTTGCTGGGTTGCAGAAGGACGTTTTGACGGCTTCTGGGAAGAAAGTCTTTCTCCATGGGATATTGCAGCAGGAGGGTTCATTATTCAGCAGGCAGGGGGAAAGGTCAGCACCTTTGACGGAAATTCCTTTTCCTTGGATATGCCCAATATTCTGGCAACCAATGCAAAAATATACGAAAAAGCATTACTCGAATTTAAGGAAAATTTAAGCAAAAGGATGGAACATTACTGATGGCTAATGCAGTGATAAAAACTTCTATGGGAGAGTTCAGCGTTTATCTGGATGAGGAAAGAGCACCTGTAACGGCAGGAAATTTTATAAAACTGGCAAAGGCCGGGTTTTATGACGGACTCATATTTCACAGAGTAATAAAGAATTTTATGATTCAGGGCGGCTGTCCGAAAGGAAACGGAACAGGCGGTCCGGGATACAAGATACAGGACGAATTTCATCCTGAGCTGAGAAACAAGGCATATACTCTTTCAATGGCAAATGCAGGACCCAATACCGGCGGTTCCCAGTTTTTCATCAATGTAAGAGACAATCTTTACCTTGACAACAGACATGCAGTATTCGGTCATATTACTGACGGGGCATCTTTAGTGCTGGCAATTTCGGAAACAGAAACAGGGTTTCAGGACAAGCCGGTCAAGGATGTTGTCATTGAAAAAATTACTTTTTTGAATGAGTGAGGCTGCAAAAGGCTTAATTCTGATTCTGCTTTCTGCTGTATGTTTTTCAGCGAAAGCAGTTCTTGTAAAACTTGCATACAGAGAGATTACTGATTCAGTCACAGTTCTTGCACTCAGAATGGTTTTCTCTGCACCTTTCTTTGCTGTTCTTTTTTATCTCAACCGTGAAAAATGGAAAAAGGCGGATCTTAAATTTAAAGACTATCTAAGTCTGGCCTCTCTTGGAATACTGGGCTATTATCTTTCCAGTCTTTTTGATTTTATCGGACTGGAATATATTACAGCAAGCCTGGAACGGCTCATACTCTATACATATCCCAGTCTGGTTGCACTGATCAACTGGCTCTTCTATCGCAGAAAACCGGGGAAACGGGAATACATTTCACTCGCACTGACTTACATTGGAGTATTTCTTATTTTTTCTGAAATTAAATGGGACAACAGATCAAACAGTACAGGGATTTTTTTTGTATTTTTATGTTCTTTGACTTATGCTGTTTACGTGGCAAGGATAGAAAACATCATAAGGAAACTGGGGGCTGTTCTGACTTCCTCTGCCGCACTGATTATCTCTGCATTTGCAATTGTTGTCCATTTCCTGCTGACTAGAGACATAATGCTTCTCACAAAAATTTCTCCGGCAGCTTATGAAATCACTGCTGTAATGGCCGTAATTTCCACGGTAATTCCTACAATACTCTTCAGTTCCGGTCTGAAAAAGATCGGCTCAGGGAAGGCTGCCATTGCAAGCACGCTAGGACCTGTTTCTACAATCATTATGGCGTATTTTATTCTGGGGGAAAAGGTCAGCACTCTTGAGCTGTCAGGCTCGGTTTTTATTATTTACGGAATTCTTCTTTTAGGAAAGAAAAAAGAAGGGGACTGAGGGTTGCTCAGAAAAAACACTTTATCAAACGCTTTAATTTTCCTGTTAAAAATTCTTTACACAGAAAGACCCCAACAAAAAATGGTATTGAAGCCGCGCTCGGATGGTGGAATTGGTAGACACGCAAGCTTGAGGTGCTTGTGCCGTTAGGTGTGGGGGTTCAAGTCCCCCTTCGAGCACCAAGTTCTTTCCTTTCATCCCAATCAAATCTTCAGATACAAATACCGTAAATCGATGTTTTTTCCAGCAGAATTTCTCTTATTTGAGTGAAAAAATGCACTGTCAACTGTTAATGTTAAAGGAAAGGCGAAAATGGAGGATATTTATGCAGACATATAAATTTTTTATTTTTCTTTTTTTTATCCTGAACTGTCTTGAGACAAAGAAAGCAGGTTCCGATGTTCACAGTCCTGCGGGTGCTTTTTCCTTTCTGTTTTTTGGATCATCAGCCTCAGGCGATACTACCCGTCCGGAGGATGTCGGAACTCTGACTGCATCAGCTGCGGATACAAATCAGGTATCTCTCAGTTTTACTGTCCCCTCAGACAATAAAGGTGTATCCTCCTTTGATATCAGGTATTCAGTAAATCCAATTTCCAGTATATCAGCCTGTGATGCTCTGACCAATAAGGTCAGTATTTCGAACAGCAGTCCGGCCAAGACATCCGTCAGCATTAAAGTATCAGATCTCAATTCATTTCAAACGTACTATTTCTGCATAAAGGCAAAGGATGCAGCAGGGAATTCCAGTGCAAATTGGGCATTTACAACTGCCGGGGCACTGACTTTTCCGAGGTACACTGCAGTGGGTCAGAATTGCAGTGTCTGGCTTTCCGGAGATGGAATCTCTTGGTCGTTCAAGACCAGTTTATGTTCAGGTCAGCAGCTGAATACTGTTACTTTCGGAAACGGACTTTGGGTGGCAGCAGGCGGCAATCCAAGTGCTTCGCCTCCTATTATATATACCAGTTCCGACGGTCTGAGCTGGACCCAAAGAACTTGTCCCGGGAGCAATTATGCAATCAATTCTGTTGCTTTCGGCAGTACCAGTTCTGCAAATGCTTTCGCAGCCACAGGAAATGCTCCTGCAGGGGCGGCATACACTCCTATTTACTACAGTTCTGACGGAATGACTTGGACACTGAACGGGTTTTCAACGAACTGTACATCTGGGTGCAACGGCAATTCAAGTATGTATGACAGTTCTTCCGGCAATTTCCTAGTGTCCTATCTGCACAACGGTTATTACCATTACATCGCTGCTGCTTCAATCAGCAATTTAACTTCCTGGACTTCTTATTCACCATTGCCAGTTCCTGGTTTTGACGGAAACTATTTTGGCTCTTCTTTGGCTAAAGGGAATGGAGGAGAGATTATTCATTTTTCAAAAAATACCGGCAGTGTTCCTATGTACATTTATTCCTCTGGGTACGGATCAGCTTGGTCTTCTGCTTTTACGTATGGTACATCCGGAAAAATACTGTCTGCTGTGTACGGTGCAGGCAGTTACGTATTTTCCGATGATTCCACTCCTGTATGTTCTCTGGCTGTTCTCAGCAGTCTAGGAGGCACTGTGAACAGATTTCAAGTGGCGGGCTGTTCTACTAAGTATTCTGCATTGGCATACAGTACAACAGATAAAAAGTTTGTGGCTGTGGATGACAGTTCTGGACCGAATTTTATTTCTTCAGCAACTGGTGCTCAAGGAACCTGGTCTGTTCCTGTTTCCGGGGGAGGAGGCACACAGGCTTTTGCAATTGCAGTGCGTCCCTGATTCAGCTCAGATTCTTCCTGCTTCGGTGCAGGGAGCAATGATTCTGTAAGCATCAAAAGTCCAGTTCAAGTAGAACCAGTCCTTATCCCCGCAGATTTTCTCTGCAGAATTTTTGAATACATCTGTTTTTGAATACTCTCTGTATCCGCAGTAATATCCTTTTGCAGAAGTCCATACAGGATAATATACGAACTGAGAATAGGTGCACCTGCTTCCGCGTCGGTCAAGCTTTTCTGCAAGAACCAGTTCGCCGGTGACTGGATTGATCTCTGTCTGCTTTAAGTAGAATCCATTCGGAACAGGAATCGAAAAAAGATTCACTGATGAAATGAAAAGATAAAACAAAAGATAGAAGTATTTATTCAGCATATTCGATTCTTTCCTTTTTTCCGTAATCAGGATTACATTCAAGGATTTTAAAACTACAGTCATCTCAAGTGCCTTCAGGTCAATTCAAATGAAATTTTTTTAAGCAGGAAAATGATGAAGT
>DAORDI010000212.1:0-2023 GCA_035345895.1 Leptospiraceae bacterium
ACAGTTTCGCAAGCGTGGAAGCTGCCGCTTTTGCTGATTCATCGCAAAATTTCATACTGCTGTGTTTTCCTGATGCTTTCGGAAAAATATTGCATCTGACAGCATATTGTATTTGTGCAAGGTGAGTAAATAGAGTTGTTGAAAAAATAGTTTCATCAACTCCAATTTCAGTTTTTCTAAAAAAACCTGCAGCTCGCTTACGCGCGCAAACTTGAGAGCCGCTGCTGAGTTAATCCTACCGGAGGTTTCGCTAGCGTAGAAGCTGCTAAGGGACTATCGTCCCTTGAAAATCCCTATTTAGCTCCTGATTAAAGATAATTTCTTGATTTTTTCAACGAGTCTAATAAATATAATATGTCAGATGATTGAACGACGTACAACTGGAATACTTCCTGCTTATAAACATTTTCTTCAGCAGAAGCGTATCTGATTTTTCTAATTACGTATCCCTGAACACAGGTGACTGAAACGAATTCATTTCAGCAGATCAAAGGAAGGGAGTTTATTCTGTGAAACATAATTCAGTGTAATCAGAAGGGCAAGCATCAGGAGAGAAAGATAAACAACTCTCAGTCTGGTTCTTCTGTAAGACGGAGACAGGATAAGCACATATCTGGGGAAAAACATCCCCAGAATAAAAAACACAGGAAGAAAGTACATCAGAAGCATTCCGACAAGCGAGAGTATATACATAATTACAGTCTGCCCTGAACTTTTCTGAAGTAAAGCAGAACTTGAGACTGTCTCCTGTTAAAAATTTTCCTCAAGACAGAATTTTCTTTGTCTAAAATAAAGATAACTGCTCAGTAAAAAATACATTGTAAGAGAATTTATAGAGCAAAGTTTAAAAAGCGGGGACTTAGCGCCTTCATATGCTTGCGGGGGAAGCAAACCCCTCGCAAATTTGGAAGCGGTTAATCTTCCCGATAGGGACTTGCTTTTTAAAAAGCAATTTCTTGAAAAACGGATATTTATGACTGCGAAGCCGTCAGGCTGAGCAGTTACAATAAAGGAGTCATTATGAACATTCTATGGAAACACATCTTCGGTATTCTTATCCTTTCATCGGTTATTTCAGCACAGGATGAACCAAAATTTCTGGAACTTGATTTCAGGGAATGTCGGTCGGAAAAGAACAGAATCTACTATGCATTCGGATCAACTGCATATGAAATGAAAAAGGGAAAAGAAGACACCTGCATATTCCGGTATGGGAGGGAGGTGGAAAACCCCAGATGGAAAGGGACTTTGGATACTGTCTGCACTGTCCCTTCGAAGACAGGAAGAGCAAAATTTAAAATAGAGAACACATATATTGATTTTTCAGAAATTAAAAAATACTGCAGTAACGTGAATTAGAATCTTCCAAAAGCAGTTTCTTGCAGATCACAGTGGAATGAAGCCAGTGACGCTGGATTGATATACTTGGGAGATTTGCTGCACTTATACTGGGCAAGATTATAATAGTGAGCAGCCAAAACCTCTTTCCAGAGTTTTTTCCTGCAGCTCTCAATTGACTTTCTAGTGTAATATCTGGTCGGTTTGACAGAGCGGCTCACTCCAAGAGAAGCAAAAGCACCGTACAGATACGGATATGCAGGCCGCTCCGCAGTATTGGAAGCTGAATAGGTGAAAGTCTCCTTTTTTATGTAGAAGGAAAAATTGCCTGAACATCTTATGTATATATATGATGTATTGTACAGACAGAACTGATAGAGATTCATAGACGGAAGATATCTGAATCCGGAACTTGTTCCCTGCGGGTCTGTCGTTGGATTGCTTTCCTGACTGACATATGTTTCCAGATACTGACAAGTCCCAGTGTCCTGATAAATATACCTGCAGCTCTGGCTGGCCTTATCAGTAATTAAAAAATATTTATAATTCCCTGAATTCTGTTCAGAACCTGTAACTTTGACAGAGCCTCCTCCTGCATTGATTTCCTGTCTCGAAGAAAAAATATTTCCAGCAGATTCCGAAGTCATCACCTGAGGTTCAGTCGAAACTGGACTGACCGCTGGAA
>DAORDI010000212.1:2123-10096 GCA_035345895.1 Leptospiraceae bacterium
TCATATCATCTTTCTGTTCGAAGATTCCAGACTCATATCGTCTTTCAGATTCACTCCTGAGATCTGAAGCCGGAAAGACTTATTGATCAGATACCAGGCTTTCTCTGAGGCAGCCTTCCAGTCGAGTCCCTCAGGACGGATATTCGAGATGCAGTTTCTGTCTGCATCGTTTTTCCCGACGAGGGGTCCGTAAGTAAAATAGAGCCCTAAACTGTCAGGACTGGAAAGACCGGGCCGTTCTCCGATCAGCATTACTGCAATCTTTGCCCGGAAACCCTCCCCTATTTCATCCGAAAGTGCAACCCTAGCCCCTTCTGCAAGAACAATCGGCGCAAACTGAATTTCTTTCGGTGCAGCAGACAAGAACTCCTTCAGGAATCCGGGAACATTTCTTTCCACTGCATAGGAAGAAAGACCGTCACCTACGATGACGCAGAGATCGACGTCTTTCTTTTTCAGTGAGGATGCCTGCTTTTTCAGAAGTTCTGCAGATTCAGCTGAAAGTCTTCTTCCCAGATCCGGTCTTTTAAGATACAGATGTCTGTCCCTTGCTTCTGTATGCAGGTGAAGAACAGGAATGTCTGTAAACTTCAGTCTCTCTTCCATCAAAGCGAAATTGAGTTTTGCATGGACTGCATCTCTTGCCATTGCGTGAGCCAGCTGAAATGCAAGGCCGGCCTTGGTGGGAAGGGCAGCTCCTGCACGCCCCAGTGCAATCCTGGCATCAGTGAATTTTTTCAGTTCTTCCCAGCTGTCGGGAGAAGATGTGTAAATTTTTTTCCCCATAGTTTTCCCCTTCCTCCTGTTCTCTGTCCTTTCTCATTGAAGAGATTCATCCTTATCAGCCATTCTTCAAACTCCGGTGCAGGCCGAAGTCCAAGAGTCTGACGTATGTACATTGCATCATGAAAAGATGTGCTCTGATAATTCAGCATAATATCATCAGCACCGGGGATCCCCATTATATATGTGCATCCGGCAGTGCCTAAAAGAGTAAGAAGCATATCCATATCATCCTGATCCGCTTCTGCATGGTTAGTATAACATACATCGCATCCCATAGGAAGTCCCAGAAGCTTTCCGCAGAAATGGTCCTCAAGACCAGCACGGATGATCTGCTTTCCGTCGTACAGATATTCAGGGCCGATAAATCCTACCACTGTATTTACAAGAAAAGGATCAAATGCACGTGCGACTGCATAGGCTCTGGCCTCGCAGGTCTGCTGGTCCACCCCATGATGCGCTTCAGCCGAAAGAGAACTTCCCTGCCCTGTTTCGAAATAAAATACATTGTCTCCCACAGTGCCTCTTTTCAGACTTTTTGCAGCCTCATTGGCTTCGGCAAGAAGACTCAGACTGATTCCAAAACTTTTATTCGTTGCCTCAGTTCCTCCTATGGACTGAAACACAAGATCCAAGGGAGACTTTCTTTTTATCAGCTCGACCGACGTTGTGACATGGCAGAGGACGCAGGTCTGAGCAGGAATGGAATATGTTTCTCTGACTGCATCCAAAAGTCTGAGCAGTTCGTCTGTTCTTCCCAGACTGTCCGAGGCAGGATTGATTCCGATCACTGCATCTCCGCATCCGTACATCAGCCCGTCCACTGTGCTTGCAATCACTCCTTTCGGATCGTCAGTAGGATGATTCGGCTGAAGCCGTACAGAAAGCCTTCCTTTCAGTCCGACTGTATTTCTGAATCGTGTGACGACTTCAATCTTTGAAGCTACAGAAATCAAATCGGATATTCTCATAATCTTTGAAACAGCAGCTGCCATTTCCGGAGTGATTCCTTTGGATGCTTTCCGGATCAAATCTCCCGCTGTATGCTCATTCAGAAGCCACTCTCTGAATTCTCCCACTGTAAGTGAAGATACCGGAGAAAATGATTTTTTATCATGGGAGTCCATGATGAGTCTTGTCACCTCATCCTTTTCATAAGGAATCAGCTCTTCTGTGAGAAATTTTTTCAGAGGTACATCAGCAAGGACTGTCTGAGCAGCCGCTCTCTCTTCTTCAGACTCTCCGGATACACCCGCGAGTTCATCCCCGGATCTTTTTGGAGAGGCTTTTGCCATCAAAGTCTTCAGGCTGCTGAACTGATAATGCTTTCCTCGTATCTTGATCTTGTACATGCAGGAAATTTTATGAAATGAAAATAAACGTCAAGTGAAAATCAGTATTTGAATTTTTTGATGATTTCTTCAAGTTCCTTTGATTCGGACTTGAATCTTGCCGATCTTTCCTGAAGATCCTTTGCGATTTCGAGAAAGTCTGCAGACTGGCTTCGGATGATTTCTATGGAGTCTTTTATCCTGGAATTCGCTTCTGCCTGACTTCTGGCATAATCCCTGATTTCCTGTGAAAGCGCATCAAGCTGCTGAATCCTGGAATTGGATTCGGAAAGACTTTTCGTCTGCAGAGAAAACTCTTCCGCCATGACATTGATTCTTCCTGTATTCTGTGCAATGTTTTCAAAAAGATTCTGAAGACTGGAACTGATTCCGTTCATCGAGTCAGTTCCCTTGCTGATTGTAGCCGAATTTTTGGAAATCAGCTTTCTTGCATTCTCTGCAGAAAGAGTCGAACTTTCGGCAAGTTTACGGATTTCCTGCGCTACAACAGCAAACCCTTTTCCCAGTTCACCCACCCTGGCTGCTTCAATTGATGCATTTAGAGAAAGAAGCTGAGTCTGGTCTGCAATGTCATTGATCGCGCTCATAATATCTGATATGCCCTTCGCGCTCTCATTGATCTCTTTCATATTTTCCCGGACGAGATACATTGACTCATGGCTTGCCCTGATATTTTCTGCAGACTGGTTCTGCTCTTTTCTGATGAGCATCATATGATCGGATATTTTTTCAATGGAAGATCAAAGAGTATTCATCTGCTGAGATGCCGACTTGGACAGTTCTGCCTGAAGTTCTGAATGATGCCCTACATTATCAGAGCTGATGGACAGATTGTCCAGAGACTGAAATGAGTTTTCCACAGAATTCATCTGTGCTTTTGTATTGCTGAGAATATGATCTGCTGTTTCGCTCAGAGAAAAACTGGAATCTTTAAGTTCACGGGAAGAATGATTCAGTTCGGAAAGTGTTTCCCTGAAAGAACGTATAGTTGCATTCATGGAATTGTACAGCTGTATGATTTCTCCGGTTCCCTTAGGCTCCAGATTCATTGTCAAATCCCCTTCCGAAATCTTGTCTAGAACACCGACCAGTCTTGCAAGTGGAATCTGAACTGTCTTTTTTGTAGTATAATACACAACCCCAAGCACAGTGATTACCCCTGCTATAGCCATAATGATAAAGATGTATTTCAGTCTGTTTGTAAAACTCTCTTCCTTTTCTATTGACATTACCATATTCAGAGCACCGATGACCTGACCGTCATTGACTCTGTGGCAGGAAAGACAGTTGATTCCCATTCTGTCGGATTTTGCAATATATGGAACAATGATGCGGATTTCTGCACCGTCCGCCGTGTTCAGACGTTCAGAATAAATCTTTCCTGTCTCAAGTACACTCCTTTCAATGTCATCCTTCGGAGCCTTGTAGGTGCTCGGTCTGCCGAAAACCTCATTCACAAACCTGGAACGGATTATATAGATATCACGGATGCCGTCCAGCTTATTGCTCTGCCGGATCAGAAAATCGCTTTTATCCATCTGCCCGTTCAGCATAAGAAGATTCAGCCCGTTCATCACGGAATTTGCAGTATGAACTGCCTGATCCTTTACCAATTCGCCTGTATGATAGTTTTGTACGATAATTCCTGCGATCACTGCAATGAACCAGAAGGCAGCTAGAGTTGAACCGATGATGATATTTAATCTGGCACTGAGGCGCATAGTCAATTTTTTAACAGATTCAAAATTCCGCAACTCTTTCCTTTCCGCTGTTCTGAAATTTGGACTTGATTTTCTATCAGGACTGAACATTTATTCAAATATGAATCTATTTGAACAGCTGCAGAAAAGTTATATTTTATTGCAGGAACTGATGGAAAACCGGGAACTTCACGAAAGAGTGGAAAAAGCAGTCAGCCTGATCTCCAGGACAGTTTCAGAAGAAAAGCCCCTTTTGGTCTGCGGAAACGGAGGTTCAGCCTCAGATGCAGAACATATTACAGGGGAACTTGTAGGCCGTTTTCTGAAAGAAAGAAGAGCAATTCCTGCAATCTGCCTGAGCTCAAACAGTGCGGCTCTTACAGCCTGGGCAAATGATTATGAGTATGAAACTGTTTTTTCCAGACAGGTCGAAGGATTCGGAAAAAGAGGCGGTGTTCTTTTTGCAATTACCACCAGCGGAAATTCCAAAAATGTCCTGTCTGCTGCCAAAAAAGCAAAAGAGCTGAATCTTCCAGTCATCAGTCTGACAGGAAAAGGCGGCGGAAAAATTGCAGAACTCTCAGACATACTTCTCGACGTTCCCTCAGACAGCACTCCCCGCATCCAGGAACTGCATATAATGATTTATCATTATATCTGTGAAAAAGTGGAGTTTTTATATATATAAAATATCATTATCAGCGCACATCCGGTCTTTCAAAACGTGAAAGTATCAGGTAGCCTGCAGGAACGACCACAAGGGTCAGAACAGTGGATACAAGTATTCCTCCGATGATCGCAATCGCCATAGGGATGCGCGTCTCTCCCCCCGGACCGACTGAAAGAGCCGGCGGGACTGCGGCTGCTACCGTGGAAATGGAAGTCATCAGGATCGGACGCAGTCTCATCGGACAGGCCTTTTTCAGTGCATCTTCAGGACTCATTCCCTGAAGCCTGAGATGATTCGTAAAATCCACAAGAAGGATGGAATTTTTCTTCACTAGTCCCATCAGAAGAATCAGTGCAATGAAACTGAATACATTCAGAGAATAACCTGTAATATAAAGTGCAGCGACTGCTCCTGAAAAACTGAACGGAAGTGCAGAAAGAACAGTGACCGGATGAATATAACTTCCGAACTGGCTTGCAAGAATCATATAGGCTACAATGATGCCGAGAAGCAGAGCATACAGAAGACTGTCAAACGACTCTCCCATTGTTTTTGCTGAACCGGTAAACTCATAAGTGTATCCTTGAGGGAGATTTTTTTTTGAAATTTCTCCGGCTGTGCTGAGAGCATCCGACTGAGAGACTCCAGGTCCGAGATTTGCACGTATTGTAATCGCTCTCTGTCTGTCCGTTCTAGTAATACTCTGCAGCGAGGTCTTCTGAACAGTCTTTACCAGATCTGCCAGTCGGACAAGTTCCCCCCGGCTGTTTCTGACGAAAAGATTTTTGATGTCGGATTCCTGCTTCCTGAACTCATCCTTGACCCGTACATAAATATTGTACCTCCTTCCATCCTTGGAAAACTGTCCTGCCCGGATGCCTCCGATCATTGCACCGATTGTATTGGATATGCTCTGCATGCTTACACCATAGGCCAGAGCCTTTGCCCGGTCAGGTATGATATGAATTTCCGGCTGACCTGGTTTATAATTAGTATCTATGTCAGTATATTTTTTTGTATTCTCCATCTCTGACATGATCTTTCCTGAAAGCGCAGCAAGAGTGTCCCAGTCTGATCCCTGTATCACAAATTCCACAGGATAGTCCCTTCCTGAACCTGAAAGCCCCCTCATCGAGAGATCCTGAATAAATACTTTCAGCTCCTTTGAAATCCCTGAAACGGATTTCCTGATTTCTCCGGCAATTTCAGACTGGGTGTATCTCTTCTTAGTCTTGGGATTGATTTCTCTTTCTTCCGGCTGCTTCAGACTCACAAAAAACATTGCGGAATTGGAACCTGTCTGACCTCTTCCCGCACCTATGATGGAATATACTCTGTCCACATCCTTGTTTTTCAGAAGAATTTTTTCCGTTTCAGCAGCAAAACCGTCAGTGTATGCAAGGGATGAGCCCGGAACAGTCTGGATCCTTACAATGAACTGACTCTGATCCTGCGAAGGGACAAATTCTTTTTTCAAAGGTTTTAGAATCAGAAATGATGATGCAGCCAGGACAGTGGAAATTATAATTACACTGTATTTCCATTTAATGCAGAATGCAGTCACCCGCTCATACAGCCTTTCCGTGGCAAGAAAGCCTCTCTCGATCCACCCGCTGAGTCTTTCTATGCGGATATCGGATCCTGAAAAACGGGAGAGCCTCATCGGAGTGAGGGTGAGAGATTCAAGAAGCGATAGCATTACTGCTGCAGTGATAGTCACCCCAAACTGATAAAAATACTTTCCGATGATGCCTTTCATAAATGCTACCGGCAGAAAAATTGCGACAATGGAAAATGTTGCAGCCGCAGCTGCAAAGGAAATCTGCCTGGCTCCCTTTTTTGCAGCATTATAAAATGTTTCACCCTGTTCCCTGAACCTGTAAATGTTTTCCAGAACCATGATTGCATCATCCACTACAATCCCCACTGCAAGAGAAAGTGCAAGAAGAGTGAATGTATTCAGAGTGAATCCGATCCAGTCCAGAAATATGAATGTTCCGAGAATCGAGGTAGGTATGGCAAGCAGGATGTTCAGTGTGGATTTTAATGATCCCAAAAAAAGAAATGTGACAATGCTTGTGAGCACCGCTGAAAGAATCAGGTTGAATTCAAGTTCATCCATGGATTCTTTGATGAATCTTGTCGTATCAAAATTGATTCCAAGTTCAAACCCTTCCGGCAGGGTCTTCCTGAGTTCTTCCATTCTTTTCTTCACAGCCTCTGCAGTCTCCACTGCATTGACTCCTCTCTGCTTCATTATTCCTATTCCGACGGCCGACTTTCCGTTGAATCTCGAAAGTCTGTACACATCTTCCAGTCCGTCTTCCAGCTCTGCAGTTGTGCTCAGTCTGTAACCTCCGTCAAATATAGGTGTACCGCCTCTGTAGGCTATAGGGAGCTTTCCGAATATGTCAATGGTTTCTGCCTCCCCCATTGCACGTATGCTCATCACTTTTTTATCTGTCTCAAGCATACCTGCCGGAACTTCAATATGTTCTCTCTGAATCGTCTGAATGATGTCTTCTACAGTGAGCTCCCTGGAATTCAGTGCTTTAGGAGTAACCCAGACACGCAGGGCAGGTTCAAGATGTCCTCCAAGCATAATCTGACCGACACCGGGAACAGTGGAAAATTTATCCTTGAGATGATCCTGCACATATTTCATCAGAACCTTTCTTTCACCGGTGTACGATGCACCTACCCACATAATCGGAGATTCTTCAGGGTTGTATTTTGTAATGACCGGCGGATCCAGATCCTTAGGAAGAAGTTTCTGAACGCGAAGAACTTTTGTCTGAATTTCCTGAAGGGCAGAGTCCACATTCCGGTTCAGTTCAAGATCCACAGTAATATTCGCTGTTCCGAATCCGGAGGTAGAATTCAGACCGGTAATTCCTTCCACGCTTAAAAGGGCATCCTCCACAGGGTCGGTCACGGTCGATTCCATAATTTCAGGAGATGCGCCGGGAAGACTGAGACTTACATTGATGACTGGAAAATCCACATCGGGCATCTGAGATATCCCGAGTCTCTTGAATGAAATCGCTCCGAAAAACATCAGAGCTGTCATAAGCATCCAGGCAAATACAGGATTTCTGATGGAAATTAATGATAAATTCATTATTAATTCTCCTTATAGGAATCAGGAACCGGTTCCTTTCCGATGGCTATGTCCAGAGATATCAGATCCAGCTGCTTCTGAAACTTGGAATTGATCAGTTCATCCTTTGCTGTCTGAAGTGTACTGAGCGAGTCAAGTACTTCAAGAAGAGTTGCCTGCTTCAGATCATAGTCTGCAATGACTGCACTGTATGTTCTGGAGGCATTTGTGAGGATTCCTGAATAGTTTTTTTCCTGAAGAAGTGAATTTTTATAATGATGAAATGCCTTCTTTACTTCCTGTACAGCAAACTTCTCTGTCTGAATGAAACGGAGAACTGCCTGTCTTTTCAATGACTCTGCCTGTCT
>DAORDI010000213.1:0-10073 GCA_035345895.1 Leptospiraceae bacterium
GCTTTTATATCTTCGGGAACAGCAGACAGAAATGGGCGGACATTCTTGGACTTGTGCTTTTCGGACTGACAGCAGCAGGTGTTCTTCTGCACGCAGGACTCAGACTTCTCAATTCAAACTCATCGGATGAGGAAGGAAATCTGAAACAGGTCTATCTGTATTCTTTCTATGAAAGACTCTGGCACTGGACATCTGCCATCGGAATCATTCTCCTTCTTGTCACTGGAGTGGAAATCCATTTTCCCGGCACGGTTCCTTTTATGAATCTGACAGCTGCGGTGTATATTCATAATATTCTGGCATTTATTTTAATTATAAATGCATTTCTGTCTCTTTTTTATCATCTGGCAAGCGCGGAGATCAGGCAGTTCTTTCCGCCCTACAGAACATTCTGGGACAGCACATTTGCACAGATCAGGTACTATACCCAGGGAATATTCAAAGGAGAGGAGCATCCTCTGGAAAAGACCAGGAAAAGGAAGCTCAATCCTCTTCAGCAGATCACCTATCTGGCTATCCTGAACATACTCCTGCCTCTTCAGGTCATCACAGGACTGATTATCTGGGGACAGGATAAATTCCCTGAACTGCTGAGATTTGCAGGCGGAATTACAGTCGCAGCTCCGATTCATACTCTGTGTTCCTGGCTGTTTCTGACCTTTCTGATGATGCACATCTATCTTACAACTACGGGACATACTTGGAGTTCCAGCATAAAAGGAATGGTACTTGGTTATGAAGAGATTAAGGAAAAGAACAGATAATATGAATGCAGGGATTTGGGACTGTGCAGAAACGCTCCATTTGCAGCAGAAGGCACAAGGTGAGTTACTCAGCAAAAAAAATAAGTGAAGGAGAATAATATGGAAACAAAAGAAGAACATTATATAAATCCTTATCTTGGGGGAACCCTGCTCGGCATAGTGCTTTTCCTTGCATTCTACATCACAGGGAACGGACTCGGAGCATCGGGTGCAATAAACCGTATTCAGGCAGGTCTGATGAAACTGATTTCCGCAGATCATGTGGACAGGGTGGGATATCTTGCACATATGGCAGGCGGAAATCTGAATCCTCTGGATCACAGCGGAATCTTTATGCTGGCAGGAACATTTTTCGGCGGAATTATTTCCGGATTCTTCTTCAAAAGAATCCGGTTCGAAATCAGGAAAGGTCCTCAGATTTCGAACGGGCAGAGACTGATCCTGGCCCTCATCGGCGGCACAATTATGGGATACGGAGCAAGGCTTGCACGGGGATGCACATCCGGACAGGCTCTCAGCGGCGGTGCAGTTCTTGCAGTGGGCAGCTGGGCATTTATGTTTTCCGTTTTTGCAGGCGGATATGCTGTAGCATATTTTGTCAGAAAGCTCTGGAATTAATGAGCAGGAAGGAGGAGAAAGAAAATGGCACCCTTTGATGTAATGACACTCTTCGGAAAAGCCGGAGGATATTTTGTATTCTTTCTGATCGGAATCGGATTCGGAGCAGTTCTCGAAATGTCCGGATTCGGGGATTCCAGAAAACTTGCAGCACAGTTCTATTTCAAGGAGATGAGAGTCCTGAAAGTGATGTTTACTGCTATCGTAGTTGCGATGGTGCTGATCTTCTTAAGTTCCTCACTGGGGCTTCTTGATTTCAGAGCAGTATGGATCAATCCGACTTATATCCCTTCCCAGATTGTAGGCGGACTTATTATGGGAGTCGGATTCATCATCGGGGGATTCTGCCCCGGAACATCTCTGGTATCTGCTTCCACTTTGAAACTGGACGGTGTTCTTTTTATTACCGGAGTATTTCTGGGAGTCGGACTGTTCGGTGAGACTGTGGAATATTTTCAGCATTTTTATGAGTCTGGGGAAAAGGAAAGGTTTATTCTCTCTGAGTTTTTCGGAATGAGCATAGGAGTTACGGTCACTCTGATTGTTCTGTTTGCACTGACTGCATTCTACTGGGCAGAGATCGGAGAGAAGATTTTCGGCGAAAATATCTCCTGGGAAAAAATACAGTTTATCCCCAAAAATACAAAGTATATTGCCGCATCTATTCTTCTTTTTTCCATTGCGGCTTCCGCTGCATTTATAGGACAGCCCGATGCAGAAAAAAAATGGAAGAATGTCGCTTACAAAAATGAATCTTTTCTCAGCAAGAGAGAAGTTTATATTCATCCAGGAGAACTGAGAGAACTGATGCACAACAGACAGATTTATCTCAAGCTTCTCGATGTCCGCCCTGAAAAGGATTTTAATCTGTTTCATCTGAGAGACGCGGAACGGGTGGAAATGGATCAGCTGATAGATACTAAGTTCGCAGATGAAATCATCAGGTCCGGGTCAAATACTGTTTCAGTTCTGATTTCCAATTCAGAAAAAGATTCCACTCACGGCTGGAAACTTCTGAAAGCAAACGGAGTGCTGAATGTTTATATTCTGGAAGGCGGAATCAATAAATGGCTCGAAGTGTTTCCTCTTCCTGAAACTGTTGCGGAAAAAGCATCGGAGCAGAGAGAAGAAGAAACTCTGAAGTTTACATTCTGCAAGACTGTGGGTGAAGAGCTGATTTCCTCAATCCCGGAAATTCCTCATGAAAAGGATTCTGAAAAGCTGGAGTATGCAAAAAAAGTCAAACTCCAGAAGAAAAAAGCTGCGATGGGAGGATGCGGCTGAAGAAAATCTTTCCTGAATACTGAATTGCCGATAGATAAATCAGAAGATCTGTACAAGGAGAAAAAATGCTGAGAACTGTTCTTGTTATCCTATTTATCGGCTGTCAGTCCGCTCAAAACGTTTCAGAATCAGAATCATTTTCATTTAAGGAAATATCGGAAAACTCAAAGGAAAAAATTATCCAGCCGGAATTCTTTACGTCGACGGATAATACTAAAATTGCGTACTATAAGTATAAATCCAAAAAAAGCAGAGCAAATCTTATCTTCATTCATGGGGGTGGAGCGCACAGCGGTGCCGGGTATCAGATTCTTGCAAAGAAAATAAGCGAGAGCGGAAACACCTCTGTTGTTCTTATGGATCTCAGAGGACATGGCCTTTCAGAAGGTGCCAGAGGCGATTCTCCCAGTCCTGAGCAGATGTACCAGGATGTAAAAACACTTATAGAATTGATAAAGTCCACAGACAGTCAGCCTGTTTATCTTGGCGGTCATTCTTCCGGAGGAGGTTTAGTGCTGAATTATTCCTCATGGGATAAAAAGTCTGATCCCGACGGTTATATTTTTGTATCGCCTGAATTAGGATATAAATCGGGCACTGCAAGGGAGGATATGAAGGAACCGTTTGCAAAACCCAGACTCTGGGTATTCATCCTTTCTGCATTCAGCGGCGGAAATCTCTTTGGGAATACGGCTGCAGTTTATCTGAACTACCCAAAGGAGGTTCTGAAAAAAGATCCTCTTCTGATAACCTCTCTGACAAGAAATACGGCAGTCGCACTTACTCCGGACAACCCTCCCGAGCAGTTCAGAAAACTGAACAGAAGAACAGGTCTGTTTGTGGGAGAAAAAGATGAGCTGTTCGTTCCGGAAAAAGTTACAGCTTATTTGATTCTGCTGAATAAATCGTCAGAGGAAAAGTCCAAATCTGCGATAATAAAAAATGAAAACCATCTTTCCATTATCAGCGGCATTGATAAGGCGGCAGTGTCTTTATTCAATGAATGGGTTGCAGGAAAAAGATAATATACTGCGGCAGTTCCTGAATTCAAGGATATGAAGTGAATCTCAGCTTGACAGATTGAGTCTTCTATACCTTTGATGTAAATGACTGTCAAAGGAGAACTGCAGCAGATATGATCAGAGAAGAACGAAACGATTACATTGCAGAACTGTATGTAAAGACAAATGAATTCAATTCCTTTGGAAAAGAATTTTTCCTGGAGCTGAGAGATCTCCTGAAGAAACTTTCACTCGACAGGAAAGTCAAGGCAGTGATTTTTTCATCTGACAATGAGAAGTATTTTTCGAAAGGATTCAATCCTGAGTTTTTCATCGGAAAGAGCAGAGAAGAGATATTTGAAGGCGTGTCTCTTGCTGTAAATGTCTCTCATGAGGCTCTGTTTTTCAGCAAACCTGTCATTGCAGCAGTCAACGGTCATGCATTCGGAGTAGGAGCTGTTCTTGCATTATATTCTGATTATAAAATAATGATACAGAAAAAGCCCAGGATTTCCTTTCCTGAGTCTCTGATAGGACTGAATTTTCCGGGAGTCACTGCATATGTTCTGACTCAGAGTGTGGGTCTGAAAACTGCAAGAGAACTGCTTTATACAGGAAAAATGGTCAAGGCTGAAGAAGCAATGAATATCGGTCTGATTGATGAAACTGCTCTTGATGAAAAAGACCTTCTGGAAAGAGCCAGAAAATACTGCAGGACTTTCAAGGATATGGCAATGGAATCTGTCACTGGATTGAAGTCGGGAATACTGGAGCAGGTCAGACATTTTGCTTCTGTCAATCTGGAAAGGGATATTCAGGGACTTTCCGATGCAGTCAGTTCTTCCAATGGGCAGGAAGGCCTTAGGTCAATTCATGAGAACAGAAGACCTGTCTTCAAATAATCACTAAATCATCAGCAGCAATGGCAAAAAAGTAATCCAGACCTGATTCTGGGCTTTATCTGTCTCGAAGATGAATCCCTCGCAGTTTCAGAATGTTCCTGACGCAATAGTTTAATTTTGTGCTTATTAAATAATATATTATATAATAAATTAATATTACATTTAAAAAAACATATTAAAAAAACTGCATATCTCTTTCCTCTAAAAAAACCGGTCAGGTCATCCGGTGAGGACTTGCGGCAGTACTAAAAAGTCTTGACCTGATTCAGTATATAATCTTATCTGAAATCAGAGCGAGTAAAGGATCTTTTATGAAATATACTATATTCAGTCTGATGTTCCTGATTCAGTGCAGCATCATCTCTCCTGAAAAGGAAAAGAATAATAATGCATCAATTGCAGCTGTCGCCGTCTTGGCATCTGCCTCTTCCTCATCTGCCACAGAGTATTCAGCTGTTTCAGGAATCACATCGGAGCATAACAAGGTGAGAACTCAGGAAAATGCAGGACTGCCGAGTCTTTCCTGGGATGCGACAGTAGGAGCCTATTCCAAATCGAAGGTAGAATACCTGGCAAATAACGGATGTCAGCTCAGTCATACTGCAGGACCGACAAATCCAGGTTATGGAGAAAATCTTTTCTGGGGAAGCGGGAGCAGCTGGACTGTGACGGATGCGGTGACTTCCTGGTATTCGGAAAAATCCAATTATACCTACTCAAGCAACTCCTGTGCTTCAGGAAAAGTCTGCGGGCATTACACTCAGGTGGTATGGAAGAATTCAACAAAACTCGGATGTTATCTTGCCAATTGTCCCAGCAATGCAGGGATGATAATAGGATGCAATTACGATCCTCCGGGAAACTACAACGGCCAAAAACCTTACTGATATGGAAAAAAATAAAAAATCATTAGAATTTTCTGTTTTCCCATTATGGAAATTTCTTTCTGAAAATTACGGAATGGAGGAGGCATTCCGAATGTTTGGTCCCTACAGAGGAGCATCAGTGAGTCCTTCCATCATAGACAAAAATACAGTGGAAGTCTCGATGCCTCTGACTGTATCCAATACAAATTATGTAGGAACGCATTTCGGAGGATCGCTTTATTCAATGTGTGATCCTTTTTATATGTTTCTTCTGATCAGAAATCTGGGAGATGATTATATGGTCTGGGATAAAAGTGCGTCTATTGAGTTTTTGAAACCGGGGAAAGGGATTGTAAAGGTGCTCTTTCATATTTCCGACGCCGAACTGGAAGAAATCAAAAACATTACTGCAAAGGAAAAAAAGACCACTCGTTTCTATGAGACAGAAATCAAGGATGAGTCCGGGGTAACTGTGGCTAGAGTTAAAAAGGAACTCTATATCAGAAAGTTGAAATAGACATTTTGGGGTCATTTAAACTGAACGGATATATAGGTAAATAAAAGACTGCACCTGTCTGTCGGGTGCGTTTTTATCTATGGGCAGTTAGTCTGAAATTGTACTGACGGTTTGGAAAATCCGCATCCTTTCTGATGCAGAGTCGCTCCGGTGAAGTATTTCCACAGAGACACTGAGATTTGAAGTTAATCAATGTATCGAATATCCAAATGCAGATTTTCTCTTGGCATAATTTGCCTTTCGATATCTCTATTTGTCAGCTCAAAAATTCTCAGAAGCTGTAAGTTCTTCAATTTATTAATCGCTTGAATGTCTTTTAAATTCATACAATTTCTCAATGTCAATTCCTCCAACTTTTCAAGCTTTGAAACAGATTCTGGGATATATTCAAGATTCGCCTCTATTGCAAGGGAAATTAAATTGGAACAGGTAAATAATTCTTCCGGCAATTCAGCAGCTTGATCAACCCGCAAACTGAGTTCTGACAGCCTTTTTAAATTTTTTATCATAGATACATCTGTAAGGTCATAGGATGCAGCCTCTAGAGTTTCAAGTTTATGAAAGGTGTAAGCATATTTTGGAGGTTTTGTTCCTATCAAATGTTTAAGATTCTTCAGTCCTTTCAGCTTATCTGCATTAATAGGATCTGCTTCATATATCCGAAGTACTTCAAGATTTTTCAGAGTATTTATACTCTTTGGCAGCGCATCAGTTTTTAAACCTGCTAATGTTATCTCTTTCAGATGTCTTAATTTTTTTAAATTAGAAATATCTTTAAAACCATAAGTCGTCTTCATGAAAAAAACTTTCAGATTTTTAAAACTTCTTACAATCTTGGGAACTCGAGAGTATTTTTCAAAAGTAATTTCAAAGTATTCTAAAGTGTTTTTTATAAATTTCAAAACATTGTAATCAAAAAGATTTTCAGAAAAATTAAGAGCTATCTTTTTTAATTTTTTATTGCAGCGAATTTCCTGTGGTAACTTTTTTATTTCCAAATCTGCTAAGTATAACTCTTCAAGATTATAAAGATAGGCAAGGCTGTTAAAGCTTTCCAGAAATGAATTTGATTTCAAATATATTTTTTTTAGATTCGGTAAATTTGAAATTTCGCTCGGCAGGCTGACAATTGACAAATTACAAAGCCTTAGTCCATCCAGATCTTTTAAATTAGCAAGACTTTCAAAGTGAATTAAATTTACACAATTATCTATGGTCAAATATTTTAAATCAATCGCTTGACCTAGTGATTTTGGGAGAGCGGAAATATCTAATTTGCATATTCCCAAAGAGATTATCATCCCCCTGCAAATATGGACTTCATTCGCAAAACAAAAATCGTCATCCAAGACATTTTCCAGCTGCGTCCGAATAAGGATAATTCCCAATTCTTCTTCTAAACTTTTTATTATTTCTTCTGTATTCATCTTTTCATAAAGATGTATCGGGGCCTCTGCGGTAAACCTTTTTCCTCTGCATAAACTGTACAGACAGTCTGTAACATATTTTTCATTCAGAGGCAGAAAATCTGCTTGATATAATAATCGTATATTTGCGATATACAAAATAGGAGAAGGAAATGAAGAATATTCTGGTTTTGTGTACAGGCAACAGCTGCAGGAGTCAGATGGCCGAGGGATGGCTTAGGCATTTCGCCGGGGAGAAAGCAAAAGTATGGAGTGCAGGAATTGAAACTCACGGAGTGAATCCCAAGGCAGTTCTGTATATGAAGGAGGCGGGCATTGATATTTCGGGACATACTTCCAATAATGTAAGTGAATATATGAATATAAATTTTGATTTCATCATAACTGTCTGCGATCATGCAAAGGAAAACTGTCCTTATATTCCTTCCAAAGCAGAAAGATTTCATCATAACTTCTTTGATCCTTCCAAAGTAAAAGGAACAGAGGAGGAAATTGCAGTTGCTTTCCGCAGGACCAGAGATGAAATCAGGGACTATTGCAGTAAATTCATCGAAGAGAAGGTAAAATGAATTCAGAAAAAAAACTGTCCTTCCTGGACAGATATCTGACTCTATGGATTTTTTCCGCAATGTTTCTGGGAATCGGAATAGGTCATTTCTTCCCGGATACTCCGAACTTGCTGAACCGATTTCAGAGCGGGTCAACAAATTTACTGATCGCTGCAGGACTCATCCTGATGATGTACCCTCCTCTTGCAAAAGTTAAATATGAGGAAATGGGAAATGTGTTCAGGAACAGAAAGGTTCTGATTCTGTCTCTGTTTCAGAACTGGGTTATCGGTCCGGTACTTATGTTCGGACTGGCTGTTATATTTCTTAATGATAAGCCTGAATATATGATAGGTCTGATTATGATCGGGATAGCAAGATGCATTGCGATGGTGATTGTCTGGAATGATCTTGCAAAAGGAGACAATGAATATGTCGCCGGTCTGGTTGCATTCAACAGCATATTTCAAGTTTTGTTTTACAGTATTTACGCTTATATTTTTGTCACTTATCTGCCGGGAATTTTCGGAATAAAAGGGGCGGAAGTGAATATCAGTATTTCTCAGATTGCTGAAAGCGTATTTATTTATCTGGGAATCCCTTTCATTGCAGGAATGATCACCAGGTTTACGCTTGTCAGAGCAAAAGGCAGGGACTGGTATCAGAATGTTTTTGTTCCTAAGATCAGTCCAGTGACTCTGGTATTTCTTCTGTTTACGATTGTAGTTATGTTCAGTTATAAAGGAAGTCTGATCGTGCAGATACCTTTGGATGTGATAAGGATTGCTGTACCGCTTCTGTTCTATTTTGCCATAATGTTTTTCAGTGCTTTTTTTCTTGCGAAAAGAGCAGGGACTGATTATTCCAAATGTGTATCACTTGCTTTCACTGCAGCAGGAAACAATTTTGAACTTGGAATTGCTGTTGCAATTGCTGTTTTTGGAATCAATTCAGGAGTTGCATTTGCAGCTGTAATAGGGCCTCTGATCGAAGTGCCTGCCCTTATCCTGCTTGTGAATTTTGCATTAAGACAGGAGAAAAGATTTTCTGTATGATGATTTTGAACGGCTCATTAGTCTGCTCAGATGACAAAGCAATTGAATCTGCAAATTGAATACTGCGCAGTAGTACGCTTATCAAAAATATGATTGAATCTGAGATATGCCTGATTTGGAATGTATAGATGGAGTCAAAAACAAATGCAGTTTCTATGCATAAGAATCTTCTGATCATTTTTCTCAGTCAGGCTCTTGTGCAGTCAGGATCAATTCTTTTCACTTCAGTCAATGCATTGATCGGTCTTGAGATCAGCGGAACTGAATCCCTTTCCACACTGCCTGGCTCATTGATGATTTTGGCAGCATTAATTCTGACGATACCTGCATCATTTTATATGGCAAGATTCGGCCGCAGAAGCGGTTTTCTTCTTGGACTCGCATTTGGAATTCTAGGGACAAGCCTAAGTATCTTTGGAATAGAACAGAAAAATCTTTTACTCTTCTGTGCCGGTACTGTCTTTATCGGTTTTATGAATGGATTTTCCACATACTTTCGTTTTGCCGCTGCAGAAGTTTCTCACCGCGACTTTAAGTCAAGAGCAGTATCGCTTGTGCTGGCAAGCGGTGTCATTGCTGCATTGGTAGGACCCAATCTCTATAAATGGGGACTTCAAATGTTTGAAAATCTCGGATTTATGGGAGGTTTTATTCTTACCTACCCTTTATACGGAGGAGCAGTTATATGCCTTCTGTTCCTCCGCACGGAAAAGCCTGCTCCGATGAACTGGAAAACAAGCAGATCTGCATCTGAGCTTTTTCTTCATACCCCTCTTCTGAAGATCATCGGACTTGGAAGCATTTCCTATACAGTGATGGTGCTGATTATGACAGCAACTCCTCTAGGAATGAAACATCATCATTTTGAAATGAACGATATTACGCAGATCATTCAGTTTCATATTCTGGGAATGTTTGTTCCTTCCTTTTTTACAGGAAGCCTGATCAAAAAATTCGGTGACAGAAAAGTAATGATGGCAGGAGCAGTTCTGTTTTTAATATGCGCAGCTATTAATTTCATTGATCATACATTTTTTCATTTTGCATATTCTCTGATACTGCTCGGTGTCGGCTGGAATTTTTTATATGTC
>DAORDI010000214.1:0-10063 GCA_035345895.1 Leptospiraceae bacterium
CTGATCCTCAGGGAAGAGCAAATTATACAGGACTCAAGGCTTTCTACAGAAATTCCGTTTCTGACCCGAATCAGGTTCTGGATACGACTGAGGTAACGACAATCACAACATTCCTGACAATGCTCAACAATGAAATCAAGGCGCAGGCAGCTGCAATGAATCTTGCGGTGGCAGATGCGAAGGTTCTGTTTGACGACATCAAGGAAAACGGAAGACCGATCACTGGTCCCGGCGGATACACTCCAGGAAATGCAAGAGCAAACTGGCCTCTTCCAGGAAAACCCGGTCTTTTCGGTCTGGACGGAGTTCACCCGAATATGTACGGTCATTCTGTGATGGCAAATGAGCTGATCAAGGCGATCAATGCAAAGTATAAGCTTTCCATTCCTCAGGTCAGCGAATACAATGCCTGGTACAACGACTCACTGAACAGAAATCCGGTGGATCTGAAGAACTTCCTCACAAATACTTTCTTCGGTCAGGTGATTTCCTGGCTTGCAAGCATACTTACATAATAAGGAGATTTCATGAAAAAAAACTTTATTTATATACTGGCTGTCATTCTCATCGGAGCGATAGCCACTTATTTTCTTTTCAACAGTGATGACAAGAAAAAGAAGACAGTGAAGAACGGTCAGGAAGAAGACTATACAGTGCCGAATGACAAGGGCTTCAAGGATTTTTATGCAGATGCTCCAAATCCGTTTGAGTCACAGGATATGGAAAATGAAGCAAACCGTCTCTGGGCTTCTGCAATGAAAAAGACTTTTGACGACAAGCACCGAGAGAAAGTCAAGGAAGAGTGGAGAAACTTTGCAGCGAAATATCCTAAGAATATTTATATTCCGAATGATTTCCGTCAGCCTCTGACTGAAAAGGAAATTCAGGAAAGAAGACAGTATCTGGATAATTATACTGCAGCTGAAAGCAATTTCAACAGGATGGTCGGACTTGGAAAATACTCTGAACCTGGAAAAACTCCGTCCAGCCCGAAAGAGGCAGGGGTGACTCCTGAGCAGCAGAGAATTTTCTTTGATTACAAGATCCGTGAAATGGAATCGAGACTGGAACTGATGGAGTTTGTCAAAGAGCACAAGGGACTCGCCCCCGATCAGGAAGCGACTGCTGAAAAGGACATCAAACTCTGGAAAAAGCAGCTGGACGATTTGAAAAATATTTCCAAACAGGTACCCAACACCTGATTTATGACAGGGACTGTTTCAACGCAGTCCCTTTTCTCACATAAAAAGCTGAAAAAATTCTATAGCCGTAAGTCGGCTTTTGGAAAAAATGAATTTAGAGGGAGATTTTGCGCAGGTTATTCTATTTTCTGGCTTATGCGGGACTGTTATTTTTGGGCGTTTCGTGTTCAAATGAAGCAGTTTTTGCACCCAAGGCAGTCAATGGAGTCATAGATCTTAGAAATGTAAATCTGGATCATCCTGTAAGACTGGGAGGGGATTGGGGAATCCACTGGAAAGAATTTATTCCGCCTGAAAAAAATTCCGACCCTGCTGAATTGTTTCCTGTTCCCGGAGTCTGGCCTAAGGGAAAAGAGCCAATTCGGTACGCAACTTACACACTGAAGATCCTCCTTCCGGAAAAATACCTCGACAATGCAGAATTCCTGTTCTATGATCAGGGATCAAATTATGCAGCCTTTGTGAACGGAGTCTTTCTGGGAAAGGACGGAGAGCCTTCCAAGGCGAAGTCTGATATCGCGGACTACTGGCCTAAGGTATTTACCTGCAGAGACAGATCCCATACACTGAATCTGACAGTTCATATTTCCAATCATCATCATTCCGAGTCAGGACTCTGGTACCCGATTTATATAGGAAGTCCTACAGGGTTCAGAAATTATTTTTTCCTGAAGGCAGTGAAGGCTTTTGTTCTTGTTGGCTCCATTCTGATGATAGGCTTTTATCATTTTATTGTATTCATGAACAGAAGACTGGACATAACGACGCTCTATTTTTCGTATTTATGCATCGGTGTCGCTCTTCGTATTCTCGTGACAGAGGAGAGATTCATCACTTACTGGTTCCCTCTTCGGGGAGAGCAGCTCTATACCCTGGAGTATATCAGCTTTTATGCTCTGCCTCCACTAATGGCCGGATTTATTCATAAGATTTTCCCGGAAGAATATTCTGCCAGAATGAAATATCTCATGCAGATCCTATGTGTGCTTTCAATCATTTCACTCTTTCTCGCGCCTATGGAGCTCTTTACCGGCTTTATTGTCTATTTCAGAATATTCATTCTGTTCGGGATTGCCCATGCGATATATGCATTAATTATGGCGTATGTCAGGAAAAGAGAAGGTTCTGCTCCAATGCTCTTCGGCAATCTGGCTCTTCTGATCACAGGGGGAAATGATATACTGTTCATCAGCGGAATAATCTCCACATTTTATATGCTTCCGGTGGGCATCATAGTTTTTATTTTCAGTCAGGCATTTCTTCTGTCCATCCGATATTCCAAGTCGTTTTCGGATGCGGATATGCACTACAGGAATCTGCAGAAGTCCAATGAGGAGCTGAATCTGGTAAGACTTCAGCTCGAAGAGGCCGTCGAAACCAGGACAAAGCAGCTCGACAGAACATTGAAGTCTCTCCGGGACGATCTGAACATAGCCAAGAAAATACAGAAAGCAATCATCAGCAAGATTCCGCCCAATGAAATGGGACTCAATTTTTCCATTCGGTATTTTCCGATGGGGGATGTAGGAGGGGATTTCTATGACGTTACGTATCTGCGTCATGATTATGTAAGGATTTTTATGGCAGATGCAACCGGTCACGGGATTCAGGGGGCAATGGTCACAATGCTTCTGAAGTCAGAGTATGAAGGGATCAAGCAGCTCATTCAGAGACCGGAGGGTGTCATTGAGATCCTGAATAATGAATTTCATTCCAAATACAGGAACATAGGCAGTTATTACAGCTGTGTTGTCGCAGATATAGATCTTTCTGCCCGCAGGCTGTACTACAGTTCGGCAGGTCATCATGATCTTTACATGCAGAATAATGATACACTGACAGTTCTTCAGTCAGGCGGGAAAATTATCGGACTGCAGGCCTGCTATGATGTGCCTTTTATTGAAATGGATTTTAATGAAGGCAGCAGGCTTTTTCTGTTTACTGACGGCATGTTTGAACAGTTCGGAGCATCTGAAGAGGCTTTTGGGGAGGACCGACTGAAAGCTGCAATTTCAGAATGCCGCGACTTCAGTACAGAAGATGCATCAGACTATCTTCTGAAGCGGCTGAATCAGTTCATCATCGGAAAGGAAGTTCAGGATGATATCACTCTGATCACTGTGGACTGGAACAGGGAGACAGAGTCTGCCCGGTAAAAAAAGCTTGCATCCGAAATACAGTTCTGCGATAAATAGATTATGCTCATTACTCTTGATTTACCGGACAGACTTGAACTTTCTTATTCTAAGGAGCGCATTGCTGAGGATATTAAACTGAGCTATGCTTTGTTTCTCTACCGTGATGGAAAAATTTCAATTTCGAAAGCAGCTAAAATAAGCGGTAAGAATATCTACGATTTTATCAGTGAATGTAATAGAAATAAAGTTCCAGTTATTGACTATTCAGTTGAAGATTTGAAGCAGGAGTTGGAAAATCTTAACCTATTATGATTTTAATTGCAGACAGTTCTGCGCGTATCGCACTTGCAAGCTGCCATAGCCTATCCTTGCTGGAGAACTTTGATTCTCAACTGAGTTTCATTCAGCATTTATTTACCTCGCAGAACTTGGCCAATTCCTTTTTGAATTCAAGAACAGACGGTGTAAAATTTAAAATAACGTTTTCCGGAACCTGCCAGGCATCCGGTTTGACGGGATATTTGGAGTCAAGCGGCCAGACTGTACTGACAAGCCAGTATTCACTGCGATAATGATAGGCAGCAATTTGATTAAAGTCTTTATCGAAAATATAATAAGAAGGAGTGATTTTATTATGCTCTATGGATGGAATCATTCCCAAGGTCAGAACATAAGGAATAATGGTGGAATAATAGGTCAGATACCCCAACCAAGTCAGTTCTCTTTCCACAGGCAGAAACTTTCCAATGACATAGTAGTCTGCATCTGCCCGCAGATTCATTATTTTTCCATCTTCAGTTAGCTCAAATATTCTTGCAAAATCTTTTACAGATTGGTTTCCATATTCCTCGAAATATAAGTCAGCAAATTTTCTAAACTTTTCATTCTCCGAATCAATGATTTTGGGATCTGTTTTCCCTTTTTGAAATTCATCAAAAAAGAAACGAGACATTGAAATAGAAAAACTTGGCATTGCACAAAGATTATGGTTTTTAGCAATCTGAAAAGAATTTGCATATTTCTTTTCTTGCGCCCATTTTGCAACTGTTGCTTTACATATTTCGTCATTGGGCAAACATTTCAGATTAATATATTTTGTACTTTTAAAGTAACAGATGGCTTTTGCAAAGGACGATGGCAAAACTATTGCGCTTGCTAGGTAATACTCCAGAAACCCTAGAAACACAACTTTTTTCTGATCGTCCCTTTTAGAAGTCATCACTTTTTCTAATTCAGATTCAAGTTGCTTCTCGTTATTTGGAATCAAAAAATAAGAATAACATCCGTTTACAAAAAATACACAGCAGATCAATACTGCGATAAAGATCTTCTTAAACCGGTTCAAGGTCTCCTCCGTTGATGCTCGCGGGTCAAATCGGTCTCTGACCGGCTTTCGTGTCTCTTCGATGAAATTCTGTCCATATCTTCTCCGGCAGTTTATGCAAGTCAAGGTATTTGAAAGCTGAAATCATTTTTCCCTCTCCAGCACAGCCAGTGTTTCAAAGTAGGGGGTTCTGGGGAAAAAATCAAATATGGACAGATGAATGATTTTATAATGATTTTGCAGATTTTTCAGATCTCTTGCAAGACTGATGTAATTGCAGCTGGAATAGATGATCCTTTCGGGAAGTTTTTCTCTGAGGATGTCCGCAATGTCGTTTGTCAGACCGTTTCTGGGAGGATTTACAATCCAGAGATTCGATTCTGCAAATTCCCTTGCGGGGATTTTTCTGTACAGGTCCTTTCTTTTGAACTGTGCATTTCTGATCCTGTTTCTGCCCGCATTCTGTTCTGCAAATCTGCAGGAAAGATCATGTGCCTCATACCCGTAAAGTTTTTCGCATCTTTCAGCTGCAAATACGGAAATGAGTCCGCATCCTGAAAAAAGCTCCACAATATTTTTGGTACTTTCCGGTATAAATTGCATGATTTCTTCCAGCCATTCGGAGGTCAGAAATCTGTTGATCTGAAAGAACCCGTCAGGAGGACAGAGAAATGTTTTTCCGGATACTTCAAAGACGGAATTCTTTCTGAAATATTCCGCGACCGTTCCGTCAAAGTTCAGTCTGAGTTTTCCGCTTTCTGGAAAATCCATTTTTCCTGAACGGATATGATGCAGATGCTGATTCAGCTCATCAGAAAGAAGTCTGCATCCTGAAGCAGGAATTTCCACTACACGGTTGGAACTGATTGCATGAAATCCAAAGAATGCTTCATCTCCTTTCAGCTGCACATTGTTCCTGTATCCGTCGGAATCTGCAGAATGAATTTCGATCTCCAGGGTTTCTCCCGGATCTGCAATTCCTCGGAATAGAAATTCTTTCTGGAGCAGTGAAATCTTGAGTTTCTTTTCTTCACTGTAACTGATATGTCTGAATCTGCATCCTCCGCATTTCATATAGACAGGGCAGTCGGATGTAATTCTTTCCTTTTCTGTAATGAGAATCTTCACTGCCTTTACGTGTATTGCACCTTTCTTTTCAGAAATCAGTTCCACTTCTGCCACTTCCCCGGGAACTGCTCCCAGTATAAATACAGGTCTGCCTTCCGCATAACCCAGACAGAATCCGTCATTGACCCATTTCTCAGCTCTTACAATCATTTCCAGGAAACTCCTGCAGAAAAATAATAAAATGCCTCTCTCGGTCTTTCGCCTTTTGTATGAAAAAGGCTGTAGTCCAGAATGGAAAAACTGAAAGAAGGGGAACTCTCTGCAGAGGAAGGCTCCATGGTCAGTCCGAGTCCCAGACCGAAGGATCTTCTGCTTCTTCCTTTCTCATCATAAATGCCTCCGAATTCACCGCCAGCTCTGAATTTCCAGACAGATTCTTCCTTCAGCTCGTATTGAATCCCTGCTCCTGTTTTCCATTTCCCGCCGATCCCTCTTTCATAGTCCGGTCTGCTGTCCGAATCATTCAGTTTATACACTGAGTTTTCATAGAGAACTCTTTTGGTTTCCCATGAAATTTGGATAGAATCGGATATACTATATCCCAATGCAAAACTCAGAATATCCGGAAATCTTTCCTGAAGTCTGTCACTGTCCCTGAATGCCCTGAACCGGAAATTGAGTCCCGGCCTTTCAGCAGAAAAAGAAACAATTACCCTGTTCCATTCGTAACTGACTCCCGCAGAAAAACTTCCGGAGTAGTTGGACTGTTCTCTTCCTCTGTAAGCAAGAGAGGGCCCCAGTCCCGCAAAAAAATAAAATGAATTCATTCGGTATGCTGCGAAAATCTGAGAACTGAAAAGAGTCACTTTTTTTTCATACGGAAAGTTATTTCCGAATGTTGATTTCATTCTGAACCCGAACCCAAGATTTTCGGAATAAGGAACATACATTCCTGCCTGAGAGGGAAGGACTGCACTCGTCGTTCTTCCCTTTCCGCTGAAATAAAGTCCCCCGGAGACAGTCGTTCTGTCTGTTCCTGCCAGAAGCGCAGGATTGGAATAGATGTTCATATTTCTGTCCTTGATCGAAAGACTGTTTCCTGCAAGACCGGCTGACTCTGCGGATGCAGGCATTGTATCGAACGGATGGTACTGTGCCTGCACTGCTGTTCCGCAGAAAATCAGGATACAGAAAAACTTCAGTCCACTCTGCATTTAGAACAGGCTTCAGAATAGCAGGAATGTGATTTTTCATTATTTTTTGATGCAGGAAAAAATTTCCTGTAGATATACTGCCAGACCGGTTCAGTCAGTTTATAGGCCGAGAACAGAACAAATGCAAAAACAAAATAACTTTGGACTTCTGCTGTCATATTTTTTTCTCCTGCAGTCTATGATAAAAAGGAAGAGTCGTGATTACTGTGAGAATTTCCAGCATTCCGAAAAAGAGTGCCAGTGAACCGAATCGAATGTCCTTCTGCAGTGATGAAAATACAGTTTCATCCAGAAGGACTGCAGAGATCGGTCCCAGCATAAACCCGATGGAACCGATTCCTGTATACACAGTCATCGCTGTGGCATTCAGTTCCTGGGGAACAAGTCTTGAAACAAGCATCATGGAAGGAACAAACATGACTCCTGCACCGATTCCGCATACAAGCAGAAGAAATGCAAGCACATAATTGTTCTCGGCAAAACCTGCACTTCCCAGCGCTGCTCCGTAAATGACTGAACCTGTCATCATCCAGAGTGCAGGATTTGTCTTTCTGGATATGACAGCAAAAGGATAGGAACAGAGACTCATTGGAATCAAGACAAAAGAAAGGAGCAGGCCTGTCTGCCCCGGATTCAGATGCAGATCCTCCCTGAGATGAAGACTGAATATGCTGACAAAGAATCCTACAGTGAACCTGTCGATGAAATTGTATATACACGGTATCACAACAAGCGGATTATTTCTGTAGGCGGCCTTCCAGGTATCCAAGGTGACTTTTTTATGAAACTGGAATTCATAATCTTTCAGAAACAGAGAGGATACAATTCCAATAAAAATCATGATGATTCCTGCGATGATGAACGGCAGGTCAGGGTTTTTCTTTCCCAGTATTCCCATCGGTGATCCTAACCCTACGCCCAGAGTGAGAAATGTGCCTGCAGTGCCCAAAATGATTCCCTTCCTGTAAAACCGGGTATTGTTCGGATCATTTTCCCTGTCCGCCATCAGCGCAAGCAGAAGCCCGATTACAAAAATATGAAATGCTCCTTCTGCAAAACGCAGAGCCTGCAGAACATAAAGATCTCTTGTGAATGTCAGGGAGATAAGACTGATTCCGTCGAGGACTGCAAAGACGGAAATCAGCCATTTCCTCGATCGGATTCTGTCCGAAACATAACCTGCCACAGGAGAAAAGAGGAATGATCCAAGCATTGCAATGCTCATGAAATAGGAGACTGCAAGGTTGTTTCCGCCCAGTCTGTCCTTGATGATTTCCTTGAATACAGGAACAATCATTGTGACCGGCAGCATTGTAAAAAAAATCAGTGCGGCAGTCAGAACAGGAAATTTAAGATTCATCCGAATCCTTTTGGGCTGAGACGAGATTTGTTCTGAAAAACTGGAGCATATTGGAATAGGCTCTTTTCCCTTCTGAAGTCAGTTCAAAGAAATGAGGAATCCCGTGAGGAAGATCATAATAATGGTCTTCAAGTTTTTCTCCGAGATCAGTCTTAAGCTCAGCCACTCTTTCTTTCGGAGTGATGAAGTCGAAATTGCTGAAATGTCCCTGAATTTTATGCTGTACCTTGGGGACACAGGTCTTGGGCATTCCGCTTCCGCTGAAGCCGAAAGAATGATGAAATACAACAGGAGCCTTCAGGTCAGGTCTCATTGCCGCCTGCAGTACAAATCCGCCTGAGAGACACTGACCGATCAGTCCGATATTTTCGGAATCCACTTCTTCAAAATCCTTGAATTTTTCGATCAGTTCGTGGATTTCCATCATCGCTGGATTGTTTTCTTCATTGTCTCTGCATACCTTGTCAAACAGCATTCTGACGCAGTAGTTCCAGGCCCCATCCTTGCTGAAAAGGTCAGGAATCAGTACCTGGTATCCTTCCTTGAAAAGATGTCTGGCTGTTTCCCTGGTGCTTTCCTGAATTCCTGTAATATCGTGCAGGAAAATGATTCCCGGAAGTTTTCTTCCCTGTTCAAAATAAAATTCTGCAGCGAAGGTTCCCGTGCTGACCGGTATAAAAATTCTTTCTTTCAAGTGTATTCCCTGTGCCTGTTTATTCTTATTCTAAATGAGGCACGGTGCTGTCAAGTTGGGAATAGGGAATAGGGAATAGGACTTGACATATTTGTCATAGTGAGCTAGTCGAACTATGACAAAGGAGCTTGGGGTTCGGAGCGTTGGTCTTGATCGTTAACCTCACCCCGGCTTCCAGCCACCCCTCTCCAAAACGAGAAAGGATTCGTTTAGGAGAGGGGGAGGCCATGACCCATTTAAATTCATATTTTAATTTAATTGACTTAATTTTAGTTATAAAATAATGGATAACCCTACGTCTCTCATTATTTTTGTTATGATGAGCCAATAATGATTAAAGGATCGAATATGATAAAATATTCACTCGTAAAAAACAGACTTTCGACTTCTGCGTCTGTTCCCTGTGTTGCCAGAACAGTACAGTCAGGCACGGTTTCTTTTGAACAGTTTGTTCAGGAACTGTCCTACGGTTCCACTGCTACAGTGGCGGATGTAAGAGCTGTAATGGAAAATATTGTCCGGGTCTGTACAGAGAATCTTGCACAGGGAAGAAGCGTCAATCTGGGTTTCTGCACTTTGAAATCAACGGTCAAAGGGCCTTTTGCCAGTCTTGACGACGGATTTTCGGAAGAAAAGAACTGGATTAAGATACAGACAACCTGCAGTCCGGCATTCGAAAAAAGGGTGGCACTTTCTGCAAAACTTTCCCGTGTGCCTGCTCTCAAATCTGCACCTGTATTAAGCAGTTTTGAAAATCATAGCAGTTCATCGACATCCAAGTTCAGTACAAATGATCTGATGACAGTGAGAGGGGAACAGTTGAAATTTGACAAAAATATGCCTGAACAGGGAATCTTTCTCTCAGGAAACGGTGCTCTTCTCAGGGTGACAGAGTATTCCAATGTGACGGCAAAATCGGTTTCATTCAAGGTTCCTGCAGGACTGAATCCGGGAACTGAGTACAGGATTGTTCTGAAATCACTGTTTGGAACAGAGATGAGATCAGGGGAAACAGACACTCTGTTTACGGCCGAGTAAAAATCCCCCCTGTCTCTTTGCAGAC
>DAORDI010000215.1:0-10002 GCA_035345895.1 Leptospiraceae bacterium
TACAGAATTCTGAGGGTGCAAGAACTACACCTTCCATCGTTGCATTCACTGCAAAGGGAGAAACTCTGGTTGGGCAGTTTGCAAAAAACCAGGCAATCACAAATGCCGTAAACACAGTCCGTTCAGCCAAGAGATTCATAGGCAGACGCTACAATGAAGTTACAGAGGAAGCTTCCAAGACTTCCTATAAAGTCATCAGATCAGGAAATGACGGTGTGAAATTTCAGACCTCTGCAGGTGAATTCACTCCTCAGGAAATCTCTGCAAGTGTTCTGCAGAAAATGAAAAAGACTGCAGAAGACTATCTGGGACATCCTGTCACTAAGGCTGTCATTACAGTTCCTGCATATTTTAATGACGAACAGAGACAGGCGACAAAGGATGCAGGAAGAATTGCCGGTCTGGAAGTGGAAAGAATCATCAATGAACCGACTGCAGCTGCCCTCGCATACGGTTTCGACAAAAAGAAGCAGAACAGCAAAATAGCAGTATACGATCTCGGGGGCGGAACATTTGATATCAGCATTCTGGAACTCGGTGAAGGCGTATTTGAAGTAAAGGCAACAAACGGAGACACTCATCTCGGCGGGGATGACTTTGATCAGGTAATCATTGACTGGCTTGTAGAAGAGTTCAGAAAACAGACAGGCATCGATATCAGCAAGGACAAGAATACTGTTCAGCGTCTGAAGGAAGCTGCTGAAAAAGCAAAGATAGAACTTTCCGGAACTCAGTCCACTCAGATCAACCTCCCTTTCATTACAGCTGATTCTACAGGTCCGAAACACCTGGATACGACTCTGACCCGTGCAAAATTTGACGAGCTGACTAAAGGGCTTGTAGAAAGAACAAGAATTCCATGTATGAACTGCCTTCGTGATTCCGGCCTTTCCACAGGCGACATTGATGAGGTGATTTTAGTGGGAGGTTCCACAAGAATTCCTGCAGTTCAGAAACTCGTAAAAGATCTTTTCGGAAAAGAACCGAACAAATCAGTCAATCCTGATGAGGTTGTGGCTGCCGGTGCTGCAATTCAAGGCGGCGTGCTCGGCGGAGAAGTGACAGATGTTCTTCTTCTGGATGTCACTCCTCTTTCTCTCGGAATTGAAACTCTCGGCGGTGTGATGACCAGACTGATTGAAAGAAACACTACTATCCCTACCAGAAAAGCACAGGTATTCAGTACTGCAGCTGACAATCAGACAGCAGTTTCCGTGCATGTCCTGCAGGGAGAAAGAGAAATGGCAAGAGACAACAGAACTCTCGGCCGATTTGATCTCGTGGGAATCCCTGCTGCACCGAGAGGAGTTCCTCAGATTGAAGTTTCTTTTGATATAGATGCAAACGGTATTGTGCATGTATCTGCAAAAGATCTCGGAACAGGAAAAGAACAGAAAATCAGAATTGAGTCCAGCTCCAGTCTTTCTGAAGAAGAAATTCAGAAGATGGTCAAGGATGCAGAAAAGAATGCTGCAGCTGACAAACTCGCAAGAGAAACAGCTGAGGCCAGAAATGAAACTGAAAGCCTTGTGTATGCTCTGGAAAAAACTGTATCCGAATCCGGCGACAAGATTCAGGCAGGCGACAAGCAGCTGGCAGAAGATGAAATCAAAAGAGCAAAAGAAGCGCTTGCCAGCGACAACCTGGAAAGAATCAAATCTGCAAAGGAATCTGTATCCAGAATTGCAAATAAGATTGCGGAAGAACTCTACAGCAAGGGCGGTGCTCCTTCTGACGGGTCTGCTCCAAATGAACAGTCTGCAGGAACAGCAGGTTCAGGCAAGACAGCAGGTACCGGAGAGAAGGTTGTAGATGCTGACTATACAGTAGTCGATGAGGACAAAAAGTAAGACTGAGACTATGAGCGAAAGGAGCTACTACGAAATTCTGGGTGTCTCCAAGACGGCATCTGACGATGAGATAAAGAAAGCTTATCGTCAGCTTGCCATCAAGTACCATCCGGACAAAAACAAAGGCAACAAGGAAGCCGAAGACAAGTTCAAAGAAGCTACTGAAGCTTATGAAATTCTTCGGGATTCCCAGAAAAGAAGAGCATACGATCAGTTCGGAAAAGCCGGAGTGAGCGGGGGTGCAGGATTCGGCCAGGGGGCTACAAACTATTCCGATATTTTCGGAGGATTCGGAGACATATTCGAAGAATTCTTCGGAAAAGGAGGAGCTGGAGGAGGCGGCGGCGGAAGACGGGGACCCAGAAGAGGAGATGACCTGAGATATGATATGGACATCACTCTTGAAGATGCTGCTTTGGGAAAGGAACTGAAAATAGAAGTTCCGAGGGCTGAAGTATGTCCTGACTGCAAAGGTTCAGGTGCGGCAAAAGGATCCAATCCTACAGGATGTCCTGACTGCGGCGGAACAGGTCAGGTGAGATATTCTCAAGGGTTTTTCTCGATGACCACCAGCTGCACTAGATGCGGCGGAAAAGGAACAATCATTACAAATCCTTGCAAGACCTGTAAAGGTCAGGGTCTCGTGGAAAAAGTCAGGACGATCAATATTAAAATTCCTCCAGGAGTCGAGTCAGGAAACAGGCTTAAGGTTCAGGGAGAGGGTGAAGCAGGTCCTAACGGCGGAAGTCACGGAGATCTTTATGTTGTGATCCGAATCAGACAGCATGAGATTTTTGAAAGACAGGGAAATGATATCATTCTGACTAAAAGCATTCCTCTGACAATGGCTATCCTCGGAGGTGAAATCGAGGTCCCTACAATCGAAGGAAAGACAGTCAAGATGACCATTCCGGAAGGAACTGATTCAGGGCAGACCTTCAGACTGAAAGGAAACGGAATTCCATATCTGGGTTCTTACGGCAAGGGAGATCAGCATGTCATTGTAAAGGTGGAAATTCCTAAGAAACTGACAAAAAGACAGAAGGAACTGATTGAAGAATTTGCAAAAGAATCGGGCGATGCCGGGAAAGGATTTTTCAAGAGCAAATTTTTCTGATCTGACTTGTTTTTCTAAATTCTTTTCAAAGGTCAGCAAAAAAACCCTTGAAAATAGCCGGGAAATCAGTCACTGTCAATACAGACAAAAATGATCCGAGTTCGGCTGTAAAGAACTGTATAAAAAAGAGGAAATGAATGGAGAAGAAACTCAGTTTAGGAATTATCGGTGTAGGTCATATGGGACAGTACCATGTGAACGTGGCAAAACAGCTTGCTGAAGCATCTCTTGCAGGCGTATATGATGCTGATCCGGAAAGGACAAAACTCATAGCGGAGAAATACAAGACAAAGGCTTTTGCGAGCATGGATGAACTTCTCTCCGAAACCGATGCAATCGTAATCGCCGCCCCTACTTTTCTGCACCACAGTCTGGCAAAACAGGCCCTGGAAAAGAGAAAACATGTGCTGGTGGAAAAACCTATTGCTGAGACGGTCGAACAGGCAAGAGAACTTGTAAACATTGCAAAGGACAATAAGCTGATCCTGCAGGTTGGCCATGTGGAAAGATACAACGGAGCAATTCTCGAACTCGGAAAAATTGTAGAGACACCGATGCTGATCGAATCAAGAAGACTTGCACCATACAATGCCAGAATCAAGGATGTCGGTGTGGTTCTGGACATGATGATCCATGACATTGACATTGTTCTGAATCTTGTAAATTCGGAAGTGACAGAGGTTCATGCATCGGGTTCAAAATTTGTATCGGAACATGAGGATGTTGCAAGCGTAGTTCTGAAGTTTGCGAACGGATGCGTTGCAAGCATCACTGCATCGAGAAACACTCAGTCCAAAGTGAGAACACTGAACATCACTGATAAGAATGCTTACATTCTTCTGGATTTTGCAGACCAGGAAATTGAACTGCACAGACAGGCTTCATCGAACACGCAGCTGAGTCAGGAACAGATCAGGTACAGACAGGAATCCATTGTTGAAAAGATTTTCGTTCACAAGGACAACCCTCTGAAGCAGGAACAGGAGCATTTCATCAAATGTGTTCTCGGCACTGCTGTTCCGAATGTGGACGGAGAAAAAGACATTCAGACTCTGGAAATTGCGCATAAAATCCTGAGGCAGATTTCGGGAAAAGTCTGAAAAATGTCCGAGTTCAAGGAATCCTGCAAATCCAAAATACTGATCTCAAATTCCACTGTTGTGACTGACAGTTTTCACAAGACTGTAGTATTTCTGATCGAACATGACAGGTCAGGCGCATTCGGACTTGTCATCAACAGGAAATCAACTTATTTTCTTCATGAAGTTGTAGTGGGAATTCCTGATAATGTATCCAAAGATATCCCTATTTACTGGGGAGGGCCTGTGGACAGTTCCTTTATAAGCATAGTCCACAACGGCAAAAATTTTCCTGAACCCGGACTGAAGATAATCGACGGAGTCTATCTTTCGAGAAGTTATGATCTTCTGATTCAGCTTCTGGAGACTCCGGATTCAGTATTCAAAGTATTTCACGGGTATTCCGGCTGGGGTGCGCTTCAGCTGGAATCAGAATTTGAAAGAAAGTCCTGGGCAGTGCACGGATGCACTGAAGAAATGATCCTGAGACATGACCCGGAAGCTGCCTGGAAGGATGCACTGATCAGCAAGGGCGGAATATACAAGTACTTTGCAGAGCACACAAAAGATCCCTACTTAAACTGACTGAATTTAATTGGAACACGTTAAAATTGCTTTTAATGAAAACGGAAGAAAGAATTCCTGCACCGCGAAAAAGAAAAAAATCTTCCTATCTTATCTTCTGAACTGGACGGCTGACTGAATAAAATGCAGAGCATTCAAAATCCTGAACTGATCATGAAAAAACATTTCGGATATGACAGGTTCAGACCTTTTCAGAAAGAAGCGGTTCAGACGGTCACTCGCGGAAAAGACTGCGTATGCATCTTTCCTACAGGGGCCGGCAAATCACTGATCTATCAGCTCGCTTCACTGATCTTTCCCGAAGGAGTGACTGTTGTCATTTCTCCGCTCATTTCTCTTATGGAGGATCAGATCAGTTCTCTCAAATCAGCAGGAATTCCCGCAGAGAGATGCCATTCGGGAATGGATGAGCTCGAACAGAAAAAGGCTGTAAGTCTTGCAGTACAGGGAAAAATCCGCCTGTTTTATGTTTCTCCCGAAAGAATTCTCTCCTCGTATTTTCATTCCATCCTGAATAAAATGAACATAAATCTGATTGCGGTGGATGAGGCACACTGCATTTCCGCCTGGGGTCAGGACTTCCGTCCGGAGTACAGCGAGCTTCATAGACTGAGAGGGAAAATAATTTCAGGACAGAGACCGCCAATTCTTGCACTGACTGCAACCGCTTCTGCATCTGTAATGAAGGATATTTCTTCCGATCTGGAACTCAAAAACCCTGAAATATTCAAGAGCTCTTTTTTCAGAAAAAATCTCCACATAAAGATTGAGTGTCCTGAAAACGAGAGTGAAAAAGAACAGATGCTCATCAGCGCATTAAATCAGAAAAAAAAAGGAAAAGCTGTAGTGTACTGTTCCACAAGGGACAAGGTGGACAGTGTAATGAAATTTCTGAAAGAAAACGGTCTGAACTCTTCTGCCTATCATGCAGGACGTAAGGCTATAGACCGGGAAAGAACCCAGAACAGGTTCGCTTCGGGAAAATCAGATATCATTGTCGCGACGAATGCATTCGGAATGGGAATTGACGACCCGGATATCAGGACAGTGATTCACTATCAGATTCCTGGAAGCATTGAAGACTATTACCAGGAAATAGGAAGGGCAGGAAGAGACGGAAGTGATTCCGACTGCATTCTTTTTTTTGAAAACAGGGACAGCACAGTCCGCTTTTTTCTCAACAGAAAGACAAAGAATCGGGAAAGAAAGGATTTGCTGTTTGAAGAAATGAGGCGTTTTGCACTCAGCTCATCTGAATGCAGGTTCAAGTCTGTATGCAGATATTTCGGAGAGGAGATAGAAGACTGCGGAAACTGTGATGTCTGCACAGGTACTGTCAGCACAGAAAAACCTCTCCAAATCAGGGAAAGGCTGGATGCAGTGAAGGAAATCAGGGAAAAAAACAGAAGCTTTGAACTTTCCTTCGAAGAAAAAAATTATATCATAAATACAGTCAGAAACCATTCCGGAAAACTGGGAAAAAAACTGGCTGCTCTTGTTCTGAGAGGAAGCAGATCAAAAGACATACTGAAAAGAAAACTGGAAAAATCAGAGCATTTTTCTGCATTAAAACATATCCCGGAAGAGGCAATTCTTCGGTGTATGGAGGAACTCATCGGACTTGGAAAAATCAGGGTCGCAGGAAAAAAATATCCCAGACTCTGCAGCCCGGAAAGCAGTTCAGTCCGTAAACCGGCAGAGAAGACAAATGTCCCTCCTCCTCTTTTCCGGCAGCTGAAAAACTTCAGAGACGCAGAGGCAAGGAAAAGAAAATGGAAGAAGTTTATGGTTTTCCAGAACATCGTCCTGAAAAGAATTTCTGAAGAAAAACCGGAAACAATGGATGATCTGATGAACATCAAGGGAATGGGAGAAAACAAATGCAGAGAATGGGGAGAGAAAATTCTTTCTCTTGTGAAAAAATCTCTTTGATTCCGAAATCAGTTCCTGAGAAAATACATTTATGAAAGAAGAATACTATCTGGCTGCTCTTTTCGGTTTCATCTGTCTCATCTTCGGTACGCTGATCGGCATCACAGTTGCCTACACATCTCAGGGATCAGGTTATGAACTTTTTCCTCTCTATTCAGGCCTGTCTTCATTTCTGACAGCATCCTTTGTCTACTGGTTCTTCTGCACCAGAACGGGCGATTTCGGAGTATGGAAGGGAGCAGGTGCAGGAGCTCTCAGCGGACTCATTGCACATTATTTCAGCTGGTACCTGATGCTGATCGGACAGAATGTCTGTTTTCATTTTTTCGGAGGATGCAGGAGTTCCCTGAATGAGCCTCCAATGAATGTTCTCTATGGACTTTTCGGCGTATTTCCTCTCACATTTTTCAGCCTGATTTTTCTGGGATGGGTAACTGTTCCAGGGGGTGCAGTGCTCGGATGGATATTCAATTTGATTGCAGGCAGACGAATTAGTCCCTAGATAAAAAATACTCTGCAGGGTGAAATTTCTAAATTTTTTTCTCTGCTTCTGAACATTTGCTGAAAGGTACTTCAGAGGAGCAGATATGCAGAAAAGGAAAAAAAAATCCAAGGTTTGGCGGGAGATTACTGAACAGAAAACCGAATTTCAGGGAATACTGAAAGTACTGAACCGGTTTTACGAAGCAGTTGCAGAAGACAGGAAAAATGATTCTCATCGATTCCGAAAATCACTCGAAAAAGAAAACACAGAAAAATTCAGAATCTTTTTACGGAAATTCGGAAAGTATGAATTTCTAGTGTATGCAGAAATCAGAGATACTGAAACGGGAAGCAGAAGCGATTCCTGGATTCACATCGACGGAATAGCAGAGGAAAGAGAACAGCTCAGAAAAAAAGGAAATCATGATCATCCTGTTTTTTCCATCAGCTGCCTTACTGATCTCTATCTGAAATCTTCTGTCTCTGCACCTGAATTTCCTGAGGAGCTGAAAGTCTGACACTTACTGTATTGATATTCATTCGGTTTTTTTGCAGATTTCATTAAAAGATTGCCTTATAAACTGATTCTGCAAGTGTATGTATTTAGATGAGCTTTACAGCTTAATAAATACATGCATCCAGGGAATCAAAATGGCAGTCGAAATCAAAGTGCCTGAAATGGGCGAATCGATTACAGAAGCTACTCTTATCAATTGGACAAAAAAAACAGGGGACTCGGTCGAAGCAGACGAGATTCTGGCTGAACTTGAAACAGATAAGGTGACAATGGAACTCCGCTCCCCAGCGGCAGGTGTAATAACTGAAATCAGAAAAAAAGCAGGAGACACAGTCAAAGTCCGCGAAATAATCGGTGCCATTCAGGAAGGTGCTGTCGCTTCTGCCGCTCCTAAAAAAACGGAGAACTCGGCAAAGCCTGATACCGCATCCAAAGAAACTGCAAAAAATGAAACAGTGCCCCCTGCTGCAAAAAAGATCGCGGCAGAAAACGGAATCAATACTTCAGAAATTTCCGGATCAGGAAAACACGGACAAGTGACAAAAGGGGATGTGCTCGCAGAGATTGAAAGCAGAAACGCTGCACCTGCCGTTACACCTCCTCCAGCCGAAAAAAAAATCAAGTCTGACACCGCAGAAAGAGAGACAGTTGTTCCGATGACAAGACTCCGTCGTGCAATTGCCGACAGACTTCTTTCTGCACAGCACAATGCCGCCATTCTCACTACCTTCAATGAAGTCGATATGTCCGCTGTAATGAATCTGAGAAATCAGTATAAGGACAGATTCAAGGAAGAGCACAATGTAGGACTCGGATTCATGAGTTTCTTTACAAAGGCTGCAGTATCGGCACTGAAGGCTTTCCCTGCCGTGAACGGTGAAATCAGAGATAATAATATAGTTTATAAAAATTACTATGATATAGGGGTTGCAGTAGGCGGTCCGAAAGGTCTGGTTGTTCCTGTGATCAGAGATGCAGATCTTTTAAGTTTTGCCGGAATAGAATCCGAAATCCTCAGAATGGCAGGCAAAGTCAAAGACGGCACAATCACCCTCGAAGAAATGCAGGGAGGAACTTTCTCCATTTCCAACGGAGGCGTTTACGGTTCCATGATGTCTACACCTATTCTGAATCCTCCTCAGAGCGGAATATTAGGACTTCATAATATAGTCAAGAGAGCCGTCGCAGTCAACGATCAGATCGTCATCAGACCGATGATGTATCTTGCTCTTTCCTATGACCACAGAATCATAGACGGAAAGGAAGCAGTTCAGTTCCTCGTCAGAATAAAAGAAGCAGTTGAAGATCCGACACGTCTTCTTCTGGAGGTCTGATTATGAAAGAATTTGATACAGTTGTCATAGGATCGGGCCCCGGAGGTTACGTTGCTGCAGTCAGAGCAGCGCAGCTCGGTCAGAAAACGGCCATCATTGAAAAAAGAGCAACCTTGGGCGGTACCTGTCTGAATGTAGGATGCATTCCTTCAAAAGCTCTTCTGGATTCGTCTGAAGCCTACCACCAGACACTGCATAAACTTTCAGATCACGGCGTGAATGTAACTGACGTGAAACTCGATCTGAAGAAACTTCTTGGAAGAAAGGACAAGGTAGTCAAGGAAGTCTGTGACGGAGTAGACTATCTGATGAAAAAGAACAAGATTGAAAGGTTTCTGGGATTCGGTTCGCTGAAAAGTGCAAATGAAATTGAAATCAGTTCGGATTCAGGAAAAGAAATTATAAAAGCGGCAAATATCATTATTGCAACCGGATCTGTACCTATCGACATTCCAGGCTTCACTGTAGACGGAAAGCAGATTGTCACATCCGATCATGCGATCAATCTGCCTGAGGTTCCGAAACATCTGATCATCATAGGTGCAGGCGTCATAGGTCTTGAACTTGGATCTGTCTGGATGAGACTCGGTGCAAAGGTGACTGTGCTTGAGATGCAGGATAAACTTTTCGGGTCGGCTGACAGACAGATGTCTGCTTATATGCAGAGGCTTCTGGAAGCTCAGGGAATGAACTTTCATTTCGGGCACAAGGTATTGGGATCTGAAAAGAAGGGAAAAGACATCATTGTCCGAGCACAGGATTCTTCCGGAAAGGAAATGACTGTCACCGGAGATGTCGTCCTTGTTGCGGTCGGAAGAAAATCATTTCATGAAGGTCTCGGTGCAAAAGAACTTGGAATCAAATTTACGCAGAGAAACAGAATTGAAGTGGATCCGCATTCGTACAGAACCAGCATTCCGAATATTTATGCAATTGGAGATGTGATTGAGGGATCCATGCTTGCCCATAAAGCAGAGGATGAAGGAATCGCTGTCGCGGAAATCATTGCAGGACAGAAAGGACATGTAAACTATAATGCAATTCCATATATAGTATATACTTGGCCGGAATTCGCATGGGTGGGATACGGGGAAGAGGAGCTGAA